>NZ_CP023994.1:1200000-1500000 GCF_003194085.1 Aurantimicrobium photophilum | reverse complement strand
GGCAGAGAGTGCGGGGCTAGACACGATGGAGCACGCCAGTGTTCCAGTCTTGTTCGTAAGGCCAAGTTCACGGGCTGTTCTCCAGCCCAGCAGAGCACCAAGCTCATTGCCGGTGAGTCGGCGATAGCCTTCAGCTGTTGACTCATCTGGGATAGCCACTGCCAGACGATCCGCATCCGGGTCGTTAGCCACGATGAGTTCTGCATTGGTCTTTCGAGCTAATACATAGGCCAGGTCAAGTGCGCCGGGTTCCTCCGGGTTAGGAAACTCCACGGTGGGGAAGGTGGCATCAGGAACGTTTTGTTCAGCAACTACTTCAGGTGTGCCGAAACCAGCACGTGAGATTACAGCTGCGAAGGTTTCATAGCCCACACCATGCATGGCGGTGTACACAAAGTGAGGTTGTGCTGATGACGCATAAGTCCCTGCAACCAGAGCGGTCTGGGAGATGTAATTATCAATGACTGACTCAGGAATAGTGCTGAATGGGCCCCTGGCTAGCTCGCCAACGTTCATCTGCGCGGCAACCATGTCTATCTGCTCGGCAATGTGGACATCGGCGGGGGAGACAATTTGGGAACCATTGTCATCTCCGCCGAGGTAGACCTTGTAGCCGTTGTCAGCTGCAGGATTGTGGCTAGCAGTGACCATGACGCCAGCACTGGCATTTAGTTCACGAACGCTGAAGGCGAGAACTGGGGTGGGAAGCATGCGGGGCAGCAACATTGCCTCAACTCCAAAGCCCGACATAATCTCTGCTGTGTCGCGAGCAAATACTTCTGAGTTCTTACGGCCGTCAAAACCGATGACCACACTGGGAGTCTTTCCTTCGTGTGCATTCGCAAGCAAATAGCGGGCCAAGCCGGCTGCTGCTTGAATGACAACAACCCGGTTCATTCGGTTGGGACCTGCAGCAATGGCACCACGAAGACCAGCTGTTCCAAAGCTCAAGCGAGTGGAGAAGCGGTCCGAGATCTCTGCCTGTGCTTGCTCGTCACCTGCTTCAGAGGCTTTAAGTAGCGCTTTAAGTTCTGCCACTGTTTCTAGGTCGGGGTCTTGCTCAATCCACGCCAGAACCTCGGAATGATACTCATTCACTGTTGTCATGACTGGGCTTTCTAGAGCTTGTCCACGATGCGGGCAAGTAGCTCGCTGATGCGACCTTCTGCAGCAGCGCCCGCTTCCAGTACCTCTTTGTGGGACAGCGGGTTCTCAGAAATACCAGCAGCCAAGTTGGTAATGAGAGAGAGTCCCAGAACTTCCATTCCTGCTTGGCGGGCAGCAATCGCCTCTAACGCCGTGGACATACCCACGATGTGGCCGCCGAGAACCTTCGCCATCTGCACTTCGGCAGGAGTTTCATAGTGAGGCCCGCGGAACTGGACATAGACACCGTTATCGAGGCTGCTATCCACCGTGCGAGCAAGATCGCGCAGTCTGGATGAATACAGATCAGTGAGGTCAATGAAGGTCGCGCCCTCAAGAGGAGAGTCCGCGGTCAAGTTGATGTGGTCGCTGATCAGTACGGGGGTTCCTGGCTTCCAGTTGGGCTTGATGCCACCTGCACCATTAGTGAGCACCATGGTGGTGGCACCGCACGCAGCAGCGGTGCGCACGCTGTGGGCCACGCGGCGCACACCGTGGCCTTCGTAATAGTGCGTGCGAGCACCAATAACGAGTGCACGCTTTCCGCTAGGAAGCAAGATGCTGCGTAATGTTCCGGAGTGGCCCACGACGGCGGAAGCACTGAAACCAGTAATTTCGGCGGCATCAATCGTGGCTGTGGTTTCGCCCATCAACTCAGCTGCTTTGCCCCAGCCAGAACCCAATGTCAGACCAATATCGTGCTGAGCTACGCCTGTTTTCTCCGCGATCTGAGCCGCCGCTTCGCGGGCCACCTCAAACGGGTCCACGTCAGGGTTAGAGAGGGGGTTGAGAAGTTCATCTTGGTTGTTCAGCGTTGAATCCATTGACTCATCCTAGCCACCAAGAATGAGGAAACATCCGCCGCGAACGGGGTTTCTCCCAGTAGTGTGGAGAGATGCGTTCTATCCCAGTATTGTCAGATCTCACCGCAGAATCACTTGCGGACTTTCTTCGAGCTCTGCCCGGTGTTGACGCTGTTGGCCTCGAAGCCCGAGCCGCCGATTTGGGCACTCGGAGCATCAAGACGTCGTCCAAATCGTGGGCAATCGACACCATTATCAAGCTGATTGACCTCACCACGCTTGAGGGTGCTGATACTCCGGGCAAGGTCCGAACTTTGGTCTCCAAAGCACTGGTACCTGATGCGAGAGACCTGACCACACCTCGGGTTGCCGCAGTATGTGTTTATGGCGACATGGTTGCCATTGCTGTTGAGGCACTCGGTGACATGCATGGCGACCCAGACCAGGGCAAAGTTTCCGTCGCTGCCGTAGCAACGGCATTCCCTAGTGGCCGCTCTTCCCTGGCAATCAAGATTGCAGACACCCAAGAAGCAGTTGCCGCAGGTGCAGACGAGATCGACATGGTCATTGACCGCGGAGCTTTTTTAGCGGGGGACTGGTGGACCGTCTTCCAGCAGATTGTGGCGGTGAAAGAAGCCTGCCGTCGTGCCGACGGAACTCACGCCCACCTCAAAGTGATTCTGGAAACAGGAGAACTCGTCACCTATGACAATGTGCGCAAAGCTTCCTGGCTCGCCATGCTTGCCGGGGGAGACTTCATCAAAACCTCAACAGGCAAGGTAGCTCCCGCTGCTACGTTGCCGGTCACCCTGCTCATGCTGGAAGCAGTGCGGGATTGGTATGCCGCAACCGGTCAACGTATTGGTGTGAAGCCTGCTGGCGGAATCAAAACCACCAAGGACGCCATCAAGTATCTGGTCGTCGTTGCAGAGACTGTCGGGGAAGAGTGGCTCGTGCCACACCTGTTCCGTTTCGGCGCCTCAAGCTTGCTTAACGATGTTCTCCTCCAACGCCAAAAACTTGCCTCGGGTCACTACTCGAGTGCCGATTACGTCACTCTCGATTAGGAATTACATGTCATTCATGGACTACGCACCAGCGCCAGAATCCACCGGGATTCTGAACCTCAACGAGCACTACGGCCTCTTTATCAATGGAGAGTTCGTTGCCGGCAGAGGCGAGAACTTCACCAGCATCTCTCCAGCCACTGAGGCACCCATTGCAACCTTCAGCACCGCCACCGAGGCAGATGTTGATGTGGCCGTCCGCGCAGCACGATCTGCCTATGACTCGGTCTGGTCGAAGATGTCCGGTGCTGATCGTGGGAAGTATCTTTTCCGTATCGCACGCCTGATTCAGGAGCGTTCACGCGAGCTTGCAGTTGCTGAGACCCTCGACAACGGAAAGCCCATCAAGGAAACCCGTGATGTGGATATCCCCTTGGTTGCTGCCTGGTTCTTCTACTACGCAGGTTGGGCAGACAAACTCGACTTCGCTGGCTTGGGTGCAAACCCCAAGTCGCTCGGTGTTGCAGCTCAGGTGATCCCATGGAACTTCCCCCTGCTTATGCTTGCCTGGAAGATTGCTCCCGCGCTCGCCGCAGGAAACACAGTGGTGTTGAAGCCAGCAGAAACCACCCCGCTGACTGCCATGCTCTTCGCAGAAATCTGTCAGCAGGCGGACCTTCCCGCAGGTGTGGTCAACATCATCACCGGTGCAGGCGACACAGGTAAATCCCTGGTCAACCACACCGACATCAACAAGATCGCCTTCACTGGTTCAACCGCTGTGGGACGCGAGATTGCTCGTGCCGTTGCGAGATCCAACACCAAGCTCACTCTTGAACTCGGTGGCAAGGGCGCCAACATCGTCTTCGACGATGCCGCCCTGGACCAGGCTGTTGAAGGAATTGTCAGTGGCATCTTCTTCAACCAGGGTCACGTCTGCTGTGCCGGTAGTCGACTTCTGGTTCAAGAAAACATCCATGACGAAGTTATGGACCGTCTCAAGACTCGTCTGTCTACTCTGCGCCTGGGTGACCCACTGGACAAGAACACCGACATCGGTGCCATCAACTCTCGCGAACAGCTGGACCGCATCACCGCGCTCGCCGCCCAAGGCGAAAGCGAAGGTGGAGAGCGCTGGAGTCCAGCGTGTGACATCCCTGCCAAGGGTTTCTGGTTTGCACCCACGGTCTTTACTGGTGTCTCTCCCAGTAACACCATTGCTCGGGAGGAAATCTTCGGACCCGTGTTGTCGGTGATGACCTTCCGCACACCTGCCGAAGCAATCACCAAGGCCAACAACACTCCTTATGGTCTCTCTGCGGGTATCTGGAGCGAGAAGGGCAGCCGCGTCTTGGCTGTTGCAGACAAGCTCCGCGCCGGCGTGATCTGGGCCAACACCTTCAACAAGTTCGACCCCGCAAGCCCATTCGGTGGTTACAAAGAATCTGGCTACGGCCGCGAAGGCGGCCTTTCCGGATTGGCTGCTTATCTGGAAGGTGGTGCAGCATGAGCCGTCTCGCTGTCCCCAAGACCTACAAGCTTTTCATTGGCGGAAAGTTCCCCCGTAGTGAATCAGGTCGTGTTTACGAAGTGAACTCTGTCGCCGGAGAATTCGTTGCCAACGCTGCACAAGGATCACGCAAAGACATGCGGGACGCGGTTGTTGCCGCTCGCACCGCGCAGCCTGGCTGGAGCGGTGCTACCGCGTATAACCGCGGTCAGGTTCTGTACCGCATCGCTGAAGTGCTCGAAGGCCGCAAAGCACAGTTCGTTGAAGAGATCATGCTGGTCGAAGGCTCCTCCGCAAAGGAAGCAGCCGCTCAGGTCGATGCCGCCATCGACACCTGGATTTGGTATGCCGGCTGGGCAGACAAATACACCCAGGTTGCCGGGCAGGCCAACCCTGTCTCTGGCCCCTACTTCAACCTGTCTGTTCCTGAACCCACCGGTGTTGTCGGCGCGATTGCGCCACAGACCTCGGGTTCATTGCTCGGATTAGTCGCCACTATTGCCCCCATCCTGGTTTCTGGAAACACAGTCGTTGTTGTTCCATGCGAGGATGCGCCATTGACCGCCATCAGCTTTGCTGAAGTGATGGCAACGAGCGATGTTCCTGGTGGTGTGGTGAATGTGATTACCGGAAGCCCAGCAGAGCTGGCACCCTGGATGGCATCTCACGCAGATATCAATGCTCTGGATCTTGCAGGTGCTGGGTCACTTGATTGGGCGTCGCTTCAGATCGCTGCAGCAGAAACCCTCATGCGCACACTCGCGCCGGTTGAGGGAATCCCAGTGTCATCTCTGAACAGAATCACAGCATTCACTGAAGTGAAGACTGTCTGGCACACCAAGAGCCTGATTTAGCGGCTGTTTAGACCGTTCCGTAGAGCCGGTCACCCGCGTCACCAAGGCCGGGAACGATATACCCGTGCTCGTTGAGACGCTCATCCAATGCACCCAAAACCAAGGTGACGCTCTTGCCCTCGGTTGCTGCTTCAACAGCTGTAACACCCTCAGGTGCACCAAGAAGACAGACGCAGGTCACGTCGGTTGCCCCGCGCTTGAACAAGAAGTCAATAGCGGCAATCAGCGATCCGCCGGTTGCGAGCATAGGGTCCAGCACAAAGCACTGACGTCCAGTGAGGTCATCAGGAAGGCGCTCTGCATAGGTAGCAGGTTGCAGAGTTTCTTCGTCACGAACCATCCCGAGGAAACCAACCTCAGCAGAAGGCAGCAAGGTGACCATTCCATCTAGCATGCCAAGACCCGCACGAAGAATAGGAACAACCAGAGGTCGCGGTTGGCTCAGCATCACCCCCTTGGTCGTGGTGACTGGTGTCTCAATGGTGACTTCTTCGACCCGTACATCTCGGGTGGCTTCATAGGCCAACAAGGTCACGAGCTCTGTGGCGAGAGAGCGGAACACTGAAGAAGGAGTGCTCTTGTCTCGCAACACAGTGAGCTTGTGGGTAATGAGGGGGTGGTTGGCCACATGTAAACGCATGGCTTCAATCTAGCCGAATCCCGTAAGGGCTCAGAAAATTCCTCTGCTCTGAATCGCGCTAATCTAAAACCTGGGGGAAATGAATATTTACCCGCACTTTTGGAGGTAAATCTTGGCCATCGTTCTTTCTATTCTTGATCTGCTGTTGGCAATACTTTTTGTCTACGCCGGCTCGACCAAAGCATTCCAGCCTGTTGAGAGGCTCGAACCCAAGATGGCATGGGTCAAGGACTATAGCCCTCGAACCGTCAAGCTCGTTGGATGGGCGGAGCTTCTTGGTGGAGTTGGCCTGATTCTTCCTGGCCTGGTTGGCCTGGGAATTCTGCAGCTCACGGCAGCGATTTGCTTGGCTGTGCTCATGGTTGCTGCAGCAGTGTGGCATTTCCGCAACAACGACGCCAAGGGCGCCATCCCCAGCATCGTGCTCGCAGTATTGCTCGCAGTGCTGGCCTTATTCATGATTGTCTAAGCCGCTATTGAAGAAGGGGCCCCTACGGGCCCTTTCTTAAATTAAGTAGGTATTTAGCGCTGAGGATCCAGCACATTGAGGCGACGTCCGCGAACCTCGGTGGGGTCGAGCTCCATCCAGACGTAGTCGAGATCAGGAGCGAAGTCGACAATGGGGAGCCGGTCTAGTACCTTGGCAGCATCTTCACTGGTGAGTGTCCGCACAACACCCAGGGCAACGGTGCTGGAGAAGTGCTTCATCATCTGCCAACCAGATTCAAAAGCAACCAGCCTGCCATCTGTCTCTTTGCGTAAGCGAGACTCAGCGCCGGTGCGGAAGTAGATCTTCCAGTTGTGAACAACATACGAGACGGGATAGATATCGGGTGCTCCTTCGCGGGCACTCGCAATACGGCCAATTTGGTTGGCCTGGATAATCTCCCACGATCCTTCATCGTCGAGGTGATCAATGGGGTATTCGCTCATGGTGATGCTGTCTTTACTGGAGGGAAGGATATTTTGAGTTTATAGCTCATGGTGTGTGAATTCTGTGTGCTGTGGTAGTTGCTCCATCCGCCGTGGAATGGGTTAAGGTATGAGAAATGGCCTCCCCGAAGGGAAGCCATTTCACCGTGTTCGTTGTCTGCGTTAGTCGCGGGCAATCGCCAGGAACTGCAGAATCTGCATGTAGAGCCAGACCACAGTGACCATGATGCTGAACGCACCGGTCCAAGCGAACTTGGCGGGAGCCTTGTTCTGCACACCGCGCTGAACCATGTCGAAGTCCAGTACGAGTGAGTATGCAGCCAGCAAGATCACCAGAGGGCCAATGATCAGACCCAGTGGGATACCGAAGATCTCAACAGAGTTGAGACCGAAGGTTCCGCTGGTGGCACCGAAGGCAGACATCAGCAGGCTTACAACCGAGAAGACCAGGTACGCAATGATGGCGATGAAGAAAATCTTGGTCGCACGTGCTGATGCGCGGATCTTGCCGTTGGCAAACAAAGCCAAGGTCACACCGACCACCACGATGGTGGCAATAACAGCCTGGGCAACAATGCCACTCCACTGGGCGTCAAAGACCAGTGAGATACCGCCGAGGAGAACACCCTCAAGCGCGGCATAAGCAAGAATCAGTGCGGGTACTGGCTCTTTCTTGAAAATGTTGACCATGGCCAGGACGAAGGCACCAATACCGGCGACCATAATCATGCCTGAGCCCAGGGCAGGGTTCATGCTGGTGATGATCCATCCGGCGGCTGCGCCGACGAGGAGTACGACGAAAGAGATGAAGGACTTAGCAACTGTGTCTTCGTAGGTCATGGCGCGTTCGGGTGCGCGGTTGGCCGACGGTGCGTCATAGAGCGCTTGGAGCTCAGCAGCAGTCGCGTTAGGCGAGAAAGCCTTTTGGCCAGTGAAGGCGGGGTTGTTAACAGCCATGATGGTTGTCATTTCCTTTCAGGAAGTTGTGCGCTTTCTGGGCGCTACATCCACGATACCGAGTGTGAGCACCATGTTTTCCGAGAATTCGCTGTGTGTATGAACCTCGGTGATGGCTAGGCTGAAAATATGACAGCCCGCCCCCTGGTAATTGCCCATCGTGGGGCCAGCGGCTATCACCCAGAACATACTCGTCCTGCTTATCTCACGGCCATCAGTCAAGGGGCGAACGCCATTGAACCTGACTTGGTGTTCTCCAAAGATGGCGTTCTCGTTATTCGCCATGAGAACGAGATTTCCGGAACTACTGATGTGGCAAGCCGGCCAGAGTTCTCTGACCGTCTGACCACCAAGGTGGTCGACGGTGAAGAACTCACCGGCTGGTTCACCGAAGACTTCACCTGGGCAGAACTCTCTACATTGTTATGTAAGGAACGTTTGCCGGAGCTACGTCCCGGCAACGCGAAACAAGATGGGCAGTACCCCATCTTGCGGTTTATTGATTTGCTCGAGATCGCAGACCAAGCAGGGCCTGATTTCACCCTGGTGGTGGAGATCAAGCACCCCACCTACTTTGCCGGTTTGGGTTTGAGCTTCGAAGCTGCGTTGACGCAGGATTTGTTCCTGGCTGGCTGGCGCACAGATGACTTCCGTTTGATCATGGAGAGCTTTGAGAAGAGCATCATTGTGCGCCTGCGCGAGTTGCAGATTGGTGCCCAGCATTTCTACATCATGGACCGCGAGCATGTGGCTTTCGATGAACTGGTGTGGGCGGTCTCTGAAGGTGTTCCCCCCATTAGTAATGCGGATGAACTTTCTGGTCCTGGCTTAGAAGCCTTTTCCGGTCGGCTTGATGGCCTGGCTTTAGCCTCTTCCCTGCTCTTTGATGGCAGTGCCTTGGAGCTCAGCCACGGCCGGGCCATTGTCGAGCAGGCACATCAGCTGGGGCTCAAGATCTTTATCTGGACGCTGCGACCAGAGAACGAGTTTCTGCCTGAGACATTTCGAACTTCTGCTGACCCGCTTGAGCATGGCCAGTGGCAGAAGTTTTACGAGAAGCTGTGGGAGTTGGGTATAGACGGCGCCTTTGCCGACCACCCCGACTTGGCTGTCCGTACTCGCCCGTAGACTTGACGGGCTATGAGTGAGCTTTCTTCCGCCGATCCTTTACTGGATGGCCTGAACCCCCAACAGCTTGAAGCTGTGCAATACCGGGGTCCGGCATTGCTCATTGTTGCTGGTGCTGGCTCGGGTAAAACGAGCGTGCTCACCCGCCGCATTGCTTCTCTCATTCGTAATAGAGAAGCTTGGCCCAGCCAGATTTTGGCCATCACCTTCACCAACAAAGCTGCAGCTGAAATGCGCGAACGCGCAGAGAAGATGCTGGGCATTGCCACTGAGGGTATGTGGATCTCCACCTTCCACTCATCCTGCGTGCGCATTCTCCGCCGTGAGGCAGAGAACTTTGGTTTCACCAAAGCGTTCACTATCTATGACTCGCATGACTCTCGCACTCTGATCAAGCGCCTGATTAAGGAATACGAAGCCGACACTTATGGGCTGTCAGTCTCTGGAGTTGCCGGCAAGATTTCCCGACTGAAGAACGAACTCTCGGACGTGGACAGCTATTCCCGCAATGCAAACCTCAATGACCCTACTGAGGTGAAGTTCCTTGAGGTGTTCCGCGGGTACACCCGTGCACTCCAGGCTGCCAACGCATTCGACTTTGACGACCTCATTGCTCAGACCGTGTTCTTATTCCGTGCTTTCCCGCACGTCGCAGACCACTACCGTAAGCAGTTCCGTCATGTCTTGGTCGATGAGTACCAGGACACGAACCACGCTCAGTATGCGCTCATCCATGAACTCACCAGGGAAACCGCTGACGGCATGCCCGGCGGATCACTAACCGTGGTCGGTGACTCCGACCAGTCCATCTACGCCTTCCGCGGCGCAGACATGCGTAACATTGCCGAGTTCGAGCGCGACTTCAAAGGTGCTCACGTGGTGATGCTGGAGCAGAACTACCGCTCCACCCAGACAATTCTTTCTGCTGCTAACGCGGTGATCTCCAACAACTTTGACCGTAAGGACAAGAAGCTCTGGAGTGATGTGGGAGACGGTGACCTCATTGTGGGGTTCACCGGGTACTCCGCACACGATGAAGCCCAGTTCGTGGTCGACGAGATCAGCACCCTGCATTCTGCCGGCGTGGGTTACAACGAGATGGCCGTGTTCTATCGCACCAACTCACAGACCCGTGCCTTGGAAGAAATCTTCATTCGCTCCGCCGTGCCGTATCGAATCTTGGGTGGCACGAAGTTCTATGAGCGCGCTGAAATCAAAGACATCCTGGGATACCTCGTCACCATTGCCAACCCTGCAGATTCGTTGGCAGTGCGCAGAATTCTCAATGTTCCTAAGCGCGGTATTGGACCTGCCACCGAGACCGGCTTGCAGAATTATGCCGACACTAACCAGATAACGCTGCGCGAAGCGCTGCGCTCTGCTGACTCGTTAGGACTGGGTCCCAAGGTATCCGGGGCGATCGCCAAGCTGTCAGGCCTCATTGACGAGGCCACAGCATTGGCGGAGTCGGGCCCTGTTGCTGATGTGCTCACCCGCATCTTGGAAGAGACCGGGTATGTGGATCTGCTCCGCGCTACCCGCGATCCTCAAGACGAAGCTCGTGCTGAGAACGTGGAAGAACTTTTGGCAGTGACCAAGGAGTTCGATAAGAACAACCCCGGTGGCACGCTCATCGACTTCCTGACCGAGGTCTCTCTCGTTGCAGCTGCTGACGAACTCGATGACGCAAGTGGAACAGTTTCTCTGATGACCCTCCACACCGCGAAGGGCCTGGAATACAACGCCGTGTTTATTACGGGCGTGGAGGAAGAACTTCTTCCTCACCGCATGTCTGCCGGCGAACCCGGTGGCCCAGCCGAAGAACGACGCTTGTTTTATGTGGGCATTACCCGTGCACGCAAGCGCCTGTTCCTCTCTCTTGCCATGAGTCGTGCTCAGTTTGGTCAAACAAACGTGGCGATGCCTTCGCGCTATCTTCAGGAGATTCCTTCGGAACTCATTGAATGGCGCCAGTCACCTGGTTCGGTCAATGGTCGGGATGGATATCAGTCCCGCGCGCTCAACGCACGTGGCTCTCGCTATGACGGTGGCTTCGGCTCGAGTGAACTCGGCGGTTGGGGTTCCACCGAGGGCGGATGGAACTCTCTCGAGGCGTCACCGAAACCCAAAACAGAATGGGCTAACCGTGTCACGAACAAGATTCGTGACAACGGCGACCTGGAGCTGGTTGCCGGTGATCGTATTTCTCACGCCGACTTTGGTGAGGGAACCGTGAATCAGGTGACGGGCGAAGGCGCCAAGCGCGTTGCCCACGTGAAGTTTGACTCAGCAGGAGCGAAGAAACTCCTGATCAAGATCGCTCCGATTGAGAAACTCTAGATAGCTGTTCCGCTGCCCAGCAGTGAACCAATGAAGTAGGTCACAGCCAGTGCTGCTGCGCCACCAATGGTGACGCGCAGGATCGCGCGGGGGACAGGTGCTCCACCGATGTAGGCACCAACACCACCGGTGAGGGCCAGGGCAATCAGCGATGCCGCAACGGTTGCGGGAATCTTTGCGTCTCCGGGAACCAGTAGCACCGCTAATAGAGGCAAGATTGCACCGGCGAAGAACGCAATCGCTGACGAGATTGCTGCATGAAGCGGGTTGGTCAGTTCTTCCTGATTAATGCCAAGTTCAATGTCGAGGTGGGTTTTGAGGGCGTCCACCTCGGTCATTTCCACCGCAACCTGACGTGCTGTTGCAGGCTTGAGCCCCTGGGCTTCGTAGAGAGCAACGAGTTCTTCGAGTTCTTCCTCAGGGAATTCTTCGAGTTCGCGACGTTCCTTATTGATCCAGGCCTTCTCTGAGTCACGCTGGCTGGAAACAGAAACATATTCACCCAGTGCCATCGAGATGGCTCCAGCGGATAGACCGGCAACACCAGTCAGTAGCAGAGCTGCAGGGTCTGTTGTTGCGGCCGCAACACCGACCATCAGGGCCGCAATCGAGACAATGCCGTCATTGGCGCCAAGAACACCGGCACGAAGCCAGTTCAGCTTGCTGTTGGAAGCGGCGTCGTGGGGTTCAAAACCTTGTGCGTGGACTGATTCAGGCATAGCTCTACTCTGTCAGCTCTGTCTAGTTGCTGCCAGTTAGGAGAGGCATACCTATATAGAGGGTGTAATCCGCGGAAAAAACCGGTAAAGTCTGAATGGTCAATTTATCTTGATATCAAGTTACTTTTAACTCATCAGATTTATTTACTTCCCCTCTTTATCGCTCAACGCGGATTAGGAAATCACGTGGATCTTTACGAATACCAAGCCAGGGACCTATTCGAGAGCTACGGTGTTCCCGTGCTCGCTGGCATCATCGCAGACACCCCTGCTGAAGCTCGTGCTGCAGCAGAAAAGCTGGGCGGCGTTGTCGTCGTCAAGGCTCAGGTTAAGGTTGGCGGCCGTGGTAAGGCTGGCGGCGTCAAGGTCGCTAAGACCCCTGAGGAAGCAGAAGAAGCAGCGAAGGCCATTCTTGGTCTCGACATCAAGGGCCACGTCGTCAAGCGCGTCATGGTTGCCGCTGGTGCTCGCATCGCTGAAGAGTTCTACTTCTCAGTACTTCTTGACCGTGCAAACCGCTCCTACCTTTCGCTGACCTCCTACGAAGGTGGCATGGAGATCGAGCAGCTCGCCGTTGAGCGTCCCGAAGCTCTTGCTCGCATTGAGGTCAACCCCATCAAGGGCATCGACCTGGCAGAAGCCAAGAAGATTGCTGTCGCAGCGAAGTTCCCTGCAGAGCTCGTAGACAAGGTTGCTCCTGTCTTCGTCAAGCTCTACGAGGTCTACACCGGCGAAGACGCCACCCTCGTTGAAGTTAACCCTCTGGTTCTTACCGAAGAAGGCGACATCATCGCCCTCGACGGCAAGGTCTCGCTCGATGAGAACGCTGAGTTCCGTCACGAGAACCACGCAGCACTCGAAGACAAGGCAGCTGCTGACCCTCTCGAGGCTAAGGCAAAGGCTGCAGACCTCAACTACGTCAAGCTGGACGGTGAGGTTGGCATCATTGGTAACGGTGCAGGTCTGGTCATGAGCACCCTCGACGTTGTTGCTTACGCTGGTGAAAACCACGGTGGCGTCAAGCCTGCTAACTTCCTCGACATCGGTGGTGGAGCTTCTGCTGAAGTGATGGCTGCTGGTCTCGACGTCATCCTCGGTGACGCACAGGTCAGAAGCGTTTTCGTCAACGTCTTCGGTGGTATCACCGCATGTGACGCTGTGGCGAACGGTATTGTCCAGGCACTGGCAACCCTCGGTTCCGCTGCTAACAAGCCTCTCGTTGTTCGCCTTGATGGCAACAACGTCGACGAGGGTCGCCGTATCCTCGCCGAGGCTAACCACCCACTCGTAACCCTCGCAGACAGCATGGATGACGGCGCCGACAAGGCCGCTGAACTCGCTGCCCGCTAAGCCCTCACGAAAACTCAAGGATAAGAAATGTCAATCTTTCTGAACAAAGACTCCAAGGTCATCGTGCAGGGCATCACCGGTGGTGAGGGCTCCAAGCACACCGCTCGTATGCTCGCTGCAGGAACCCAGGTTGTTGGTGGCGTCAACGCACGCAAGGCTGGCACCACCGTTACTCACGGTGATGTTGAGCTCCCCGTCTTTGCAACCGTTGCTGAGGCAATGGCTGCAACCGGTGCTGACGTCTCGATCGCCTTCGTTCCTCCTGCATTCTCCAAGGACGCAGTTATCGAAGCTATCGACGCAGAGATTCCTCTGCTCGTCGTCATCACCGAGGGCATCCCCGTTCAGGACTCTGCTGAGTTCTGGGCATACGCCAAGGACAAGGGTGGCAAGACCCGCATCATTGGTCCCAACTGCCCTGGCATCATCACCCCAGGTGAGGCACTCGTCGGTATCACTCCTGCGAACATCACCGGTAAGGGCCCCATCGGTCTGGTTTCCAAGTCTGGAACCCTGACCTACCAGATGATGTTCGAGCTGCGCGACCTTGGCTTCTCGACCGCTATTGGTATTGGTGGAGACCCCATCATCGGCACCACTCACATCGATGCGCTCGCTGCATTCGAGGCTGACCCCGAGACCAAGGCCATCGTCATGATCGGTGAAATCGGTGGTGACGCTGAAGAGCGCGCTGCAGACTTCATCAAGGCGAACGTAACCAAGCCCGTTGTTGGCTATGTTGCTGGCTTCACTGCTCCCGAGGGTAAGACCATGGGTCACGCTGGTGCCATCGTCTCTGGTTCTACTGGAACTGCACAGGCCAAGAAGGAAGCCCTCGAGGCTGCCGGCGTCAAGGTTGGAAAGACTCCTTCCGAGGCTGCTCGCCTGATGCGCGAAATCATGGCAAGTCTCTAATCCAGGCTGCTTTTACTCGGCGCTTCCTTTCGGGGGAGCGCCGAGTTCGTTTAACCACACCTGTCCCCAACCGTGACGAAATCTTGGCCGAACTGGCAGACTAGAACAACTGTCTAACCTTTGAGGATTGAAACAAACATGTCTACTGCTGTGAAGAAGAGCGCTGGTCGCTCCTGGCTGTCCGCTATCGCCTTGATTCTGGCTATTGCGCTCACCCCCGCTGCCATCGTGACTCACTGGGCAACCAGCGAAGTTACCAATACTCAGCGCTTTGTTTCCACGCTGTCCCCACTAGCCAAGAACCCTGCTGTTCAGGAGACCATCATTACTGAGGTCACCACCATCATTGACAAGCAGGTCGACATCAAGGAAGTCACCACTTCCCTCTTTGAAGGTTTGGGCAATGCCCTGGATCTTCCCGATGCTGCCAAGAAGGCTCTCGGCATGCTGGCTGCTCCTGCAGCGAGCGGCGTTGAGGGACTCGTGCAGACCCTGGTTTCTAATGTTGTGAAGTCGCAGGCATTCGCTGATGCCTGGGACAAGACCCTCACCCTGACCCAGGAGCAGACCGTTGCGCTGCTTTCTGACAGTCCAGATTCTGTCATCAAGCTCTCCAACGATGGCACCCTGACACTTCCGCTCAAGCCCATCATCGTGGAAATCAAAAAGGAACTGGTCAAGCAGGGCGTTGGTTTTGCCTCGGCTATCCCTGAGGTCAACACCGACATCACCATCGGCAAGGTTCCCGAGCTGGCATTAGCTCGCGTTCTCTACCAAGTTGGTGTGGGCGTAGGAACCTGGCTTCCTTGGGTAGTTGCAGCACTGTTCGTCGTGGGAATTGCGGCTGCTCGCCGCCGCCCACGCGCACTTGCAGCCACCGGTAGCGTCATGCTTGGTCTGATGGCGCTGATGGCGTTCCTCTTCACCAGTGGCCGCATTGTTGCAACCACGGTGATTGACCCCAACTACTCTCCTATTGTGGGCGCGGTCTATGACGCTCTCGTTGCCTTTGTGCTCAATGTTGTACTCGCACTAGCTGTTGCTTCAGTCTTTGCCATTATTACCGGCTGGGCATTTGGCGTCAGCGAAAGTGCAGAGAAGTTCCGCGCATTCTCGAACAAGCAGATCAATTCACTGCGAAAAACGGTTGACCCCGAAAACAAGATCTTTGCTAACTCGAGCGTTGTGATGCACAAGTACCGCATTGTGGCCCGCGTGTCATCATTGGTGGCATTGCGCTGATTCTCAGTTCAATCATTCCTTTGACTGCCGCTGATGTCTTTGGCTGGACACTTACAGGTCTGGTCCTGCTCTTCGCCTATGAAGTCCTGCAGCGCCCTGTCGTCACGGCAGCAGCACCCAAGGTTGCCGCGACTGTCGCAGCTGCTGCTCCAGTTGCAAAGACTGCTTCAGTGAAGAAGGCCCCTGCCAAGAAGGCCCCTGCTGCATCTGCAGCCAAGAAGCCCGCTGCGAAGAAGAGCGCAACTGGCTCAACTAAGCCTGTCGCGAAGAAGCCAACCACTAAAAAGTCATAGCATCAAGGGGTGAACCGCACCCTGATTGCACTGCTTGCTGCCCTGGAGTCTCTCCTGGCAGTGGGCATTGGCTTGGGTATTACCCTCATTCCACTGAGTTTGATGTGGGCTGTCCAGTTGGACAGCGGCATCGGCTGGGACGTGTTTTATCGCGCTGCTGCTGACATTTGGTTAGTCGGTCACGGTGTTGACCTCACGGTCACCTTGGATCCTGTGCTGGCTGCGAATGTGGGTTTGGCGGGTGCTGAAAAGCCTTTCCTCATCTCCATTGCGCCCTTGTTCTTCTCAGTCTTGACCATCCTCTTGGGTGTTCGACTGGGTCGTAAGTCGTTGGAATCTGGTGCACGTTTTGTGGGCCCTGTTGCCGCAATCAGCACCTTCGGTGGCCTGACGGTACTCATTGCGCTTTCTTCGATAAACGCCAACGCCATGCCCACAATGTGGATGGCACTGTCATTCCCCACCGCCATCTTTGGTGCCGGTTTGTTCATTGGTGCTCGTGGTGAGATTGGTCACTCGGGTGGTCGTGCGGAGCGTTTGCAGCAGCGCGTCACCGACTGGGCTTTTGGCTTGCCACTCCAGGTTCGCGCGGTTCTGACATCGTCACTTCGTGGCGGCATCGCTTCTGCTGCCATCGTGGTGGGCATTTCCGCTGTCGTGCTCTCGGTCTTGCTGATTGCAAACTTCTCCACCATCTTGGGGCTCTATGAAGGCCTGCAGGGAGGTGGAGGCGGAAGCCTGATCCTTACCGCTGCACAACTGATGTTCATGCCGAACTTCGTGATGTGGGTGGCGTCCTGGTTTGTGGGCACCGGCTTTGCTTTAGGTACTGGATCTTCCGTTTCTCCTGTCGGCACCGAGCTGGGTCTGGTTCCAGCGCTTCCGATTCTGGGCGCTATGCCCACTGCTGATCTGGCTTTTGGTTTTGTGGGACTCACCGTTCCTATTGCTGCCGGATTCTTCGCGGCCTTCTTTGTTCGCCCCTCGCTGGTTCGAGGCCTTGGTGGAGCACCGCCCTGCGCTGGTTGATCTTTACGGTGTTCGGTATTGCTCTTGTTGGTGGCGCTTTGATTGGCTTTATGGCGTGGGCAAGCGGCGGTGCCGCAGGCCCAGGTCGTCTCGTTGACGTGGGACCTAACGCACTGCGCACCGGAGGCGTGGCAGCAGTCGAGTTCCTCATTGCGGCAACACTGGGTTTGTATGCCGGGTCGCGTTCTCCCTCAAAGCCTGCTGCTTCCACACCGGCTAAAACTCCCGAAAACAGCCCCAGTTCTAGCCGGTAGGCTTGAGGGGTGCTGAAACTCGTCGTCCTGATCTCTGGATCGGGCTCTAATCTTCGTGCCTTGCTCGAGGCAACGAGTGATGAGTCATTCCCAGCACAGATTGTGGCTGTCGGTGCCGATAACGAGGCATCTGGTTTGGCCCATGCGCGTGAGTTTGGTGTTCCCACATTCGTGGTTTCACCGGCCGACTACGCCAACCGCGTCAGCTGGGGAGAAGCCCTCATTGCTGAGGTTTCTTCCTACTCTCCAGACTTGGTGTGTGTGCTGGTTTCATGCGCATTCTTCCTGCCAAACGTGTCGGTGCGTTCTCGCCAACTCATCAACATGCACCCCGCATTGTTGCCCCTCTACCCCGGCGCTCACGCGGTGCGTACGCCTTCAGACGGCCGGCAACAGTGACTGGTGCAACAGTTTCATATCGTCGGACGGCGTCGACACTGTCCTGTCATCGAGCAAGTGAGTGGCCATCAATGCTGATGACACCGAAGAGACGCTGCACGAGCGCATCAGGATTGTCGAGCGTGAACTCATTGTTCACACCGTTCGCAATATCGCCCACGCCCACTCAACCTTCAGGATTTAGCACGTCATGAGCCGGCCCCTCACACGACCCCAGCCTCTACAACCACCGCGACGTTGTTCCCATTCGTCGCGCCCTGATCTCTGTCACGACAAGACCGGTCTGCTGGACCTCGCCGGCGCACTCAGTGCTGCCGGTGTTGAGCTGGTCTCCACCGGCTCCACTGCGCAGACCATTCGTGACGCAGGTCACGCAGTCAAGGATGTCAGTGAAGTAACTGGCTTCCCCGAGTCTCTTGATGGCCGCGTGAAGACTCTGCACCCATCCGTGCACGCAGTATCTTGGCTGACCTTCGACTTCAGGCCCACGCTGACCAGCTTGAAGAGCTCGGCATTCAGGCGTTTGACCTCGTTGTGGTCAACCTTTACCCCTTCCGCGAAACTGTGGCTTCCGGAGCAGCGGACGCAGACGTCATCGAACAGATCGATATCGGTGGCCCTGCCATGGTTCGTGCCTCGGCAAAGAACCACCCCAATGTGGCCATCGTGGTTTCCCCTGCTCGCTATGGGGAGATTATGGAAGCCGTTGCCCAGGGTGGTACTTCTCTAGAACAGCGCCGCTCACTGGCCGCTGAGGCATTCGCGCACACTGCGGCATATGACGCAGCTGTGTCGTCCTGGTTTGTTCGTGACGAGAAGTTCCCTCAGACCTATGCTGTTTCCGCGCAGCGCGGCTCTATCCTGCGATACGGCGAGAACTCCCACCAGGAAGCTGCGCTCTATCTTGAGCAGGGTGGACATGGCATTGCCCAGTCCACTCTCTTGGGTGGCAAGGAAATGTCCTACAACAACTTCGTTGATGCTGACGCTGCTGTTCGCGCAGCTTATGACTTCATCAATCCTGCAGTGGCGATCATCAAGCACGCGAACCCCTGCGGTATTGCCGTGGGCCGCGACAAGGCAGTGGACCAGATTGCATCTGCTCACCGTCTTGCCCACGAATGCGACCCCGTTTCTGCTTTTGGTGGTGTGATCGCGGCTAACCGCCCCGTCACACTCAAGATGGCGGAGCAGGTCAGTGAAGTCTTCACCGAGGTACTCGTTGCTCCTGGTTTCGAGCCGGATGCTCTTACCCTGCTGAGAACTAAGAAGAACCTGCGTCTGTTGCAGCTTCCTGAAAACTTCGGCCGCGAGCCTCAAGAGATCCGCCAGATCTCCGGCGGTTTCCTCGTTCAGGATGCCGACCTCTTTGATGGCACCTCCAAGCTCGGTGCGCTTCTGAGCGATTGGCAGCTTGTTTCAGGTGCGCCTGCTGATGAGGAAACTCTGGTTGATCTCGAGTTCGCATGGAAGGCGTGCCGTTCGGTGAAGTCCAACGCCATCCTGCTTGCTCACAACGGTGCGTCGGTGGGTGTGGGAATGGGCCAGGTCAACCGTGTTGACTCCTGCCACCTCGCAGTCAACCGTGCGGGAGACCGCGCTGCGGGCTCCGTTGCTGCGTCCGATGCGTTCTTCCCCTTCGCAGACGGTCTCGAAGTTCTCCTAGCTGCCGGTATCAAGGCAGTTGTTCAGCCTGGTGGGTCAGTGCGTGATGAAGAAGTCATCGCTGCTGCTCAGAAGGCTGGAGTCACCATGTATTTCACCGGCGAACGCCACTTCTTCCACTAAAGGATAAATAAATGTTCACACCCCGTCGTTTGATTGCTGCAGCCCTGTCTGCCCTCGCGGTCACCATCATCACCCAGAACGTCACCGGCCTGGCCTTTTTCATTGGTAACAACTTTGAAGAAGCCATCCTCTGGCAGGCTGGCTCGTTCTTCATCGGCGCGAGTGTGATCTTCTTTATCCTGGTCTTCCTCAAGGGTGCTTTCGGCTTCTTGGCTAAGCGTCGTTACTCGTGGGTTGTCGGTCTGGTTTCCTCCGTCATTGCTGCGGTTGTGAACATGTTTATCCAAGCTGCATCGCAGGGTGCGGGCTTCTCCGCTGATGTGTTTGCAGGTGTCTTCGCATCTCTCCTCGGCGTGAACCTCATCTTCGTTGTTGCCGGTACGGTGTCCACTGTCACCGCCGGAACAGCTATCTGGCGCTGGGTCATTGCCCGCGGTGCTACAACTGCACCCACCAAGGTGGCACTGGTTCGTGCACCCGCTTCGACTCTTGCTGATGGTCTGGTGACTCACATCAAGCGCAAGAAGGTTGATCTGGAACTGGCTGACCAGCAGTGGGATGCCTATGTGGCAGCCCTCAACGCTGCTGGTTGGATGACCATCGAGGTAGAGCCCCGCGATGACCTCGCAGACAGCGTCTTTATTGAAGACACTGTTGTGATGCTGGGCAAGCTTGCTGTGATCTCTAACCCCGGCGCAGACAGCCGCAAGCCTGAAATCGAAGCCACCGAGGCGACGCTGCGCGACCTCGATGTCGAGATCGACCGCATCGTGAGCCCCGGTGCTCTCGATGGTGGCGACGTACTCAAGGTGGGCAAAACCGTGTATGTCGGCCGTGGTGGTCGCACCAACGGTGAAGGCATTCGCCAGCTTCGCGCCATCGCCGCAAAGCAGGGATATACCGTTGTGGCTGTTCCTGTGACCAAGGCACTTCACCTCAAGACTGCTGTGACTGCATTGCCTGATGGCACCGTCATTGGTTACCCACCACTGGTGGACGACCAGGGTATCTTCGACCGCTTCCTTCCCGTGCCCGAGGCGCACGGAACCGCTGTCGTGGTGCTTGCTCCAGACACCGTGCTGATGTCCTCATCTGCTCCGAAGTCCGCAGAGCTGTTCCGTGAACTTGGTTACCGCGTGATCACCGTGGACATCTCTGAGTTTGAAAAGCTCGAAGGCTGCGTGACCTGCCTCTCGGTGCGCCTGCGCTAAGAGAAGACCTACAAGAAGGGGACCTAGAAAACTAGGTCCCCTTCTGCAGTTAAATTCAGTTCTGTTAGAGCGTCATTTCTCCGATAATTTCGCCATAGCGTGTTGTTCCAATATCGGTGAACCCAATGCGGTGGAAGAAGTCACCGGGGCCATTGTCCCCTGCTTCCCACAAAA
Organism: Aurantimicrobium photophilum; assembly: GCF_003194085.1. Lineage (NCBI taxonomy): Bacteria > Bacillati > Actinomycetota > Actinomycetes > Micrococcales > Microbacteriaceae > Aurantimicrobium > Aurantimicrobium photophilum. The sequence continues at coordinate 1,479,308 of NZ_CP023994.1, read as the reverse complement.
CGGTGAGTGTTGTATAGCCGCGAGATTTAGCTTCCTGGGCGAGTGCTTCAATGGCAAAACGACCAACACCCTTACCTTGAGCATCCGCGGCTACAACGATGCGCCAAATGCATGACTTGAATTCATGCTGATCGCTCTCAGGATCAAAGTGACCTCGGATGAAGCCCACAACGTTGTCTCCGTCGAGGACTACTCGGGGCCACTCAGTCGAGGGGTTGAAGTAGGACTCCGCGAGAGCATAAGAAGTCGGGGCAACGAACTGTTCTTGACCAGGCTTGAGGGTCAAAGAGTTCGCCGCGACAATAGTTGTGGCTGAGAGTTCTTCTAATCTGTAGGTCCCCATAGTTCTAGATTATTCCTCTCACTCGTTAAAGGGGAGTATCTGCGTGTAAAGCTCACGTTAACAACTCCTGAGTGCGAACAGGGGAATATTCAGGATAATCTCAGTTTCAGAACTCGCTTTGAGAATTTTTTTGCGATACCCTAGGGGGTATACAGATTGACCGAAGGGTCATCGCTAACACGGAGGTAATTATGTGTAGTCCAGCCAAGTGCGGTTCATGCGGCAAGACCACCTGGACCGGTTGTGGCGAGCACATTGAGGAAGCGCTTCAGGGCGTAGCTCAGGCTGACCGCTGTACCTGTAACTAGGTTTCACACAAAGAACGGGTCCCTCTGGGACCCGTTCTTGCGTTAACCCGACGCCCTCTGCTGGGAGGGCGGAGGAATTAGTAGGACGCTGCGTACTCGGTGATTTCCCACTCAGTAACTTCGCGGGTGTTGGGGTCGTCAACCGAAGCTTCGTAACGAGCAATTTCGTCACGCTTGAGCACCATGAACACGTTGATGAGTTCCTGTGACATCTGCGTGCGCAGTGCGTCGTCTTTTTCGAGCGCATCGAGTGCCTCGCTAAAGGTCTCAGGAAGGATCTCGGCACCTTCGTTGTCGTAGGCCATGCCCACGGCGTCGGGTGGACATTCCAGCTCGTTCACGATGCCATCCAGGCCTGCGGCCAGGATTGCTGCGATGACGAGGTAGGGGTTGGCTGCGCCGTCGCCCACGCGAATCTCGAGACGAGTTCCCTGGCCGCGCTCAGGTGGAACGCGAACCATGCAGGAACGGTTGTCATAGCCCCAGTTGGAACGGTAGGGGGCGAGAGTGTCAGGGCCCAGACGCTTGAACGCGTTCACGGTGGGGTTGGTGAAGGCGGTCAGTGCGTTGGCGTGCTTGGTAATACCGGCAATGAGCATCTTGGCTGCAGGGGAGAGATGACCGCGGCCGTCGTGCATCTTGTTGATGCCGTCGGCATCAGTGACAGAGAAGTGCAGGTGGAAACCAGAGCCACCTTCATCGCTCCACGGTTTACCCAAGAAGGACGCGTGCTTGCCGCGCTTGGCAATGATGTCCTTGACGGCAGTCTTGAAGAAGAAAGTGCGGTCAGCAGCATCGAGCGCTTCGCTGTGCCAGAGGTTAACTTCGTACTGCGCTGGGCTGAACTCGTGGTTACCGGCAAAGGCACCGATGTTGAGGTTATCGAGCATGCGCATGAGGTGCAGGAAGTCGCCGTCGGGGTCAACCAGAGTTCCGGTCATATAGACGCGGCCGGTTTGAGACAGCGAACGGGTGAAGTTGCCTTCTTCATCCTTGTTGGCAATGTAGAACTCGAGCTCTGGGCCAACGACGGGGTGCAGACCGAGAGCGTGGTAGCTCTCGATCACCTTTTGCAGCACCGAACGAGGAGACATCAGGTTTGGCTTACCGTCCGGGTTGAAGGCGTCACCAATGACATAAGCAACACCGGGTTCCCATGCCAGGGGGGAGATGGTGCCGGGCACAATCTGGGTTATGAAGTCCTGCAGACCGTCGTTGGCAATGCCGTTTGCTTCGTGGAATTCGCCACCGGTGGTGGTGGTCCACACGCCCTGGCTGAACGCGGGGCCGTTGTGGCAAGCCTTGTCGAGCTGACTGACCAAGATGTCCTTTGAACGAGGAATACCGAGAACATCCGAGAACATGACGCGCAATACATCAATCCCGCGCTCTCCGAGGTCATCTCGAAGTTTGGTCAGATCGTTAACCATTGCAACTCCTTTGTGGCAAGTTTGGTGTCATAACGCTATCGTTAGGGTACTAACGAATAGTACCGATTCGCTAGAGAACTTCAAAATAATTGGCACATATTGTTATGTGTACTCATTCTGTATCCAAGGAGCTCACTGTGAAAGCCCTCGTTATCCAGCACGACCACGTCAGTCCCACTGGACCTGTGGGTCGTCGGCTTGAGCACCACGGCTTTGAAATCACTGAGTTCCTTGTTGTTCCCGAAGATCTCTTCTCCACCCCCAACATCACCGTGGAGTTTCCCCACTTTGATGACTTCGATCTCATCGTGCCCTTGGGTGCTCCCTGGGGTGCATGGGATAACGCCTGCATTGGCAATTGGCTCGAGCCTGAGCTGGAACTGGTCAAGAACGCCGTCTCGTCAGGCAAGCCAGTGCTGGGCATTTGCTTTGGTGGTCAACTCATTGCCCGCGCCATGGGTGGAACCGTGGGCCCTGCACCACAGTTCGAAATTGGTTGGACCAACATCTGGAGTGACCGCCCCGAGCTCGTCTCGAACGGTCCCTGGTTCCAGTTCCACTATGACCGCTTCACTGTTCCTCCTGGTGCGGTGGAGATTGCACGCAACCCAGCAGCACCTCAGGCTTTCATCATCAACAAGACCCTGGCTGTTCAATTCCACCCTGAGCTGGAGTCACCAGGTCTCAAGGGATGGCTGGACTGGGGCGGCGATAAGAAGGTGATCGAGGCAGGCCTCGATCCCGTCATCCTGCAGGCCCAGACCGTTGCTGAAGATTCAGCAGCCGAGAAGCGCACCTATGCTCTCGTTGACGCTTACTTGAAAGACGTCGCCGGACTTATTTAGAGGCGAACGCCTTCACCTGCTCAGCAAAAGCTGTGGCAGTTTCGTGTGCCTGGCGACGGTACTCGAGGAAGTTCTCGTGGCTCAGGCGCATTTGCTCCGCCACGTCGATGCCTTCCTTCTCGAAGTACTTTCGGTAGGTGGTCAACCAGGCGAGCTGCTGGTTCAGGCCCACTTCTAAGTGGAACTGAGTAGCCCACGCTGCGTTGCCCACTCGGTATGCCTCGATGATGCCGTTGGTCTCACCCAGCAGAGTGGCTGACTCTGGAAGCTCATAGCTGTCGTAGTGGAAGTGAAAACCTTTCAGGCCGCCACTTATAGAAGCGAATACAGGATCTTGTTTCGCTTCAGGTTTCATCACAACTTCGGTCCAGCCCAACTCGGGCACAGGTGAGGGCTTGAACGATGCTCCAGCTACCGAAGCAAGAAGTTGAGAGCCGAAGCACAGTCCAAAGAATGGAGTTTCGGATTCGAGCGCGTATTCCACAATCTTGCGCTCGTAGGGCATCCATTCAGTTGTGGCTTCATCCAGGATGCCATTGTGGGCGCCGAGCGAAATGATTCCGGAGTACTGTGCCAACTCATCGAGTGCCGGACGAGAGTCAAAGTCTTTGGCAGCATCCCAAGTGTCCAGAAACAGACCTGCTTCCGCCAGCGGTACGGCAAATTCATTGAGGTTGTCATCGACGTCATGAACGATGACAAGTACACGGGGAGCAGTCATGGATATCAGCCTAAGTCAGCGTGGAGTGGTTATGTGAGGAGAATGCAGAACGGCTCCCAGTTAGCGGGAGCCGTTCTGCAGGAGGCCACACGAGGGTGAGACGTCCCTCGTTGTGTGAAGTCCTAGCGCGTGGTGACCTTGACGGGCATGCGCTTGATGCCGTGCACGAAGTTCGAACGCAGGAAGTCAACTTCACCGGTGCGCTCAACCTTGTCGACGCGACTGATGAGGTCTTCGAACATGACGCGCAGCTCGATGCGAGCCAGGGAGTTACCCAAGCACATGTGGGGGCCACCGCGACCGAAGGTCACGTGCTCGTTGGGGTTACGAGTGACATCCATCTTGTTAGGGTTCTCGAAGACGGACTCGTCGCGGTTGCCGGAGGCAAACCAGGCGACCATCTTCTCGCCCTTCTTGATCATCGATCCGTTGAAGTCCACGTCCTTGGTCGCGGTGCGACGGAAGTGGTAGACGGGGCTGGCATAGCGGAGGAACTCTTCAACAGCCCAGGGGATCAGCTCTGGGTTCTCCTGGAGGAGAGCAAGCTGGTCAGGGTTGTTGATGAGGTTGTTCATGGTGTGAGTGATGGTGTGACGAGTGGTCTCGTTACCAGCCACAACCAAGAGCAGGAAGTTGGTGTGGAAGTCACGGTCTGACAGTGGGATGCCATCCGAAGGCTCTGAGTTGACTAGAACAGAAACCAGGTCGGTTCCGTTCTTTCCTAGACGCTGGCGACGAAGTTCGTCACCGTATTCGAACACCTCGAGTGCAGCAGGTGAGCGGAAGGGCAGGTTCTTGTATTGCTCGCTCTCTTCTGAATTGATGAGAACGTCAGCGTGCTCAGGGTCGGAGAAGCCCACCATGCGGTTACCCCAGTCAATGAGCTGACCGGTGTCGGAGTCGGGCACATCCAAGATCTTGGCGAGCACGCGAATGGGGAAGTCAGCGGCAACGTCTTCGACGAAGTCGAACTCGCCCTTGGCGAATGCATTGTCGAGGGTGCTGGCGGTGAGACCGCGGAGGAAGTTCTCGTAGCGGGCAACAGCAGCAGGAGTGAATTCGAACTGAATCAGTCGACGCATGGCGCGGTGACGAGCACCGTCGGTCTCGAGAAGTGAACGGCGTGCTTCTTCTTGCTCGGGGGTAACTTCTTCGAGGTTGGTGAAGCGTTCGCTGGTGAATGTCTCGGAGTCGCGGAGGACCTTCACGATGTCGTGGTAACGAGTGGCAGACCAGAAACCGCTGCCGTCTTCACCTTCGTCGCTGAAGTGAGCGGGGGTGTTGGTGCGGATTTCTTCAAACGCCGCCCAAGGGGCACCGTTCTTGAACAGGTCCAGATCGGCCAAGTTGTAGGGCGACGATGGCTTCATCGAAGTCTCCTCGTTGAGATTGTTCGGATACGAATAATCTCAGGATAACCCCATCACCCCGAGGTAAGTCAAGTTCTTCCATGAGATGTCGCGTGTGCTGGCATAAACTTGAGGGACACTCACAGGAAAGAGAAATCATGGCAGGCAGTCACACCCTGGCTGAGACAGAGTCTCAGATCACCAGTCGCCTGAGCCACATGACCCTCGACTTCGAGGCCATGGCGGTCATGTCGAATCTCTTCCGTGCAGCCAGCGCCGTGCGCAACCACTTTGAGCGAAACGTGCTCGCAGAAAGCGGCCTGAGCTGGACAGCTTTCGTTGTGCTCTGGGTGACCTGGATCTGGGAACCTGCAGAAACTCGTGACATTGCCGAGGAAAGCGGAATCTCAAAGGCAACTCTGACCGGTGTTCTCAAGACTCTCGAGAAGATGGGCTTGGCAGAGCGTTCACGTAGTGAAGCTGATGGCCGTCTGGTGCTGGTGAACCTCACCGACAAGGGTCACAAGCTGATGGAGAAGCTGTTCCCTGCGTTCAATCGTCAGGAAATTGAAATCTCGTCCAACATTCCTGCCGCTGATCGCGGCCGCTTCGCAGACATGTTGCGTCTGCTCACCAACTACACCGAAGCGCAAGCAAAGTAGTTAGCGCGAAGCTCCATAGCTGGCAGCTTCGCTGACAAAGCGCTCAAAGAGTTCTGCTTGGGGCTTATTGGTGTCGAAGTTGTCCTCGGGGTGCCACTGCACACCGAAGGCCCAGCCGGCAGCGTCAATCTTGATGGCTTCGACATCACCCTGTGCTGAGCGAGCAATCACTTCGAGACCTTCGCCGAGAGTGTCAATGACTTGGTGGTGGTAGCAGGAGGCCTCGACCTGGGCTGAACTCAAGCCCATCTCGGAGTGATACTTCTCAATGGTTACCGGAGCAACATAGTGCTGGTGAGGCTCATCCATGTGTTGAACGAGTGTGCCGCCACGCGCCACGTTGGTGATCTGGGTGCCACGGCAAATGGTGAGCACGGGCATACCGGTGCCGAGGGCATAGTTGACCAGGGAGATATCTACCTCGTCCGCCAGATCGTCCACGTCATAGACGTGGTCAGAAGATACTTCTTGTCCGTAGCTGCCGGGGTTCACATCAGCACCGCCGGGCATAAGCACGCCATCAATACCCTCGAGGCGCTCAGCCCAATTGCTTCCCGCAACGGGGAGGAAGGTCAAAGGTTCTCCACCAGCTGCCCAGACTGCTTCGGCAAGTCGACGTGCGGTGATGACGGCGGCATAGCGCGTGGCAGAAGTGTTCTCTGCAAAGCGGGCAAGAATGGCGATTCTCGGGCGGGCCATCAGGCACCTTTCGCAATAAAAAAGAACTTTTACCTTGTGTGACTTTTATATCCTAGTAATAATCATTAGTATACGAATGATTACTTCAACACAAAGATGTGAGGACATTACCCATGACCACAATTAGCGTCGCCGGTGCCGAGATTGACACCCGCCACTACATTGGCGGCCAGCGTGTTTCCTCCGCAGAGACCTTCACCAACACCTCTCCCATCGATGGCACCTTCCTCGGCGAGATTTCTCGCGGTGGTCAGGCAGAAGCAGACGCAGCGGTAGCCGCTGCGCGCGCTGCCTTCCCCGCCTGGGCTGCACTCGGTCCCCAGGGTCGTGGAGTACTTCTTCACAAGCTTGCCGACTTGATCGAAGAGAACAACGAGACTCTTTCCCAGCTCGAGACCATGGACAACGGTTCGCTGCTTCGTTCACACCGCCGCGGTGTGATGCCTCGCGTGGCCATGAATATTCGTTTCTTTGCTGACTGGGCCATTAACGAACTGCACCACGAGAAGTTTGAGACCCGTGGCCACACCAACAACGTCAGCTGGGACCCCTCCGGTGTTGCTGTTCTGATTACCCCCTGGAATGCACCTCTCATGCTCGCCACCTGGAAGATTGGTCCTGCTCTCGCAGCAGGTGACACTGTCGTGCTCAAGCCTGCTGAGTGGACACCGCTGAGCGCATCGTTCTTTGCAGACCTGACCAAACAGGCTGGTATTCCTGACGGCGTATTCAATGTTGTGCAGGGTTATGGCAAGGAAATCGGGTCGGCACTGGTTGCTCACCCCGATATCAACCGCATCTCGTTCACCGGTTCGGTTCCCACCGCCAAGGTGATTGCTCGCGCAGCAGCAGATAACCTCACTCCTTGCTCCTTCGAGCTCGGTGGCAAGAGCCCCATGATCGTGCTCGAAGATGCTGACCTCGACCTCGCAGCTGAGATTGCTGTTGAGCAATACGACAACGCGGGCCAGGTGTGCCTGTCCGGAACCCGCATCTTTGTGCACGAGAACATCGCTGATGAATTCGCCAAGAAGTTTGGTGAGAAGGCTGCTGCGATCAAGCAGGGTGACCCTCGCGATGAAAACACTGACATCGGTCCTCAGATTCACCAGGTCCACTTCGACCGCGTGAAGGGATTCGTTGACCGTGCCAAGGCAGAAGGTCAAGAGATTGTCTGGGGTGGTGAGCCCAACGACGCGCTCGGTGGACTCTTCTTCAAGCCCACGCTTGTGAAGAACCCCACCGAAGGCTCCGAGATTGTCACCAGTGAAATCTTTGGCCCCGTGCTGTGCATGATGACCTTCAAGACGGATGAAGAAGTCATTGAGCGTGCTAACGGCACCGAGTTCGGACTTGCAGCTGTTGTTGTCTCCGGCAACCAAGAGCACGCCAAGAAGATCACCGATGTGCTGGTTGCCGGCACTATCTGGGTCAACTGTTTCTTTGTGCGCGACCTTCGCGCACCCTTCGGAGGCTCGAAGAAGTCAGGTATTGGTCGCGATGGCGGCACCTGGTCCTTCGACTTCTATGCAGATGTTAAGAACACCGTAGTTTCACCAAATGGATGGAAGGAATAACCATGGGCGAAGTAGTAGGCGCTGCAATTCTTGCGCACGTACCCACTGTCATGTTGCCTAAGGAGACTCGTCTCGAGCTCAATGACGGCAAAGAGATCTCACTCGTTCCCGGTTTCGAAAAATTCCGTAAAGACGTCATGGAGAAGCTCGATTACGACACCGTGATTGTGCTCGACTCGCACTGGGCAACCACGGTGGAGTTCGTCATCACCTCCCACGATCACCGTGAGGGTAAGTACACCGCAGAAGAACTTCCTCGCGGAATGTCCCAGATTCCTTACTCGTTCAAGGGCGACCCTGAACTTGCTGAATCTGTGGTCAAGTATGACGAGAAGAACGGAACCTGGATTACCCCTATTTCCGACCCCTACCTGCCCATCATGTATGCCACCGTGAACCTGTGGGACTACCTGGGCAAGGGCCTCGACAAGCGCTGGGTATCTGTCTCGGTTTGCCAGACCGCCACTACCGAAGACTTCCTGCGTGCAGGTCGTGCACTCGGTGAAGCTATCCGTGACTCGGACCGCAAGGTTCTGCTGTTGGCGTCGGGTGCGCTCTCGCACACCTTCTACAAGCTGCGCGATCTGCGCAAGCACGAAGCAAGCGATCCCATCCACATCTTCTCTCCCGAAGCACGTGCTGCCGATGAAGAGCGCATCGAATGGTTCAAGGCCGGAGATCACAAGCGTGTTCTCGAGACCATGCCTGAATTCTTGAAGTTCAAGCCCGAGGCAAACTTCAGCCACTACCTCACCATGGCTGGGGCCATCGGCGAGGAAGCCAACACCTCCAAGGGCGAGATGTACTCTGACTACGAGAACTCCGTCGGCACCGGCCAGGTTCACATCTACTTCCCGAAGCCAGAAGGCGGCTTCCCCCAGCCAAAGGACATGGTTCTCTCTCGTGACTGAATATCGTCGAATCCTGCTTGACGGCGCTGCTGTGCAAACCGTGCGCGACGGAGAGTTCCTTGTTGCCGCTGACGGTCGTCGTGTGGCTATTGAGGATGCGCAGCACCTGCCACCATCGGAGCCCACCAAGATCATCGCTGTTCACTTGAACTACGACAGCCGCACCAAGGAGTTCATGACCAAACTCCCAGACGCACCCACCTACTTTCACAAGCCCATCACGGCCATCAACAGCCACAAGGGTGCTGTTGTGCGCCCCGAAGGCTGCAAGTGGTTGAACTATGAGGGTGAAATCGTCATCGTGATCGGCAAGACCTGCCGCAACATCAGCCCCGAAGAAGCCGGTGACTACATCGCTGGTTACACCGTGGGTAATGACTATGGCCTGCACGACTTCCGTGACACGGACGCTGGCTCCATGCTGCGCGTGAAGGGTTCGGACACCCTGGCACCCGTCGGCCCTGGTCTGGTTACTGACTGGGACTTCCGCAACAAGATGATCCGCACCTATGTCAACGGTGAAGTCAAGCAAGAAGACAACACCGACAACATGGAATGGGACATGCACTACCTGGTTGCAGATATTGCTCGCACCATCACCCTGGTTCCTGGTGACATGCTGTTCTCTGGCACTCCCGCATTCTCTCGTCCCGTTCAGCCCGGCGACATCGTCGAGGTTGAGGTCGAGGGTCTTGGTCGCTTGACCAACCACATCGTTGTTGGACCAACTCCAATTCGCACAGACGTGGGTGCACAGCCCACCGAAAGCGAAGAAGTTATTTCGACCGCCATGGGTGGTGACTGGGAATTCCGTGGAATTCGCACACCCTCCAAAGACCTTTACCCATCCACTGTGGAGGAAAAAGAATAATGATCAAGATCAACGTCGACATGGACAAGTGCCAGCACTACGGACAGTGCGTCTTCGAGGCACCCAATGTCTTCCGTCTCAACGATGACGACAAGCTCGAATACCACGCCACCGCTGAAGACAGCGAGCGTGACAACGTTCAGGCTGCTATCGATGTCTGCCCCATGCAGGCCATCTTTATCGTCGACTAAGGAATTCTCATGACGCGCCCCGTATTAATCATTGGCGCTTCTATGGGCGGACTTCGCGTAGCAGAGTCGCTGCGTCGAAGCGGTTATGCCGGTCCTCTTGTAGCCATCGGTGAGGAAACACACCCACCCTATAACCGACCACCCCTGTCCAAAGAGGTGCTCGCAGCTGACGTGAACCACGAAGCTGTTGCGTTCCCCCTCGGAGACGCTGTCTCCGACGTGGAATGGATTTTGGGGCGCAAGGTTGACCGTGTTGATCTGGAAAACCAGATCGTCACCGACGACTTAGGAGTTGAACACTCCTACGAAGCACTGATCATTGCGACGGGACTTCGTCCACGTCGTGTGGATCTGCCGGGCATGCCAAAGAAGGGGACTCACGTCATTCGATCACTGGATGACGCGATTGCTTTGCGCTCGGAGATCTCTGAAGGAACTCGTGTTGTTGTCTATGGCGCAGGTTTCATTGGGTGTGAAGTGGCTGCCACAGCCAAGAAGCTGGGCGCTCACGTCACGGTCATTGGTAAGGGACCAGTTCCTTTGCTTCGCCCGCTGGGACTTGAGTTAGCCAAGGACATTCAGGCCCGCCAGGAAGCACAGGGAGTGAACTTCTTTATGGGTTCCACTATCACCAAGGTCACCGGGGGTGACCGGGTGGAGAGCGTGCTGCTGGACTCGGGTGTGGAGCTCTACACCCAGGTGCTCATAGAAGCCATTGGTTCAGAGCCCAACCTAGAACTGCTCCACGACAACGACGTCGACCTCGACGGCGGTGTGGGAGCAGACACCAACCTGCGCGTACTCAAGAAGGACGGAACTCCCTGGGAGAACGTCTACGTCGTCGGTGACGTGGCACGCTTCCCGATTCCTCAGTTCTGTGACTACTCACGTCGCGTTGAGCACTGGAACATTCCCACCGAGATGGCCCGCAAGGTGGGTAAGGAAGTTGCACTCCAGCTTTCCAGTGATGCAGATGCTTTTGCTGAAGAGCTGGCCAAGCCCTTCGCTCCCATTCCCTCGTTCTGGAGTGACCAGTTTGATGTGAGCTTGCTGGCGTATGGCTTGATTGATCAAGCCGACGACATCCAACTGCTGGAAGGTGAAGCAGGCGGAGATTGCATCTATGGCTACTACAAGCGCGGTGACCTGGTGGGTGTCTGCGGAGTAGGTATGAGATCGAAGGTTATGGGCTACCGTAGCCAAGTGGGCTTAACGCGCCCTTAGTTCGTGCAGGACGATCTGCACATTACGAAAGGTTTGGCTATGACTACTACCGTTCGCGCAATTGGGGCTGCCGCTGAAGGCGCCAAGATGGCTCCCATGGACATTGTCCGTCGCACCCCCGAGGACACTGACGTCCGCATTGCGATTACACACTCCGGCATTTGCCACTCAGATATCCACACTGTTCGCGGTGAATGGGGCGACCGTCCCTACCCCCTCGTTCCTGGTCACGAAATTGTGGGAACCGTTCTTGAAATTGGTTCTGCCGTCACCAAGTACAAGGTTGGCGACATCGTTGGCGTCGGCGTCATCGTGGACAGCTGTGGTGAATGCGACAACTGTGTCAACAAGGATGAAAACTACTGCACCGGTCCCGTTGGTCCACGCCTGACCTATGGTGAAGCAGAACCACAGCTTCCTGGTCAAGTCACTCAGGGTGGATATGCCCAAGAAATCGTGACCACCGAGAACTTCGTCTACCGCATCCCTGAAGGCCTTGACCTTGCTGGTGTTGCGCCACTGCTGTGTGCAGGAATCACTGTCTACTCTCCCCTCAAGCACTGGGGTGCAGGCCCTGGCAAGACCGTCGGTGTTGTCGGTATCGGTGGCCTGGGACACATGGCTGTGAAGTTCTCTCACGCACTCGGCGCACACACTGTCGCTCTGACCTCAAGCCCAGAGAAGGTCGCCCTCGGCACCTCACTTGGTGCAGATGAAGTTCTCGTCACTTCTGACAAGGAGGCCATGAAGGGTGCTCGTCAGAAGTTTGACCTGATCATCTCGACGCTTCCTGGCGATCACGACATGAACCCCTATCTTGATCTGCTCACCCTGGATGGCACTTATGTCATCGTGGGCGCGGTCAACGACATGACTCAGCCATTCTCGCTTCCTAAGCTCATGATGCGTCGCCGCTCGATTGCCGGCTCGCAAATTGGTGGCACCGTGGAGACTCAGGAAATGCTCGACTTCTGTGGCACGCACAACATCGTTGCTGACGTCGAGGTCATCAAGGCGGACTACATCAACGAGGCTTATGACCGCGTTGTTGCCGGTGACGTGCAGTTCCGTTTTGTGATTGACGCCACAACCATCTAGTACTGATGCCTCAACTGAACTTCATTTCTCCCGACGGAGAAAAGCACACGGTTGAGGGCAAGCTCGGTGACTCCGTCATGGACGCCGGTGTTCGCAACGTTGTCCCGGGAATGTTCGGGCTGTGTGGTGGGGCATTAGCGTGCGTGACATGTCACCTGCTTGTCGACGACAGCACCGCTTCGCGGTGCACTCCCATGCAGGACTTTGAAGACGAGATGCTCGATGGCACTGTCACGCCCAGGCACGCGAGCTCACGTTTGAGCTGCCAGATCGTCATCACAGAAGAACTGGACGGCGGCACGTTTATCGTGCCCGAGAAGAACTACTAAGTGCTGGCTCATCTCTTTGGTTACCCTCTGGAAGCGTCAGTGGCTCTTCGTAGTATTCGTCTGTGTATGTGTTTATTGATGATTCAGGCGATGCCGGGTTTCGGCTTGGAGAAGGCTCTTCAGATTCATTAGTTATCGCTTGCTGTGTATTTCCAGACGCAGATTCTGCCGAGCTTGCGGCGGACGAAATTCGAAAAATTCGCAGTGAGTTGGGTTGGCATACCTCTCACGAGTTTAAATTTTCAAAGACTCGGGCAGACATAAGAATGCAATTTCTGGTTCGACTTGCGAAACAGAACTTCTTTATCAGGGCCATCGTGTTGCCAAAAAAAGATATAGATTCTGACTTTTTGAAAACAGAACATAAATCCTTTTACAACTTTGCAATCCAGTCCGTGTTGAGTAACTCGGGCGGGACAATACAGAATGCATCAATCAGAATTGATGGCTCCGGTGGCCGGGAATACCGAAAGGCAGCAATTGCGTACTTCCGCAGAGAGTCACAAGCTAAGGATGCCGGGATAATTCGCAAGGTAAGTTTTGTCGACTCACATAGAGATCAGTTAATCCAACTTGCTGACATGGTTGCTGGATCAATCCGATGTTCACACGATTCAAACCGGGTCGATTCAGGCCAATACCTGGGAGCCCTCAACGCACGAATACGAGACCCACGATCTGATATTTGGGTTTTTGGTGTTCCGCGTTAAAAGCGATTCGCCCCCTAGCCGAAAATGGCACGCACACCATACGGAGGCAGTTCGGGAAGCGAATCTTTGTATTTCAAGTATTACAGCCCCTACTGACACTTTCAAGCTGTGGGTCGAAAATGCGGAGTACTAAACCTTGGGCTGCTGCTGCGTAATGCAGTGAATGCCGCCGCCGCGGGCGAACATCTTTTGTTAAGCAGAGCTCCCTTTTGCCGCTATGTGAGAAGTATCACTCTCGCTTCTTAAGGAAGTTAAGGAGATACCGTTCTTTCATATTCAGTGCGGTAATTATCACTCCGGAAAAGACGCCAATCAAAGCGAAAACAACAATTTGAGCTGTTACCAAATTAATTGTGTGTAGGTTATCGGAATATTTACCCGAAATGAGAAATCCTATGGAGACTGACACAATTGCTCCGGGAATTGCCCAAATAGATTGTTCCAGTATCTGCATCACTACTAATTGAGAGTTTCGCATTCCTGAATGCAACATGGAAGAAAACTCAAGTCGCCGGAGCCATATAGAACTGGCACCTAAAGCAAGTCCTGTTGTGAGTGCCAATAAGTAGTTGAATTTGCTCGTTCGGGAAGTGAATAATTTCTCCCCATCAAACGAGTTTCCTAATGTGGTGTTTAGTTGAGAAATTTGTGGAATGACATCTTCTGCCCCACTGTCTGGGATAACAACAGTATTGAGAAGTGAATTTGCCTCAATTGATTCTGGCCAAGAGATGAGCCAACATTCGTCGTAGGGCTTCGTGTCGACGAGTTCGGGCGAAATGATTGCATACCCGAATCCACCTCTTCTTCCATCATCTGGATATTCATACACGCCTGAAATATTAAGCTCACCCTGACTTGTCGAAAGCTTGTTGCCGTTACCTAAGAGATATTCGTATGCGGGCTTCCCCATCAATACACCAGCATTTGCTGTGTTTTGAGGTTTGAATTGGGCGGTATCGAGTATCGCCAAAATTCCCGTACTTGCGACATATTCTTCAATCGGAATTGAACTCATGACGGTAGGTCGAAGACCCGAATCAATTTTTCGTATTGCCGCGCTTGAGATACCGAGATTACGTGAAAGAGATTCACAGCCAGCTCCGTCTATTCTTCCTTCAGCAGAGACGTAGCGGATATTTGCGCCAGATTCTTGATAATTAACTGCTCCTACTTGAACGCTGTCGATTACTAGCACTTCGTGGACTACGAGGACGGATAATAAGCAGGTAAACAAGGAGAAGATTAAGCCGGTTTTGGAAGTTCCAGAGAGAAGATTTCTTTTAATTTCACGACTTATCCCGATAGAAAGCAGGGGTCTTTTCATTTTGGATGAGACCTTTTGCCCAAATCAAGAAACTGGTTACACGCCGCAATAGTTTCAGGATCATGTGAAGCAACAATGACGACTGTTCCGGTTTTACTGATTGCGGAAATTGCGCTGTTGACTGATCTGGCACTTGCGCGATCCAACTGAGCAGTGGGTTCGTCGACGAGCAACATTGCTGGATTTGTAGCTAACGCCCGAGCCAACATGAGTCTTTGAGCCTCACCCCCGGATAAAGCATGGAAAGGTCGACCATCACGTAGCTCGGATAATCCCACTAGCTCACAGAGCTCAATGGACACTAAATCAGCAGCTTCAGGGCTCTCGCCTCGTGCGATCAGGGGAAAGCCAACCTGATCGATCGCCGATCGCTTGGGGACCCCGAAGGGGTTTTGAAAAACCCATTGTGTGGTGCCACTAATACTTTTTTCGATATGGCCCTCGGTCGGAGTAACCCAGCCAGCAATCGTTGTCAGGAGTGTGCTTTTTCCACTACCGCTTGGACCTGTTATCGCACAGCTTTCTCCCGAAGCTATTGATAGATCAATGTTTCTATAGAGCCAATGTGACGTTGCAGTGAACCGGTGGCCCAATCCAGACAATTTGACCGCACCCTCAATTACTTGCATGATTCTTGTCCGGTGGGCACAGTGAGCACTCTAGGAATAGCTTCTTTGTCCGAAACTGGATTGATGAAAGTTTGCCCAAATTTCGATCCAACGATGGTGACCTTATAAATTGAGGCATTTGATTTCACGCACGCTGTTTTTTCCTCGATACCAAAAAGAGTGACCGGTGATACCGCAGTTAATTTCTGAGGAGTAATCAAGCGGATGATGCCAGGTCTGACAGCTTCAAATTTATCTGTCGCGCTGATGGCAGATTTGTATTCCGGTGAATTCCTGATTGCTTCAAGAGCGGCATCGTTAACAGAGGAACTGTTTTCATCTAATTCAACCTGCACGCCCATTACTTCAAGAAATCGAAGTCCCAAAAGTGGAGTGATCGGGTAATCCACTATGTGGACCGCCAAGAGTTGTCCTTGAATCGAAGCAAAATTTGATCCGGGCTCAATGATTTCTCCAACATGAAGCAAACATTTGTTCAACAAAACATTTTGTTCTGGAATCCATACAATTCGTTCAAAAGGAATTTCAGTCAAACGCGTTCGTGATGATTCAAATCCTGAGAGTAAAGCTGAAACCGATGCAATGAGCTTGGAATCGACTGAGCCTTCACTAGGAATCTCTATTCCTAAAGCGATAAGGCTCTGTCTTAGAGCAATGACATCTGGACCAGTGTCGCCGAATACAAGATTGCGCCACAGTGGCATAGAAGTATTGAGAGCAAGTAAGGCTTGTCCATCAATCGACAGGGGTGAACTTCCAGAGGAAATTGCTGCACCTTCTATGCAGTCACTTCGAGTGAGCCTCCCCCCGAGTAATGAACTCAATGGGACATCTGCCCCGATTTTCAGAGACACCTGGACAGTTTGTGGGTCATCAAAAGTTACTATTTCGGATGTGTAAGTTTGCTCAGGAGTAGGCGTTCGTAGTGACAGGGGCGCATTGACAGGAAACAGCAGAGCGCCAATAACGGCGCCAAGGATCGCAACTGTTATTCCGGCCATTGCGTAAATTGTGTAATTGACTTGCGGTTTCTTAGCCAACGAATGTTCCGCTCGGATCTGCTTCGCAAAATTGAACTGCGGTTACAGCAGTGGCTTCATCTACGAGTGCCAGCTCTGTAATGGGATACGTGCGGTAATCTTTCACACTGAAATTCGAAGGAACGATCCCTGCTCGAATAATGCAAGACACTATTTCTTCACTTCGATCTTTATTAGTTGGACTTGATCGCAACTGATAATAAAGATGAATTATGGCATTCACACCAGAAGTTGAAGAGCACCTATCAGCAATTTCGTTTGCTGTGCTTGCGCCCATAGTTTCTGGGAAACCGAAATCGAACCCTCCGCCAACATCAAAACTAGTGAATGTAAGTTGATTTCCTTGCATGCAATTTCTGAATTTTTCAGTAACCGCCTGCATTTCTATTTCACTAATTTGTTCGTCGGCTAGAAATGATTGAATCTCAGGTGTCGGCGCTAAAGAATATCGAGTACGGAATTCCTCCGCCCACGGACCAGAGAAACTAGGCATGCCAGATTCCAAGTTGGTTACAGACTGTCTAGAAACATCGACAGAACTCGAGCATGCCGTAAGGAATAGAAACAACGACATTGAGCCGAATAAGAAGAGATACTTAACCCCAATTTCGGTTAAGCCCGCCTTCGGCTTGGATTTAGGCATTTTTGTCGGACTCGTAAACGTCGCTTTTTACCCTATTTAATATTTGTAGTAGTAGGCGGTGTTGTTAGTGCCGAAGAAAGCGCCAGAAGCCACGATGCTTGCGTAGGACCAAATTCCAGCACCACGGTCAGCAGACCTTGAACACGAACTTATATTGCACGCGGTGGAGCGGTGAAGAGCAGAAGGGTGGTGGTAGTTTGAGTAAACGTAATAGGTACTTGATGGCTGGTTGATTCCGTATTGCCAGGTACCACCGGCAGGGTAGGCAGTTATTGCCTGTGCAGCCTGCCCAGCTCCAAACGTGAGCCCCATCGAAAGTGCAATTGCCCCAGTTACTTTGATGAACTTGTTCATTATTTCCCCCGAAATGTTTTTTTATGCTGAAAGCATTTTTGAAATTTTTACACGAAGTGAACAGCGTGTCAACAGAACATGGAAAAAATGAGTTTTGTGATAACTCTTATCCTCTTGCAGAACGCAAGAGGAGTTTAAGAATCCTTATCGAAACTTTTCATGTACCCAGATGCTTTGCGTTTATAGGCGCTCCAAACCCTAATTGTCTTTCAGGAAGGAGATGGTTGCAGGAGGTCCAACTTCTCAAAAAATAGGACAGAATTATCCGTTGCAGGGCTTATTGAATTTCGGCAATGGCAAAGAGTTGTCGACTGGAACAGTGCCCGAATCCCGCTTATCATAGGCAGCTTCGACAGCATCAAAAAGAACTTTAACTGTCTTTGGGTAGTTGATTGCTACCATGTAAGACTTGCCTGGATCATTTTTTTCCCAGTTCGCGCGGGCACGATCTGGCAATTTCCATTTACCGTTCAGTTCTGGCAAGGCGATTCCGACTAAACCTGACCGTTTATTACTCGAGTCGTTACGCAAGGTTGCAGAGATTTCCCAGTCAACAAAGTGGCGACTCCATGTGCACTTTCCCACCATCAGGATTGTCACTGTTGAATCGCGAAGGTAATCCTCCCGGATGCGACGCTTAATGTATTCATCTGAGCTGCTGTCCACGAAGTCGTGTTTTTCAGTTACTCCAACGCAGCGAAAGTGAAAAAAATCCTTGTATTCCGAAACAAAGGTTCTGACTTGTTCTTCATCTGCCACATGATAGGAAATAAAGACCTTGCGGCGAACACGACCCGGGGAGTCTCGGCCTTCATCTGCAATCTGCTGAACGCTTTTTCGCATATTGATGAATTCGTTTCCTTGAATATTTGTCATTGGCAGTCCCGCGTAACGACGGTAACAAAAGAAAGAATGAAGATGGCAACATAGAAAACCCAAATCGAAGGCGAAAAAGCCGCTTTCACCAATTCGGCAGACTTCAAAGCTGGTTTTTCGACCGTAAACAAATCTTGGGCGAGGACTTTGTTTGACTGTAAGTCATTTACAAATCGGCTATACACCCGACGAAACCAGCGTTCTTTTGCTAAGTAATATCCGTCCAGTCCCCACAAAACCAACACGAAGCCACCAAGAGCAGAAGCGCTGCGCAAATCTCTGTCTCCGAGCACGGCAACTATACCCACAACAGTTGCCGCTAGCATTTTTATCCCGCCACCCAAAGTGGAGAGCCGCCCAATTATGCTCTGCAAAATTGTCAGATGTGTTTGCACCCCAAGGCCATCAATGTCTAATCGCATTTAGAACCTCACTTCCTCTTTGTTGGAAGTCTAGTTTTGACAAAGGACAAACGCCATTGGTGTTGATGTAGATTGACGTCCCGTCGCTTCATATTCACAAACGGGTCGGCCTGATTCCTCCTCCGAGGAGTACCAGGCCATGGACAAGATGGCCAAACTCCTTGAGCACCAAGTAGATGTGCTCAGAGGTCAGGCAGAAGAGAAGTAATTACGCCTTGGGCTGCTGCTGCGTAATGCAGTGAATGCCGCCGCCGCGGGCAAAGAGTGGACGAGCGTCCACGAGCACAATCTCACGACCGGGATAGGCCTTAGCAAGAACCTTCTGAGCCTTCTTGTCGCCCTCGTCGTCGAATGCACACAAAATCACAGCACCATTGCAGACGTAGTGGTTGATGTAGCTGTAGTCGACCCAGCCTTCATCGTCCTGCAGAGTTTCTGGTGCTGGCACAGAGATGACGTTGAGCTTGTTGCCTTCGGCATCCCGAGCACCCTTGAGCACACGACGCACTTCTTGGCTAATCCAGTAGTCCGGGTGGTCCTGGTTCTTCTGATCGTGGAAGAGCACGGTGTCTTCATTGGCAAAGCAGGCAACGATGTCGATGTGACCACGGGTGCCGAATTCGTCATAGTCGCGGGTGAGACCACGAGGCATCCAGATCACGTCATCGATGCCGAGGGTGCGCCGCAGCTCTTCCTCAACCTGTGCCTTGGTCCAGTCCGGGTTGCGACCTGGATCAAGCTGCACGGTCTCGGTAATCATGACGGTGCGAGAACCATTGACATGGATGCCACCACCCTCATTGGTCAGAGGAGAGTCAATGCGGGGAACACCGATGGAGTCCAGAATGGTGGTGGCTGCCTGAGAGTCGTGCTCCCAGCTGGCCCAGGATTGTCCGCCCCAGCCATTGAAGATCCAGTTCACGCCGGCCAGGTTGCCCTTGTCATCGCGGACAAAGGTCGGCCCAATATCGCGCATCCAGGCGTCATCGAGTTCGGCGACCAGAACCTCCACTTTCGGGTCGAGCCACTTCTTCGCTTCGTCGACGGCACTGGGGTCAACCAAGATGGTGACCGGCTCAAATCGCACGATGGTGTTGGCCACGTCGGACCAGCACTTGCGTGCTTCATCGGCTAGTTCTTCAGTCTCACCGAGGGTGTAACCGGAAGAGGGCCACGCCATCCAGGTGCGCTCATGTTCTGCCCACTCTGCAGGCATGTGAAATTCACGAGGTGTCACGATTAGACCGTATTCCTAGTTAGACCATCGTGTCGAGGATTTCGACCAAAGATTCGTAAGAAGTTCTCGGGTTCACAATTGCGAAGCGAGTGTTGGGCTCGCCCTTGTGTGAGCTGGGAACAACAAAACCGATGCCGTCTGCGAGGAGTTTGTTGGACCACCGGGTGTAGTCCTCGAGCTTCCAGCCCTTCTTGGTGAACACCACGACGGAGAGTTGTGGATCACGCACCAGGTCCAGATCTGGACGGCGACGAATCTCATTAGCAATCTTGTAAGCCAACTGAATGTTCTGCTCAATGGCTTCGCGGTAGGCCGCAACACCATAGGTGGCCAGAGAGAACCACAGCGGTAATCCACGAGGACGACGCGTGAGGTTATAGGCGTAGTCGCTGGGGTTCCACTCTTCAGGGTTCTCGAGTGCATCCAGGTACTCAGCGTGCTGCGTGTGGGTCACACGTCCCAATTCAGGGTCTCGGTAAACCAGTGCACACGCATCGAAGGGAGCAAAGAGCCACTTGTGGGGATCGACAATAAACGAGTCCGCCAGAGCCACCCCGGCAAAGAGGTGCTTGGTGGTCGGTGCCAGCATCGCAGCGATGCCGTAGGCACCGTCTACGTGGAACCACACGTTGTGTGCCTTGGTGACTTTACCCACTGCTTCGAGTTCGTCCACGATGCCGAAGTTGGTGGTTCCACCGGTGGCGACGACGGCAAAGATGCCATCCCAGTCGCCTTCGAGTGTCTTCTCGAGGGCTTCACCGGTCAAGCGACCTTCAGCATTGACGGGGACAGGGACGATGTCCACGTCCATGACCCTCGCAGCGGCCTTGAGTGACGAGTGGGCTTCCGAACTACAGGCGAAGCGCCAGCGAGCAGGGAGAGATTTTCCAGTGGCCAGGAGGGCTTCCTTGGCGGTGTGACGAGCTGCAACCAGAGCAGAAAGGTTACCCAGGGTTCCACCCTGAACGAAGACGCCACCGGCGCCTTCAGGCATGCCGGCTTCTGTGGCGAGCCATTCGAGTACCTGGTTCTCGGCATAGACCGCACCAGCACCCTCCATCCACGATCCGCCATAGATGGTGGAGGCAGAGACGATGAGGTCAAACAGGGTTGCTGCCTCTGTCGGTGCACACGGAATGAAGGAGAGGTAGTTGGGGTGGTCGTTCGAGATGGTGGCTTCTGCCAACACGTTCTCAAACAAGCTCAGCGCTTCAATGCCGCCCATGCCCTCTTCGGTCACGGTGGCAGGAACTGCTGCACGCAGTTCTGAAATGGTCTTAGGCCCATCCAGCGGTGGCGGGTCGTAGTTCATGCGACGGCGAGCGTATTCAAATACTTGCTCGCGAAGCTTCATTGTTTCGAGATCGACGGTGTGCATGTGATTGCCGTTGGGCGTTGTCATGTCGCTGACATCCACTCTGTGTTCATCCGCTGAATGCCCGCCACGACGACTGTCGTGCGACTGGGGCCCTTCAGCAGGCTCAGACCACACTATCGGGGATGCTCGACACGCCGAAACCCCGGATTGAATTAAGTTTTTTCTCAGGCGGAAATGGCGTAAATATGCGGTTCTCTAGGCGAACTCACAGAATGTTATGAAAAAACTCACAAACACTACATGTAGTGGAATGACACAGGTGTGATTCACGTTATATAGTGATAACTCACCGCAGGGGTGCGGCAGAATCCCGCAAGGGATTCGACAAGTTTTATGGAGGCAAAAATGGAATTCGAATCAAACGACACCGTTGGTGGCTACGCAGTACCCGTAGATCCTATGGATCTGCTCCAGTGCGACAGCTGCCAGTAAAAAAGTAACTTCGCAGCACTGCTGCACAAGAACCTCAGACCAAAGATGGTCTGGGGTTCTTTGTTTAAGCTCAACATGCTCAGCCACGCCTAGAATTGTGCCGTGGCTGTAAATCCTGAACTTCAAGGTCGTGTCTTCCCTCCGACCGCCCCGTATCTTGTTGGACGCGAGAAGATTCGCGAGTTTTCTCGCGCCGTTCTTTCTACCAATCCCATCAACTTTGATGTGGAGGCAGCCAAGGCTGCTGGCCACGCAGACCTGGTTGCGCCACCTACCTTCCCTGTGGTCGTGCAGGAGGCAACCCTGGCCCAGCTGCTAGCAGAGCCAGATGCCGGTATCGACTTCTCTCGCGTTGTCCACGGTGAACAGCGCTTCACTTACACCCGTGCCATCGTTGCTGGTGATGAACTCACCGCAACCCTTACTGTCTCCAGTGTGAAGAGCCTCGGTGGCCACAACATGGTCACTGCAGACACCGACATTGTCGATGCCGAGGGCAAGCACGTCGTAACCGCGATCTCCACGCTGGTCGTTCGAGGAGATGAGGACTAATCATGGTTGACTACAGCTCCCTGACCAAGGGCGACGTTGTCGCCGAAGAGTCTTTCCACCTCACCCGTGACAACCTGGTGCGTTATGCCGGGGCATCCGGTGACTTCAACCCCATTCACTACCGCGATGATGTTGCGATCTCCGTTGGTCTTCCCGGAGTTCTTGCTCACGGCATGCTGACCATGGGTCTGGCTGTGCAGCCGGTCTCGAACTGGGTGGGCGACCCTGCTCGCATCGTGGACTACCAGGTGCGCTTTACCCGTCCAGTGTTGGTTGATGGTGCAACCGGTGCTGATGTCACCGTGACCGCAACCGTGGGTGCCCTGGAAGAAGAAACTCAGGTTGCCCGCATTGACCTCACCGTCAAATACAACGACGAGACTGTTCTGGGTAAAGCCCAAGTTCGCGTAAACCTCGCCTAGAAGATGACCTCTGTTCCGCTGTCGACACTGACCACCATCCAGGTGGGCGGTCCGGCGCGCGAACTCATCACAGTCACCACCCGGGAACAGCTCATCGAAGCTGCCGTGGACACGTGGGATTCGAATGAACCCTGGCTGATCTTGGGTGGCGGCTCCAACACCATCGTTGCGGACGAGGGATTTGATGGCACCGTCATTCACGTGGCCACCACCGGCATTGAACGTCAGCAGGACATCTCTCGTTCCCCGAACCACAGCACAATTCGCGTTGCCGCGGGGGAGAACTGGGACAACCTGGTTGCCTGGAGTATTTCCGAGGGACTTGCGGGTATTGAGGCACTCTCTGGAATCCCCGGCTCAACCGGGGCGGCACCGATTCAAAACATTGGCGCCTACGGCCAAGAGCTCTCTTCCGTACTCACCGCCGTTGAATTCCTTGACCGCTACACCCAGGAGATCTCCTGGATCCCCGCAGCTGACTTAGCTCTGGGATACCGCGACTCGGTGTTCAAGCAGGGCAAAGAAGGTGTTGTCCTCACGGTGGAGCTGAGCTTGGCCTCCTATGGCGAGAATCTCTCTGCCCCCATTGCCTTCCCTCAGCTTGCCTCGGCTCTCGGTGTTGAGCTTGGAGCGCAGGTCGCGCTCGCCGAGGTCCGCGAGACCGTGCTGAAGCTGCGTGCCAGCAAAGGCATGGTGCTGGATCCAGCTGATCCAGACACCACCAGTGCCGGTTCTTTCTTTATGAACCCCATCGTGACCGAAAACTTTGCCCGGAACTTGCCGGCAGATGCCCCCCGTTTTCCCGTGCAGAAGACACAACAAGATCGTGTGCTGCCTCTGGGTGCAGACGTTCCACCGCTTGCCTCGGTGGATGCCGGCCCCAACCTGGTCAAGCTCTCTGCTGCCTGGCTCATTGAGAACGCTGGGGTGAAGAAGGGGTATTCCATCCCCGGCTCCAAGGCAGGCATCTCTACTAAGCACACACTGGCCATTACGAACCGCGGTGGAGCCACCGCTGCTGAAGTAGTTGGACTGGCCACTTATGTTCAGGCGATGGTGCAGTCGCACTTCGGCATTATTTTGTATCCAGAACCGAACCTGATTGGTGTGGAGATCTAGCTATGGCGAAGTTTGAGAATCTCGACGAGTATTTCGCCAGCCTGGATGACACCAAGGCCGCAACCCTGCGTCGAGTGCTGGACGTCATCGCGACGAACTTTCCTGATTCCTCCGTCAAGCTGGCGTGGAACACTCCACAGATTCAGATTGCGGGAAAGTACGTCTTTGGTATGTCCGCGGCGAAGAACCATCTCTCGCTCGCGCCCTGGAGCGAAGCGGCCATGTCTACCTTTGCTGACCGGTTATCCGCTTACGAAACCACGAAGGGCTTATTCAAAGTCCCGGTGGATTGGGACGTTGACGGCGCACTAATTACAGACCTTATTCAGGCCAGAATGGCCGAACTCGGTCTGTAGGTAGCGTTCCTACTTGGTGCCGAAGAGCTTCTGCAGGCGCTGAATGCCCTCGAGCAGAGGGCCATCGCCGAGTGCGTAGCTAAAGCGCAGGTAACCACTGGGGCCGAACGCTTCACCGGGAACAGCGGCAACTTCTGCCTTGTCCAGGATGAGGTCTGCGAGCTCCAGAGTGTTGGTGGGTGTGACGCCATCCCATTCTTTGTTCAGCAGTGCGGTCACGTCGCAGTATGCGTAGAACGCACCTTCCGGCATGGGAACGTCGAAGCCGGGGATCTTGCGGAGTTCTTCCACAATGAGCTTGCGACGACGGTCAAAGGCTAGACGCATTTCTTCAACAGGTTCCTGAGGACCGGTCAGTGCAGCCAGAGCAGCACGCTGAGAAATGTTGGACACGTTCGAAGTCAAGTGAGACTGGAGGTTGGCAGCGGCCTTGATGGCATCGGCAGGGCCGACCATCCAACCCAGACGCCACCCGGTCATGGCATAGGTCTTGGCCACACCGTTGACCAGGATGGTGCGGTCCTGCAGGGCAGGAACAGCATCTACGATCGAGACTGCTTTCACGCCGTCATAGGTGAGGTTCTGGTAGATCTCATCGGCGATGATCCACAGACCGTGCTTCTCGGCCCATTCGCCAATGGCTTTGGTCTCCTCGGGAGAGTAGACAGCACCGGTGGGGTTCGAGGGAGAGACGAACAGCAAGAGCTTGGTCTTGTCGGTGCGAGCAGCTTCCAGCTGCTCGACAGTGACCTTGTATTCCTGGTCAGCACCAGCAAAGACATCAACCTGGACACCGCCAGCCAACTTAATGGCTTCAGGGTAGGTGGTCCAGTAGGGGGTGGGGACGAGGACCTCGTCACCTGGGTCAACCAGGGTGGCGAAAGCTTGGTAGACAGCCTGCTTGCCACCGTTGGTGACCACAACCTGGCTGGCATCTACTGCCCAGCCACTGTCGCGCTTGGTCTTGTCCGCAATAGCCTGGCGCAGCTCGGGCAAACCAGCTGCGGGGGTGTAGCGGTGATTCTTGGGATCCTTGACCGCCTCCAGCGCTGCCTCAACAATGTGCGCAGGGGTGGGGAAGTCAGGTTCACCAGCTGCATAGCTGATGACCGGACGACCGGCAGCTTGCAGTGCTTTTGCTTTGGCATCAACCTTGAGGGTTGCCGACTCGGCAATGGCGGAAATACGAGAAGAAATTCGCTTCAATTCAGGCACGGTTACCACTATAGAGCGAGGAGCTCAACTTTACAGAGGGGCGCTTTCTCGCCTATGCTGTTGCGAAGTGGTTGCAATATGCCATGCTTTCGCGCGCCTTCTTTTTGAAGAGGATCTGCGAAGCAAAGGGTGGTGGCTCAATTGGTAGAGCAGCGGTCTCCAAAACCGCAGGTTGCAGGTTCGAGTCCTGTCCGCCCTGCAAATCGAAAGGAAAAGATATGGCGCAAGACGTAGCCGACGAACCCGGTGAGGACATCGTCGCTCGTGCAAAGAAGGAGCGTGCTGGAAAGCGCAATCCTTTCTCGCGCCTTGCCCTTTTCATTCGACAGGTGATTGGCGAACTGAAAAAGGTCGTCACACCTACCCGTAAGGAACTCATCAACTACGTGTTAGTTGTGTTGGTTTTCGTGGTCATCATGATGGCTCTGGTTTCCGGCATGGACTACATCTTCGGTTGGGGTGTTGTCACCGTATTCGGTGATCCCACCGTGGCCACCACTGCTGGCTAACCAGCGGTAAACGATTTTCTAGATAAGACAGGAACAACGTGACTGAATCGACGCGCGAAGACGAGCAGCTGCTCGAGGCCGCACTGGATGCACTCTCCGAGACTGACGCAGCTGAGGTTGTGGACGTAGAAGCTGACGCAGTGATTGAAGACGCTCTCGACGTAGACACCATTGAAGAAGCTGAGGCAGCGATCGTCGCTTCTGAAGACGAAGAAGAAGTTGCTGACGACCCCTACGCAGCGTTCGAAGCAGAGCTTCGCACTCTGCCCGGTAAGTGGTACGTCATTCACTCCTACGCTGGCTTTGAGCGCAAGGTCAAGCACAACATCGAGAACCGTCGTACCTCGATGCAGCTCAACGATTTCATCTTCCAGATCGAAGTTCCTATGGAAGACGTTGTGGAGATCAAGAACGGCCAGCGCAAGATGGTTACCCGTGTTCGTATCCCCGGATACGTACTCGTTCGCATGGACCTTAACGAAGACAGCTGGTCGTGTGTTCGTCACACCCCCGGTGTTACTGGCTTCGTAGGCAACGCTCACAACCCCACCCCACTGCGCTTCCAGGAAGCATTCAACATGCTGAAGCCATTGGTTGAGGTCAAGGATGTCCCCACCGCCAAGGCTGTCCAGGCCAAGGGTGGTCAGGCTGTTGCTCGTACTCCTATCGCAGAGATCGACTTCGAAATCGGCGAGACCGTGGTTATCAAGGAAGGTTCGTTCGCTGGCCTCCCCGGAACCATCAACGAAATCAAGCCCGAGAGCGGCAAGCTCACCGTGCTGGTTTCGCTGTTCGAGCGTGAGACCCCCGTCGAGCTCAGCTTCGACCAGGTCACCAAGCAGTAGAAAAGTTTCCCTGAGCTAAGTCTCAGGGATTACCGCGAATCAGGTTCGCCTGATTTCACGGGAGAGTTCATCGGAACCCCGATGAGTTCGAATTCAAAAAAAGGAAAAAGAAATGGCACCGAAAAAGAAGGTCACAGGTCTGATTAAGCTTCAGATCCAGGCCGGCGCCGCGAATCCAGCTCCTCCTGTTGGTCCCGCTCTGGGTCAGCACGGTGTGAACATCATGGATTTCTGCAAGGCATACAACGCAGCAACCGAATCACAGCGCGGAAACATCATCCCCGTTGAAATCACTGTTTACGAAGACCGTTCATTCGACTTCATCCTCAAGACTCCTCCTGCAGCTGAAATGATCAAGAAGGCCGCTGGCGTTGCTAAGGGTTCTGGTACTCCTCACACTGTGAAGGTTGCCAAGCTCACTCAGGCACAGGTTCAGACCATTGCGGAAGCAAAGATGGTTGACCTCAACGCTAACGACATTGATGCAGCTAAGAAGATCATTGCCGGAACTGCACGTTCCATGGGCATCACGGTAGAGGGCTAAGGGGTATAAATCATGGCTAAGAAGTCAAAGGCATACCTTGCCGCTGCCGCAAAGATCGAAGAAGGCAAGTACTACACCGCTACCGAAGCAGTTGCAATTGCTAAGGAAACCGGTTCCGCTAAGTTCAACAGCACCGTTGAGGTAGCCCTCAAGCTCGGTGTTGACCCTCGTAAGGCAGACCAGATGGTTCGTGGAACCGTCATGCTGCCTCACGGTACCGGTAAGACTGCACGCGTTATCGTGTTCGCAACCGGTCCTGCTGCAGAAGCTGCACTCGCAGCTGGTGCTGACGAGGTTGGTGGCGACGAGCTCATCGAGAAGGTAGCCGCTGGTTACACTTCCTTCGATGCAGCTGTATCGACCCCTGAGCTCATGGGTAAGGTCGGTCGTCTCGGTAAGGTACTGGGTCCTCGTAACCTGATGCCAAACCCCAAGACCGGAACCGTAACTCCTGATGTTGCTAAGGCTGTTAACGACATCAAGGGCGGAAAGATCGAGTTCAAGGTAGACAAGCACTCCAACGTTCACTTCATCGTTGGTAAGGCTTCGTTCACCGCTGAGCAGCTGTCCGAGAACATCGCAGCCGCTCTTGACGAAGTTGTTCGCCTCAAGCCTTCATCGGCAAAGGGCCGTTACATCCAGAAGGGTGCTGTCTCGACCACTTTCGGTCCTGGTATCCCCCTCGATGTTGCAAGCATCTAAGTTCAACTGAACTAGAGCAATGGGCTCGTCGCGTATGCGACGGGCCCATTCTTCATTTCTGGGATGTGTGCCAAGCTGAAGTAATGGATCAGCCCCGCCCCTTCTTCGTGCGATACCCGGTATTCGCGTCGACGATTGTGTTGGCGATTATCGGTGGTGTTCTCGCACTCACTGGTCTGGAAGAAGCCGCGCGCTGGATCATCAGCATCTTTGCGCTGGCTATTGCCGCTAAAGAGTCCGTCGGCATGGTTCGCTCCATCCTCAAGGGCAGCTGGGGCATCGATGTTCTCGCGGTCACTGCCATTATTGCCACAGTGTTGGTGGGGGAATACTGGGCCAGCATCATCATTGTGTTGATGTTCACCGGTGGTGAATCTCTCGAGGACTATGCCGAGAGTCGCGCCAAGCGTGAGCTGACCTCTCTGCTGGATAACACCCCACAGATTGCTCACCGCGAGGTGTATTCCAGTGCGGGTGCGGAAAAGGGTGCACTCTTTGCCACCAAAGACTGCCCTGTTGCCGAGCTCAACATTGGTGACGTCGTTGTGGTGAAGCCCGGTGAGCTGATTCCCGTGGACGGTATCCTACTCACTCCTGAGGCCACCCTCGATGAGTCTTCCCTGACGGGTGAAAGCATTCCGGTTGAACGCGTCAAAGGCGATGCGGTCATCAGCGGTTCGGTCAACGGCTCCGCCGTGTTCCGAATGGAAGTCACTGCTCTGGCGGCAGATAGTCAGTATCAGCGCATTGTGGAGCTCGTGAAGGAAGCCTCTGAGAGCAAAGCACCGTTCGTGCGTCTTGCCGACCGCTATGCGGTTCCCTTCACCATCGTGGCGTATGTGTTGGCGATTACTGCCTGGATTCTCAGCGGCAACCCCACGCACTTTGCCGAAGTACTGGTGGTGGCAACGCCCTGCCCGCTGATCATTGCTGCCCCTGTTGCGTTCATTGCCGGTATGAGCCGTGCTGCTCGCCACGGCATCATCGTGAAGAACGGTGGCACCCTCGAGAAGCTCGCCCGCATCAAAACAGTTGCGTTCGATAAGACGGGAACCCTCACCCATGGCCAGCCCGTGTTGAGCAAAGTGAAGACGGCCCCGGGTATTGAGGAAGACGAACTGGTGCGCTTGGCCGCTATAGCCGAGCAATACTCTGCCCACACCCTTGCCCACTCCATCGTGGTCGGTGCCCAGCAGCGTGGTCTCACTGTTGAACCCTGCACCGATGTCACCGAGACCACCGCTGCTGGTCTGACCGCCACCATCGAGGGCAAGAAAGTTGTGGTGGGCAAATACAGCTTTATTGCCGAGCAAGATCCCAACGCGGTGCGAGTCGAAATCACTGCCGGTGAACTTGCTGTTTATGTCGCCATCGACGGGAAGTTCGCCGGAGCATTACTGCTGCGTGATGAGCTCCGTGCCGATGCCCCCGATACTCTGCAGTGGCTGTCTGCCCTGGGTGTTCGTCACACCCTCATGCTCACCGGTGACGGACAAGTCACCGCAGAGCATGTGGCGAGAGAGTTAGGCGTGACCAACGTCCGAGCTGAATGTTTGCCCCTGGATAAAGTCCGCGCCGTGGAGGCGGTGACTGATCGTCCCGTGATGATGGTGGGTGATGGAGTCAACGACGCTCCTGTGCTCGCGGCAGCCGATGTTGGCGTGGCGATGGGTGCTCGCGGATCCACTGCCGCCAGTGAGTCAGCTGACGTGGTCATTATGAAAGATGATCTTCACCGCGTTGCCCGCTCTATTGAAATCGGTCAGCAGACCATTCGGATTGCGTTGCAGAGCATCTGGATTGGTATTTCACTGAGCCTGATTCTGATGGTCCTCGCCACCTTCGGACTCATTCCCGCCGTCGTGGGAGCCGGATTCCAGGAAGTGATCGATGTGATTGCGATTCTTAACGCGCTACGAGCTCTTGGAACTTCGCGTTGGCTTGTAAAGCTCCATCTGGCGCCACGGTCATTACAGCCACAGCAAAGTTCTGTGTGATCTGATTCAGGGTTGCTTGACCACCCGAAATGATTGCGGTGGCAAGCACATCTGCCGTAATGATGTCTTCTGCTATGACGGTGGCCTGAACAAAGTCTTTGGTTGTTTCGGGGCGCAGCCAGATGTGTTCCCCGCGCTCTGCCGATCCCGAGGTGGCCATGGCAGGAAACTCAGAGGTAAGTCGGATGGCGGCCAAGATTGTTCCGCGGTCTTGAGGTTCCAGAATGCCCGTGACCCAGCCACTCTCCTCAGCGGATTGATCACCCGAGGTGGTGAGGTCGCCACCGACGTTGACGGAAAAGTTCCCAAAGCCGGCATCGCGTAGCAGCGCAGCTGCAGCGTCAATGGCCACAGCTTTGATGGTTCCGGAAAGATCAATCACCCCATCGGGACGGTGAGGAGTGAATGCGCCATCCGTCTTCTCACGCCAGTCCAGCGCGCGGGCATATTCACTGCGCATCTCGTCGCTGGAATCTGCGAGGGCTAGCTCACCACGAGCAATAGCTGAGATCTCCGAATTCTCGAGATAGAGAGAAAAAATCGCATTGAGCCGTGCACACTCGTGCTCGATTTCGTTGAGCACTGCAATGGCACTGTCCTCGCGTGAGTGCTCGCCAAGTTCTGCATCCGCGATGCGAATACTGACCATGGTTCCCATGGTCTCGAACGAGTGCACTGCCATGAGGAAAGGGTTAGCCCGTGAAGCCGGCAGCGTCCAGAGCGGACTGCAACGACTGCATGTAGGACTGAGAGGTGTATGTCGCACCGCTGACGTTGGCAACCTGAGCACTTTGAGCGCTGAGGACTTCTTCACGCAAAATGGGGTTAGCGCGTGAACTGATCTGTTCAGACTTGCGGTCAGCAGTCTGTGTTTGAAGCACGATGACGTCTGAAATCTGTCCGCTCGAAATAACGACCTGAACCTGCTGTGCACCATAGCGGGTGTTGATAACCGCGCCATCGTAGGTGCCATCTGCAGGGCCTGACGCAACAGGGGCTGTGGTCTCCGCGGGAGTAGAGCTGCTGGTGTCTGAGGAAGCAGCGGGCGTGGAGGCGGCGCTCGAAGAGCTTGCACCAACAGTTGTTCCCGAGGCTGCAGCCTGGCTCTGTGGGAGGGAAGACACGAGTGTTCCCACGCCTGCCTGCCAGCCGATGGCCACGATTGCTGCCGAACCAACTCCGGCTAAGAAAGCACTACCTGCTCGCATTAGAAATCAAACCTTTCAGCGTGGATCTGGTGATCCTTGAGTCCGAGACGCTTGGCGTCGCGGATGACGAGTTCTGTCCAGGGGGTTGGACCACAGATGTAGAGATCGGATTCTTTGATTTTGGGAGCGAGCGTCAGCAGTGATTCACCCTGTCCGTATGCTTCAGCCGAAAGCCAGGTGTGAACACCGCGAGGGCGGTGACCTACCAGCACCCGGAGCGAGGCAGACTTTTCAACACAGAGGTCGTAGGTCTCCTGCCACAAGTAGACATCCTCAGCGTCGCTGCCGCGAAGAATCACTGTTGCTTCGTGGGGAGCGAGATCAGATGCCTCGAGCAGAGCGCGGATGGGCGTGATACCAATGCCGGCGCCGACAAACACGGCCTTGTTAGTGGTGCGTGCTTCATCCGTGAAAAGTCCGTAAGGACCTTCGAAGCTGACACGGGTGCCGGGCTTGAGGGTCAGCAGCTTGCCACTTCCCTTACCCAGATCGCGCACGGTGATGCGAAGTGAACGACCATCAGGGTGTGCTGAAAGCGAGTAGGGGTGTGCGTCCAGCCGCATATTTGGTGCCCAGAAACGCCACTGGAAGAACTGCCCGCCTTGCGCCCGGAGCGCATCGAGGCCACGACCACGCATGGTGACAGACACCACACCGGGAGCTTCCACAACAACTTCGCTGACCCGCAGATCGTGACGAAGCGAACTTGCCACGGGAACGATGACTCGAAAGATAGTGATGGCTGCCAAAGAGCCAACATAGAGCGCCATCCAGTACCAGCGAGCCCAAGTACCGTCAGCGAACATCATGCCCTGAGTGAACTGGTGGGGAAGTGCCAGCAGGACTGCTGCATATGAAAGTAGGTGCACGACGTACCAGAACTCATAGGAGAGTTTCTTGCGGACGATGACCAGTGAGGTCACGACAACCAGGATCAGAAGACCGGTTGCAATGAAGGCAATGGACATGTCCTGCTGGTTCGCAATCATGTCGATGGCTTCAGCAATAGGGTTGAGTCCCTGTGCGATGCCATACCCGATCATGAGCAGAAGCATGTGAGCAAGGATCAAGTAGAGAACGGGCTTACCCAGCTTGCGGTGCAAGGCCAGTGCCTTGTCGTGTCCAAAGGTGCGGTCAATTGCAGGAATACGTGCAGCGAGCACGAGCATGACTAGAAGAAGATCAGAACCGATCAGGCCGGTCACGATGCCGAGGCCAGTTGTGACGTCCTTGATGTTGATGAAGTAGGTGGCTCCGCCATCTGCCAAGAACAGGGCAAGAGCGATAGCAACCGAGAAGTAAACGATGGTCTCGAGGAGATCTCCACGGCGCAGACGTGCTTTGTATCCACGCTTGATGGCCGTTGCACGCTCAGAAGTGGCGCTGCCACGACGAGCAGCCTGGGGGGTGCGGTATGGAGCAGTGGAGATCATGAGATAAAACTGTCAGGTTTCTCTGAGGGAACCCTATGACAAACCTATGAATTACTTATGAAAGTAAATCCGCCCGATTAGGAGTCATTAATCCTCTGGATTTTGGGTGATGGCTTTCTTGGGCTTGGTTACGGCGGCAACGTTTTTTGCCATGTCCAAACTTGCCAGATGCTTCTTGA
Source organism: Aurantimicrobium photophilum (assembly GCF_003194085.1). NCBI lineage: Bacteria > Bacillati > Actinomycetota > Actinomycetes > Micrococcales > Microbacteriaceae > Aurantimicrobium > Aurantimicrobium photophilum. The sequence goes on along the minus strand of NZ_CP023994.1, from coordinate 1,446,621 downwards.
GTCGCTTTGCCATGGGTAGGAAGGTAGCGAGAGTCACACCACCAGAAACTAGTCCACCAATAACGGGTACGACTTTGGAGATTCCTTTGGCAAAAATTTGTTTGGACATCTGCACGCCAAGATATGCAGAAACCCTTTTAACCACGGGGTAAATCACGCCCTGAGTGAGCGCCTTGCTAGGGAGCGTTCTTACGATTTGTTCTGAAATGAGTCCCGAAACCTGAACAATAGCCTTGTTTGCAGCCTGAACCCCAAACATGACACCAACAAAGAGCGCAAGGATACCCTTCGTAGCGTCGTCTGGTTCGTCAGTTTCTGAAAAAAGGTTTGGCCAGCTATAGAGGTATGCGAGCTTCTGAGTAATCCGCAAAATGTGTCCCATGTATTGGGCTACATCGAGGGGGATTGTTCCAAGCATCGCGAAGCCGCCTGGGATTCCCGCAACAGCAGAAATAGTACTTACTCGAGTGGTTTACCATTTGATTGCTTCATCTGCAAGCCTGTTGATGATGTCTTGTGATATTCCAGCTGCTGCCGGGCTCTCGGCTATTGCGATTGTGATTTGTTCTTCAGTGCAAAAGTGATTCAGCGCACTTCGAAGAAAGTCACTCCGATCGATTCGGACCGCAGGTAATTTTGCAGCTGAAACCAGTGCGTTTTCGAAATTGATACCTTTGCGCTTTTCTAGATTCCCCATTTGGCAATTCTAGGGAAATGCACAAAATTCATAAAATAATGAATTAGTTGAACTGCCACGAACGCTTGGACAAGCCGTACCAGAAGCCATCAATAGCACTCGTATTGTCCAACCCAGTACCCAAAGCAGCGCCCAAAGACACATACAGGGGCGCCCAGTGCTCAATGCGGGGGTGTGCTTCGTGGGCAGCAGGAGCCTTATCCCAGAAGTTCAGCAGGGCATCAATGTCCTTGTTCTGCAGGGCTTCGTCAGCCCAGTGGTCGAACTCTGCTGAGGCTTGTGGTGGTTCACCGTCAGGGCCAGCTCCAGGGTTGAACCAGCGCAGATTGTGGGTGGTGAAGCCCGAGCCCACAATCAAGGTTCCTGCATCGCGCAGAGGAGCAAGCTTGCGACCCATCTCGAACAGATCAACCGGGTTCAAGCTGGGCAGGGACAACTGCAGAACAGGAATATCTGCGTCCGGATACATCTGGGTCAACGGAACATAAGCACCGTGGTCCAAACCACGGCTCTGATCCTGCTGAACGTCGGGGCCTAGAACACCGAGCACATCAGCTGCCAGCTCTGTGGCTGCAGGGGTGTTGTATTGCATTTCGTAGTACTTGCTAGGGAAACCATAAAAGTCATAGACCAGCCCGGTGTTCTCCCGGGTGGAGCTGATGGTGGCGGGAGCTTCTTCCCAGTGAGCAGAGACCATGAGGATCTGCTTGGGCTTCTCAATAGCCTGACCCCAACCAGCAAGTTCGCTGGACCAGCGAGCGTCATCAACCAACATGGGAGCACCGTGGCTCATAAACAGCACTGGCTGGGTGATCTCGCTCATCGGTATCCCCTTATCTGAACCACTCTGTGGGGCTCACTTGAGTGAATGCGTCAGCGTTCGGATTTATTCCGCCGGATTATTTGAAAATAATCGTGCGCTGACCATCGCGCAGGATGCGGTCCTCGGCAAACCACTTGACCGCTTGGGTCAGAGTGCGACTTTCTTCGTCCTGACCAATGGCAACCAGTTCCTCAGGAGAACGAGAGTGATCCACACGGACCACGTTCTGCTCAATAATCGGACCTTCATCCAGGTCACTGGTGACAAAGTGAGCGGTGGCACCGATGAGCTTCACGCCACGAGAGTGCGCCTGCTTGTAGGGGTTGGCACCCTTGAAGCCGGGCAGGAAGCTGTGGTGAATGTTGATGATCTTGCCCTCAAGCTTCTTACACAGCTCCGGTGAGAGTACCTGCATGTAACGGGCAAGAACGACCAGTTCGACGTCGTTCTCTTCCACGACCTCGAGCAGACGCTTCTCAAAAGCTGCCTTCTGCTCAGGTGTGGTCACGGGCATGGACTCAAAAGGAATGCCATAGAAGCCAGCAAGGGAGCTGAGCTCATCGTGGTTCGACAGTACGAGAGGAATCTCAACAGGCAACTGTCCAGCACGCTGGCGGAACAGGATGTCGTTGAGGCAGTGGGCTGCCTTGGTGGCGAGGACAAGGGTGCGCAGGGGGCGTCCGACCACGTCGAGTCGCCATTCCATGTCATAGGTTGAAATAACAGGTTGCAGTGCAAGCTCGAATTCTTCGCGGCTAGCGGTGGTCTCCACCTGCAGACGCATGAAGAAAGTTCCAGTGTCATCACTGGAGAACTGCTGGCTCTCGGTGATGTTTCCGTTGGCTGCAACAATGGCGCCACTCACCGCGTGGACGATGCCGGGTTTATCGGCACAAACAAAGGTGAGTACCCAGTGCGTTGCTTCAGACATGTATCAAGATTATTGCCTTCAGGCTTGGTAGACTGACACAGTCGCAACTGGCGTTGAGATGGGTATCCATCAGGGAGCGATATGAGATCGGATCTGGCCGAACGCCTGGGCTAAGAACGAGAAAAACCTGTTCCGGGTTTTACCCGGTCTACCCCTAGGAGCCCACTGTGTCTTCAGATAACACCTTCAACGCCCCTCTCTCCGAGGTTGACCCCGAGATTGCTGCAGTACTGCAGAACGAACTCGGTCGCCAGCGCGACTTCCTCGAGATGATTGCCTCCGAGAACTTCGTTCCTCGTGCAGTGCTCGAATCTCAGGGTTCGGTTCTCACCAACAAGTACGCCGAGGGCTACCCCGGCAAGCGTTACTACGGTGGTTGCGAATTTGTTGACGTGGCAGAAAGCCTCGCCATCGAGCGCGCAAAGAAGCTTTTCGGTGCTGCTTACGCCAACGTTCAGCCTCACTCGGGTGCAACGGCTAACGCTGCAGTACTGCACGCCATTGCTCAGCCTGGCGACACCATCCTCGGTCTTGAGCTTGCTCACGGTGGTCACCTCACCCACGGTATGAAGCTCAACTTCTCCGGCAAGGTCTACAACCCTGTTGCTTACGGTGTTGACCCTGAAACTTTCCTCGTCGACATGGATGTTGTGCGCAAGCTCGCTCACGAACACAAGCCCGCCGTCATCATTGCGGGTTGGTCGGCATACCCTCGTCAGCTCGACTTCGCTGCGTTCCGTGAAATCGCAGATGAGGTTGGCGCCAAGCTCTGGGTCGACATGGCTCACTTCGCAGGTCTGGTTGCAGCTGGTCTGCACCCCAACCCCGTGCCTTTTGCTGACGTGGTCTCCACCACCGTTCACAAGACCCTTGCTGGTCCTCGCTCCGGTCTGATCCTCAGCCGTGACGAAGAACTGGCCAAGAAGCTCAACTCCGCAGTGTTCCCCGGACAGCAGGGTGGTCCCCTCATGCACGTCATCGCAGCGAAGGCAACCGCCTTCAAGCTCGCGATGGAGCCAGAGTTCAAGGACCGTCAGCAGCGCACCCTCCGTGGTGCACAGATCATTGCTGACCGCCTGACTCAGCCTGACATGAAGGCTGCTGGCGTTGATGTGCTCACCGGTGGCACCGAAGTTCACTTGGTACTTGTTGACCTGCGTAACTCTCCTTTGGATGGCCAGCAGGCTGAAGACGTGCTGCACGAGTCCGGCATCACCGTGAACCGTAACTCGGTACCGTTCGACCCACGTCCACCCATGGTCACCTCGGGTCTGCGTATTGGTACACCCGCACTGGCAACTCGGGGCTTCGGCGACGCAGAGTTCACCGAGGTTGCAGATGTCATTGCTGAGGCGCTCAAGCCCGGTGCTGATGTTTCTGCTCTTAAGGCTCGCGTCAAGGTTCTCACCGAGAACTTCCCCCTATACCCCGGCCTCGAGCAGTGGTAGCAATCACTCTCGACGGCATCGCAACTGCGACTGCCGTCAAGGGTGAACTCGCTGGCCGCATCGCAGCACTCAAAGCCAAGGGAATCACCCCTGGACTGGGCACGCTGTTGGTTGGCGACGACCCTGGATCGCGTTCCTATGTCGCGGGTAAGCACCGCGACTGTGCTGAGGTGGGCATTGAGTCCATTCGGGTAGACCTCCCCGCAACAGCCACTCAGGCTGATGTTGAGGAAGCTATCAAGAAACTCAACGCAGACCCTGCTGTCACCGGCTACATCGTTCAGCTTCCCTTACCCAAGGGCTTGGATGAGCATGCAGCTCTTGAGCTCATTGATCCTGCCAAGGATGCCGATGGTCTCCACCCCATGAACTTGGGACGACTTGTCATGGGCATTGAAGGAGAACTGGCTTCGCCACTTCCCTGCACACCTGCCGGGATTGTGGAGCTGTTGCAGCGCTATGACGTTCCACTTTCGGGCAAACACGTCACCGTGGTGGGCCGTGGCCTGACCGTGGGGCGTCCACTGGGACTTCTGCTCACTCGTAAGGGCATTGACTCAACTGTGACGCTCACCCACTCCCGCACCGTCAACATTGAAGACGAGATTCGTCGCGCTGATGTTGTCGTTGCTGCCGTGGGTGTTCCCCACTTCATCAAGCCTGAGTGGGTCAAGCCTGGTGCTGCAGTTCTGGATGTGGGAATTACCCGAGTGGAGAATGCAGAGACGGGCAAGGCCAAGCTCACCGGTGATGTGGACCCTGCAGTGGCTGAGGTTGCTGGCTACTTCTCACCGAATCCTGGTGGCGTGGGGCCGATGACGCGTGCGATGCTCTTGGCCAATGTGGTCAAGGCAGCGGAGCTGGCTGCTAGCTGTACTGCCCAGGCAGGTTGGTTGAGTAAATGTGACGACTCGCTGTAGTCGTTAAACGTGAGTGAGTACCTCCGGGAGTGGAGTGGAGCTGTCAAAGGCATTCACAACACCACCCGGAGGTACTCATGTCCCACGCTAATGCCGCTTTAACTCCTCGTCATCGTCTTCGCATCGCGCGCCTCATAGTTGATGAAGGTTGGACAGTCGTTGCGGCTGCCCACATGTTCAATGTTTCGTGGCCAACAGCTAATCGTTGGGCTCAAAGATATGCGGCTATGGGTGTTGCCGGGATGGATGATCGTTCTTCCCGGCCACATCGAAGCCCGAATAAAACCGATCAACAACTCGTTCGCAAGATTGTGCATTTGCGGTGGAAGAAACGCCTTGGACCAGTGGCTATCGGCGGGAAACTGGGCCTCTCAGCTTCAACTGTTCATGCCGTTCTAGTTCGATGCCGTCTGAACAAACTTCATCACGTTGATGTTCGAACGGGGGAAGTTATCCGCCGTTATGAACATGCGACCCCTGGAGCGATGATTCATGTTGATGTGAAAAAACTCGGCAAGATTCCAGATGGTGGCGGTAGTCGATACGTCGGGCGTCAGCAAGGAAACCTCAATATTCGCGCCACTGCAGGGCGGCCAAAGAACAATAAACGTGGACGTGTTGCAGGGATAACATTCGTCCACACTGTTATCGATGATCATTCCCGCATTGCCTATGCCGAGGTTCATGCCAATGAAACTGCAGACACTGCTGTCGGCGTTTTACGCCGCGCAGTGTCGTGGTTTGCTGCAAGAGGAGTCACTGTTGAGCGAGTTCTTTCCGACAATGGACCTGCCTACGTGTCTCATTTGTGGAGAGATGCGTGCAACGAACTTGGCATCAAACCGAAAAGGACAAGGCCCTACAGGCCACAGACGAACGGCAAAATTGAACGCTTCCACCGCACCTTGGCCGATGGTTGGGCCTTTGGGAAGTTCTACAACACTGATTCAGCTAGAAACAACGCGTTGCCAGGATGGTTGCACGAATACAATCACCATAGGCCCCACACTGCGATCGGAAACCGGCCACCCATGAGCCGCTTAACTAACGTCCCTGGGCAGTACAGCTAGTTGCTTCGGCCTTATAAATCTCAAGGCGCTTGCGGTAGTTCGCTGCGTTGTTTCGCACGCCTTCTTGCTCTTCCGGCGTGAGTTCGCGGCGCACCTTCGCAGGAACACCTGCCACCAGTGAGCCGGGAGGAACAATCATTCCTTCCAGCACCAAGGCGCCGGCAGCAACAAGAGAACCCTTGCCGATTACGGCGCCATTCATCACGGTGGCATGCATGCCGATGAGGCAGTCATCTTCCACGGTGCAGCCGTGGATCACGGCGTTGTGTCCGACGGAGACGTTCTTGCCCAGGGTGAGGGGGTAGCCGGTGTCGACGTGGCCGCTGACGTTGTCTTGGATGTTGGAGCCTTCACCGATCACGATCGGTTCATAGTCTCCACGCAGGACTGCGTTGAACCAGATGCCCACATTGGCGTGCAGGGTGACATCGCCGGCCAGGCGAGCGCCTGGTGCGATGTAGCACGAGTCGTCCACGCTAGGGGTTCCATAGGTGGGTACCGAAATGATCTGGGCTGAATCCTGAGAAGTCATGCTCTCAGCCTAGAACGCTATCGCCTGGGTTCAGGAGGAAGTTTGGGTCCAATTTCCGGTGCGCGGCGAGCATACGCCTTTTCAGCATTCGTTGCTTGCCACTTCCGCAGAGCTCGCCACCAGGCTGCACTCTTGTGCTTCCAGGCTTTGCGGAGCTCTTTGTTCCAGAGTTCCAGCACCGCAGCATCATTGAATGACTGCACGGAGTCGATAGCAGCCTTGCGCATGGCAAGGACCTTCTCGGCAGGCAGCGACTGTAGACGCACAATGGCTGCTGCCATGGCATCGGTGTCTCCGTCGTGGATGAGGAAACCATTGACCCCGTCCACAATGATGTCGCTGGGGCCATACGGGATATCAAAGGAAATAGGAATACAGCCAGCGGCCATGCCTTCCAGCAGAACCAGAGGAGTTCCTTCGGTTTCTGAGGTAATCAGAATAAAGCTCGCGGTCTTAGTCTCGCCCAAAGCAGTGGTGCTATAGCCGTGAAGGGTAGCAAAGCGGGTCGCATCTACGGCGTTCACCATGGCGTCAACTTCTGACTTACTTTCGCCATCTCCATAAACATCGAGGTGAAGCGGGGTAGTTGCATGCGCCTTACTGGCAGCTTCAATAGCGAGGTGAACGCGCTTGCGTGGCACAAAGGCCGCCACCACGATGCCGCGGTCCACAGGACGCTCGAGTGTGATGGAGCTGGGATCAGGAAGTGGCACTGAGTTAGGTATGACCGCCAGGTTGGGGCTGGCACCGACGATGTCGGTGACATCCTTACGCTGACGCTTGGTCAGTGTTGCCACGAGGTCATAGGCCGGAAGATTCTGAATGCTCTTGCTGCGGGCTTCACTGAGGATGGGTCGGCCATCAGATGTGATGCCCTCCACATGTGCACCCTGGATCACGTGCACGGTCAACGCATTGCGGCGACGGTATTCAATGAACATGTTTACTGCCGTCTTACTGTCCACGATGTAGGTGGTGGGAGTCTTGCCATTCATGCGGTCAAGCGCCCAGTGATAGAAGTCGTTGGCGACCTTCCAGAGCTTGTAGGGCTTTCCCTCAACATCACACAGGATGATGCGGCGTCCGCCTCGGACTCCGCGCTCGCGGAAGTCCCGGCGGTCGCTGAGCATCAAGGTGCCATCTTCACGGAAGTGATCCACCTGCAGCACCGTCACGTCATCGGCGGCATAGCGCGTGCGAGAGATTTCCTTGTCACCACGGAAGGTTGATTCAAAAGAGTCACTGTCGGCAATGGGAGTGAATGCTTTATCGAGAGTGGTCGACGGACCCGTAGACCGGTCAGGAATCTGTTCAGTACGCAGCCAATCCCATAAATTGCGAATGGAGACGTCACCGAAGAGACGTCCCATTTTGCGCAGTTCAACCTCAACCTGGTCGTAGTCAGGGAAGTTATCGAAGGTGAGGACCGTGACATGGCCGGCACCTGCCTGGCTCATGATGCCTGCGCGATGAAGCAAGGTCACGGTGAGACCACCAGAGTCTGTGCGGATTCCCCAGGTGACGCTGACGTAGTTGGAGGAAGGCAGAACGGTTGGACTCACCTGCTCATGCTACTTGTTCCTCTAAAACAAACCGGGGTAGCGGTGCTCTGTCAGAATAAGGATATGAAGCGGGGAATCATTGCAGGGCTGTTAGCTATTTCAGTGGGGTTGACCTTGGGAGCGTGCGCTCCAGAAGTGCCGGTGGCTAAGCCCACGGTAACCAAGACGGTGAAGCCGACCCCCACTCCCACGGCTCACCCCGGTATCGGGCCAGAATGTCCCACCGATGACTGCTTCACCATCACCGCAACCGGTGACATGCTTTTCCACGCAGGACTGTGGAAGCCAGCAGTTATTCCGACTGATGCCAACGGCCGTAACTACGACTTCATGCCACTTCTGCAGGGCCAGAGCGCATATCTCAACAAAGCAGATATCGCGATGTGTCACCAAGAGACACCTTTTGCTCAAGTTGGTGAAGCTCCCACTGGCTACCCCATTTTCAATACTCCGTGGGAGTTAGCTGTCACGACCAAAGCAATTGGGTATGACGCCTGCACCACCGCCAGTAATCACACTGTTGATATGGGCTACGCCGGTGTTGTGAGGACTCTAGATGTCTTGGATCAAAACGGCCTCAAGCACACTGGTTCCTACCGTTCACCCGAGGAGGCCAACGGGGTCCTCATCATGGACACCCCTGCAGGGCGGGTGGCATTCATTGAACACACCTTCTCTGTCAATGGCAACTACAACGAATTCGACTGGCAGGTGAACTACCCACTAGATCCTGACGTGATGATTGCGCGTGCAGCTCAGGCGCGTGCACTGGGCGCCGATGTGGTTATTGGTGTCCAGCACGCGGGAACTGAATACTCGAACGAAGCCGACATTCAGCAGATCAACAATGCACACGCATTGATTGATAGCGGCCAGTTCGACATGGTTTATGGCCACCACCCTCACGCCATCCAACCCATGGAGTTTTATAACGGCAAGTGGATTGTTTACTCCTTGGGTAATGGAATCAGCGAATCTTCCGGTGACTATCCCGTGAACAATGAGTTCCTCATTATGCGTGCACAGTTCAGCAAGGCTGCAGATGGCACCTGGTCGGTCAGTGACATGGCGTGGGCTCCAGCCACCAATAAGCAGGACGGCGTCTATCGCTGGTGCTCGGTGGCTTCGGATGCTCCTCAAGGTGTGTGTCAATCTCCTGAGTTCGATGCTGGAGTGCGCGAACGCACCCGTGCCACTGTCAACGCCATGGGCGCTGAAGCTGCTGGCGCTCATGAATGGCTTGTGACGCAGGATAAGTAGCCCGAACGCCACAGGCTCCCTTTGTTACGGCTCGCGACTGGCCTCAGGTCTCATAAGAAACACTCAGGTTACGCTTAAGTACGAACTTTGTTCCCACACCCAATCATGAAATGAGAGTGTTATCTCGATGGCTCAGTCATCTTTCCTTTCCTCCCTTAAGAAGGCTTTCCGCTCAGGCGCAAAGCAGGCTGGTGCAACCGCTGCTGTAGTCGCTGACAAGGTTGAGGACGTCACCGCCGACGCAACTGTTGTTGCGAAGAAGGCAGCAACCACCACCAAGAAGGTCGCCACCACCGTCAAGAAGGACGCATCAAAGACTGCGGCTTCTGTTGGTAAGGATCTTGCTCACGCAGCTACCACCATCAAGAAGGATGCAGCGAAGACCACTGCAACCGTCAAGAAGACCGTTGCTGCAGCAAAGCCCGTAGCAAAGAAGGCTCCTGCTAAGGCAGCAGCACCTAAGGCAGCAGTAAAGCCCGCAGCAAAGAAGCCTGTAGCAAAGCCCACCGCAGCTAAGGCTGCCCCCAAGGCTGCTGCAAAACCAGCTGCCAAGGCTCCAGCAAAGAAGGCTCCTGCAAAGGCAGCAGCCAAGCCTGCAGCAAAGAAGTAATTCGAGCTCACGCTCACGAGATGGCATCCCTTCGGGGATGCCATCTTTGTTTTCGGGAATACGTTTCTCCGCGCGGGACTTATCCTCAGAGATAGCTGAATAAGGAGCACACGATGCCTGCTGTAACCGCTGATACCTTCACCCTTCCCCACCTTGCACCTGCCGTTGGCCGTGCACGCGCGGTGAAGTCAGTGACCAAGGGACCCCAGGCATTTGAGGGGGATGGCTTCCCGGTGACCCGTGCTTTTGCCGGAGTCTCCTACCAAGACATTGATCCCTTTATTCACATGGATCAGATGGGTGAGGTGGAATACGCCCCCTACGAACCTCGTGGAACCTCATGGCACCCGCACCGTGGTTTTGAGACCTTCACGTACATGATCGATGGCACCTTCCAGCACCAGGACAACCATGGTGGTGGTGGCATCATCGAGAACGGTGCAACCCAATACATGACCGCTGGCTCCGGTGTTCTCCACATCGAGACACCGCCAGACGAGCTGGTGATGTCTGGTGGTTTCTTCCACGGCATTCAGCTCTGGATCAACCTGCCTGCAGCGAAGAAGATGACGGCACCGAACTACCAGAACCTTGCTGGTGGCGATGTTGAATTGCTCTCTAGCCAAGATGGTGGTGCACTCATTCGCGTCATTGCCGGTGAGATTGATGGCTACGTGGGACCTGGTAAGTCGCAGACCCCGATGACCATTGCTCACGTGACCTTGGCTCCGGGAGCATCTGTCTCGATCCCATGGAATCCTGAGTTCAATGCTCTTGCTTACACGCTTGCAGGTCAAGGCACTGTGGGCGAAGGTGAGCTCGGAGGTTCGGCGGCACCGATTGCTGCAGGAACCCTAGCTGTCATGGTTGATGGAGATCGAGTTGTTCTCACAGCTGACAAGGTTCAGGATGCACGCAATGGTGCACTGGATGTTCTGCTCCTCGGTGGCCAGCCCATCAACGAAACAGTAGTTGCCTATGGCCCCTTCGTGATGAACACTAAGGCAGAAGTTGTGCAAGCGCTCGAAGACTTCAATTACGGACGTTTCGGTCAGATTCCTGACGATGCACTTCAGCCCTTCCACCACAGGCACTAATGTCCTCCAGCAGGTGAGTGGATAGCCTCGTAAGCTTTCATGCGAAAGGGGCAACATGACTCAAGCCGATATTCACCCTCACCAGGTCAGTCGATTGTTGCTTGTCTTGGCCGTAGTGGGACCAGTTCAATCAGTCCTGGGCTGGAGTTTGTCGGCAGCACTCTGGCCTGGCTATGACCCCATTGTCCAAACCATTAGTGAATTGGCATCACCTGAATCTCCGGTGAGATATCTCCAATCGAGTTTCTTTATCCTCGGCGCACTCATCGACATCGTTGTCGCGCTGAGATTCACGGTGTTAGCCAAACCAGCCCGAGTATTGATCTTCCTGGGCGGACTGGCAACGATTGGTCTCACGATATTCCCCACCCCGTTGGTGGGAGTCTCTGAGCCTCACAGAGTGTTTGCCACGATTTCTTTCGTCATCTTTTCGATATGGCCCGTGTTTGGCATGCGGCTTGGTCGCGAATGGCCACCCATCGTTCGACCGCTTGCTTCCATTGTTGCGACGCTTGTGCTGGGAGCTATTGCAATCGGGTTCTTGGCAATCTGGACGAATCCCGAAATCCAGACTGCAGGATTCTGGGAACGTGCTGTCACAACAAGTCAGGCCATTTACCCGGCTCTGGTGATATTCCTGTCCTGGCGGTTTATGAAAAACCAGAGCCGAAACTCATCGTTGAGTAACAAGTCCTAATGCAAAGAATCCCTCACCATCAGGTGAGGGATTCTTGATTGTAGGCCCCAAGGGGATCGAACCCTTGACCCTCGGATTAAAAGTCCGATGCTCTAACCAACTGAGCTAGAGGCCCGCCGCACATAAGTGCTCTTCTAGTTTAGAACAGATGCCGAGCACTACTTATCGTCGTGCGCGGGATCGAGCTGTAACGGCCCAAAAGATCAAGCCACTTCCAAAGAAAGCAATACTCAACAAGCCTGTGGCCCACAAAACTGACCCCGTCGCAGGCAACGTGGGTGCGGGCGTTGAGCTTGAACTTGAGGAAGCTTCCCAGCCATACACACGAACAAATCCCTTATCGGGGTTTCCATTTGAGGTGGTTTGCCAACCGTAGATAAAGCCTTGTCCGGTCAGTGCCCCAATAGAAACTGAGCTGATGCTACTTGGGGATGATTGCCAACTCGTGATGGACTGCACGCCTTGAGGCCATGTTGCGCCATTGTCAGTGCTCACGGACGAACCGGTTGCAAAAGTCGAGGAAACATTCTGGTTCAGCACCATTGCAACTTTTCCATCGGGGCTGAGGGCAAGTTGGGGGTTGGTGTAGAACTGGCCTGTCACACTGGGCGAAATATTTAGCGGAGTTGACCATGCTGATCCAGCGCCTGTTGTTGTGGGCCAGGGTGAAGCTGAGGAAGACGACGAGGGTGAGGCTGACGGAGAAGGTGAGGGAGTAGATGTGGGAGATGAATAGCTGGTTTGAATGTAGGTATAGCCACCGGTGCCCATGCTCCATGCGGCCGCAATGCCACCATCTGCTGTGACTACAGCAGTTATTTCATTTGGGAATGCCGTGCTACTAATCGGGATTCCCACGTCCCATGTTGATCCGGCATTGGAACTGATTCGTGCGGTAACTGTATAGCTTGGGTTCAAATCAGGATCCGCCCACAACACGACGAAAGCACCAGTCGGTAATGCAACAACGGCAGGTACGTGGGGCACACCGGCGACGGCGTTGCTGGTGAGCGTTGTGACCGTCGACCAGTTTGACGAACCCGCAATTTGAGTTTGCTGTGTAGTGTCGGACGCCACCAGAATCCAACTCACAACTATGTCTCCAGAGGTGTTTACAACCGGGGTAACAAAGCGTGCATCGGAGCCGGAAGCCGAGAGAGTTTGCCCTTGCGTCCAACTCTGCAGTTGAGACTGGCTGTATCGAACGATAGCTCGGTCGTGTGCGCCATCACTTTGCTGGAATCCCACTACAAGTTCAGTAGTGCCAAAGGCGGCCAGATGTGGGTGGCTGGCTGCATATGCAGCGCCACCAGCCGTACTGATGGTTTGCGCAGAGCCCCACGTCAGACCGTTGTTGGAGCTGGTGACCAAACGGATCTGGTTCACTCCAGAGGTTCCCGAGGCCTCGGCAAAAGCAACTGCAAAATGTCCGTTGTTGAGCCTAACTACGGTTGCGTCAGCACTTGCAACCCCCGAGGCAGAGAGCACAGTTGGGGCGCCCCATGTGACACCACCGTCGGTGCTTCGGCGGGCGAGAACACTGTAGGTAGAGCTCACCGTCTCAACAGTGATGGCGGTAATGGAGCCATCACTGCCGCTGAGGAAAAGAGGAGCTTGGTTTGTCGTCGCTCCATTGGCCGTAATTTGAGTATCGTCTGTCCATGTTGGGGTGGCAGTTGCGATGTGGGGAAAGAACAACACGCTACCTAGTGCTGCTACAACAGCGAGCAAGAGGGTAAACCTGTGGGCTGGCTTGTTCATGATGTTGATTCTTTCACTCTGGAAATAGTGCACGTTACGGTGGTGCCGGATTGTGAGGCGGAGAGTTTTCGAGACCAGTTGCCGGCAGACAAACTGGCCATCAGCGCAGTTCCAAGACCAGGTGCACCATATCCGGGACCAACGCCGTTATCGCTGGCGACCACCGTCAGACTATCTGCTGTGCTGGTGAGGTCAAGATGCAGTGTCGTTGCGTGGCCATGTCTTCTGGCATTCGAGGCACACTCTGTGACGAGTCGGTCAATCAGGACAATTTCACGAGGAGAATATGTGTCACGAGAGGAAAGAGACATGGTGATATCCATCACCCCCCGCCAGGATTCCGTCAGTTGCTCCTTCATTGACTGCAACGTGAGGGTCGAAGAACTTCCCGGAGCTAACTGACCTCGTTCGAGTTCGGTGAACATCGAAGTGATGTGTGCCTTGACATCCGATAACGAATGAGGGGTCGTGCCGAGTTTTATAGAACTCGAAAGCAACTGGTTCTGCACATAGCCGTGTAATAACTCTGCTGTTTCTCGGCGGCGCAAGAGGTAAATGATTCGGTCAACATCCGTAGACAATGAATCAGATCGCAGTGCAGTGAGGCGATCACGGACTTCCTCATGGGTGTCCCGGGCGGAGAAAACTATTCCCAGAATCAACAAGGTCATGATCAGGGCAACGTAGAGAGTGACATCCGCGATCCAGCTCGTGACCCCCGGCAGGGGTCCCGCGAGCTGGAGGGTCAGCACTTCGATAGCTATCACCGCCACCGCAGGAAATAAGAAAAAGATCAGTGGGCCACTCACCGAGCCGCGGAAAGGAAGCAGTCTGCCCAGTGACAACACGAGGAGTGTGACGAACGATTGAAAAAGGCTTCGTTGTAAAGAATCGAGAAGGCCGACGAGGGGTATCTGTAAAAACAGCAGTGAAATAAACAAGGACGCACTTGTCCATACGGCAGGGAATCGATGTTGTTTTATCGCGTTGAGAGCCAAGTCGCGAAAGCGAAATGAATCTATCTGGGCATCTTCCTGTTGCCAGAGTTTGTGGCTCATGGGGCGAACATCACGCTCAGCGAGCTCCACGAGTGCAGTGCGCATCAAGTCGGGAGAATCGCCTGCACGATCAAGTTGTTCCTTGGCGCGCACAACAAAACGCGCAATATCCTCATCTAAGTAGCGCGTGGTTGCGGCACTGAGATCATGCGCCACCATTTCGCTGATGAGCTGCTCACGTTCTGAGTTGTAGTCAGCCCGTATGGAACCCAGAATGCCAAAGGCAGGAACAAGCCAGAGCCCAATCACGACAGCGGGCAATGTGTTCTGAACCAGCGCAGAGAACGTCACGGGAACATCTGTGAGAACCCACAGCACTAGATATGTCGTGAGACCTTTGGCCAGACCAGTGAAGGCACCAACCAGGAATACAACCCACGGCTGGACAGGTTGAACAACTGTTCTTCTCTTCAGAAGAGCTCGCCAGGACGCCCCGATCAGCAGGAGAACGACTGCGGCTGTGCCATTAGCGGCAACGGCAGCACCGAACTGATTCGGGGAAAGAGCGAAACCTAACAACAGCGTCGAGTTCACGCACCACACGGTGATCGCAATTGCCCACAACGGAAGGTAGCCACTCCAGCTGGAACCCACCCGCTCACCAAAACGCGAGCGTGTTCTATTCATGTGAGGAGAATCCTTGTGACTCAAAATACAGACGAGCGAGTTGCACGCGCTGGTTGGATCCTTCGTCTCTGGGAATGTTCAGAGATTTGAGCAGGCGCGTAATGCTGGCTTCAATGGATTTTTCCGTAACTTGCCTGCGCCGAGCAATCTCGGTGTTGCTGAGTCCTTGAGCAACGAGGCGGAGGGTTTCCAACTGCACGTCACTGAGTTGACTCATATTGCTGGGAAGCTCCGTGCTTATTCTGCGGTTCTTTCCTTCCAGCGACGCTGTGATCGCCTCGGCAATTTCGTCGATACTCCCCACGTCTTTTTTGAGCAAATATTGACTACCTTGTGGAAGTGGTTTGGTCTCTGCAATGAGGCGCGGATCTTCAAAAGAGGTTAGGAACACAATGCCAATGCGGGGATCGTTTTTCCGAAGTTCGTGGGCAACATCCACGCCCGTAGGACCCCGGCCGAGGTGCAGGTCTACCAAGGCAACTTGAGGAAAGAGGGTGTGCGCAAGTTCCAGTGCTTCGGCACTCGTCTTTGCGCTGGCCACCACGTCGACGTCAGCCGAAGCGAGTGCAGCAACAAGGCTCACACGCATGAGGTCGTCATCTTCAATGACGAGAGCTGTGGTGGGCATGAGTTAAGTATCCCCGCTTCACCTCATACGGCTGTCTTGTCGCCTGGCAATTAGGGCTACCCCTACATTCATCAGAAAAAGACGTATGAGATTCGCACGGTGTGGTCCGCTGAAACCATGACTAGAAGAATGTCGATATTGGCCTACCTGATTTCCCCACTAGTGGGATTGTTCTTCGTTTCAGTATCAGCACAATCTGCGATAGCTTCTCCGCCAACCGTGACTATCGGGCACATCATCTATTCCTATGATCCCGGCCAGCCAAATCTAGGGGCAACGATTCTCGGTGAGGACGGTGCTCTCGGGGATACGTTGGCACCGCCAGAAACAATCACAGTGTCAGGGCAAGAGTATTCAGTCTCTGCAATCCGGTTCCAAGCTTTTGAAAACAATTCAACAATCCGTCACGTATTTCTCCCAGCATCTATCAGGAGTATCGGGGACATCGCATTTAGTCATTCGAGCATTACTGATATCCAGCTCAACGAAGGGTTGTTGACACTCGGGGCGAGTGCTTTGTGGGATACGGACTTGGAAAGTCTTGTGATTCCTAGTTCAGTTACTTCACTAGGAACGTGTGTAGCTTGCAATATTCCCACTTTGACCGAACTCCAGATTCTGGCTCAACTAACTGTGATTCCAGACAACGCATTTAGTTACACCTCTCTGACACATGTTGATATACCAGCTACAGTCACCACGATTGGGGATGCTGCGTTTTATAACAGCCCTCTCGTTGATATTGATATTCCTGGAAATGTGACGTGGATTGGCTCCGGGGCATTTACTAATGCACTCGGGCCAGTAACTTTTCAGGGCGCACCACCGGCACTGAGCAATAACAATCCAGCTTTCAGTAACGGTGTCCAGATGCGATTCACCTGCCCCTACGCTTCCTCTATCGTGGCGGGGCAATGGAATGGCTACAGTGCAACTGCGTACTGTGCAGTTGCTCTCCATGCAGGCGGAGGCGTGTCCGTACCTTTTGTGCAAACGACATACGGCGGAACTGTCTTACCACCGCCTACTCCCACGCGTGTTGGTTATGACTTTGCTGGGTGGTACACCTCCAACACGTTCACAACACAATTTAATTTTGGTGTCCCTCTCTACTCAGATACAGAAGCTTTTGCTAAATGGGTCATCGCTACCGACGCACCACAGCTTGCCTCAACAGGGAGCAGAGATGAGTCGGAAATTATGTGGGCTGGGGTATTGCTTGCCCTGTCTGGTGTCTTGATTCTCGGTTTAGCTTCTCGATTTTCTTCAAGGCGCTAACTAGGCTCTCGAAGCTACTCACATTATTTGAAGCCATTTCTTGGGGTTACCCCGAAAGTTTCGGCCATAAAGCGGACTCGCGGCTGACGAAATATCAGACTCAATCACAAGTTGATTTCTTCAGATTGGTTGAGAAGTGTCCATCAGTAAATTGTTCAGTGGGATTGCCTCACTCGTTTTCATCTCACTTTTCTCATTTATGCCGACAGTGAGTGCTCAAGCGACACCCCTCAGCTGGCCAACAGGTGGAATTTTCATCGTTGGGGATGCAAAGTGGCAATTCGATCAATATGGCCTTCAGTACGCATGGGATGTCAACGACAACTGGAACTCTGACGGCTACCTCTCCTACCCCAATGAGTTCAGTTTTTCTCACGACCCTTCCACAGGTAGTGGGGGAGATTATTTTCTTTGCAGTGATCCCAGCACTCTTGCCACCGACGTTGAGATTACTCAACTAAGTTCAGGTGCCATCGACATCCTCTGCCCTGAATTAGCTGTACCCGGATATCCGAATCTCAAAGCACAATTGCAATTCACTTTGTTTCCAGGAACGGCATCGGGATACCTTCTCAGGCAGGCAATTGCAATTACGAATTCATCGAATAACTACGAGGTAATTCCAGATCTCGAACTTCACAATTTCCCCAATCTGCATACGGATTATTGGCAAGGTCAATATCTAGGCCATGAAGAAGCTGAGTGGTTTGTTGATTCCATCAACAGCCCATTCGTGGGCTGGCTCTGGGAAGACGCCACTTACTTTTCTCAAGGTATGGGGGATGGCCGCGCTGTAGCTGTTACTAACGCATGGGCAAGGACAGGACAAGCGCAAGCTGAGCACTACTTCACCGATAACACAAACAATCAAGGCAATCCATATGCAGGATCTGGAGCAAAACTTAGAACAAAAGCACCAAACTATTTCGCTCCCGATTCAACCACTCACCTCCTTACCTATACGAACATGGTTTTGCCATCGGCAGTAAGTAGTGCTGCTGGTGCTGCCGCTAAAGCTACTGTCATTTCGCAGAATGCAGATTATGCAAACTTCTCTGGTCGGCTTATCGAGGGGTTACCTGATTGCACAACTTACGCAGGTTGGGGAACAACTCCTGGTCAATGCTCTCTAGCTGGTTCATCTGGTGGAGGATCTTCTTCAGGGAACAGCTCACCTCAACCATGTATTGCGGCCTTGGCAGAAACAGGTTTCAATCTCTTTATCTTCTTGATTGGTGGCCTCAGTGCCGCAGCGGTCGGTACTTGGTTGGCCATTCAGTCACGCAAAACCCCACGTGTGAAAAACGGTCGGATTCGTCGGTTAATTTTTCCTGAAGGGCAAGGGAATTAGTTCCACCCCAGCTGATTAAAGAGCTCATAGCTCGTTGGGTCATCAGGCAGGTACCAGTTGAAGCCTTCGAGGGCGAAGACTGCGACAAGGTTTGCCACCACCGTGAACAGGAAGATGCCGATGACAACCCACGCCACCACACGACCAAACGTGGAGCTGGGGCGAACGGGCAAGAACTCGGTACCAAAGGTGAGCAAGACACCCGCGAAGACCAACACCACAACAAAGCTCACCAGAGCCCAGGTGTAAAGGTGGAGGCCGAGAACGGCTCCGCCATAGCCGGGGTCACCGGGCATGATGTGGAGCAAGATCTGGCGAATAGACATCACTGCGCCTAACAGCGCTCCAAGGATGGCAAAGCCGAGACCAGTCATAAAGCCTGAAGGAGAAAGCCTGCCTCGTAGTGAGCCCACTACGACATACAGTGCACCTAACGAGGAGAGCATCATGCCCATGCGCTGCGTAATGCACAGTGGGCAGGGGTACTCACCCAGGCCGAACTGGAAGTAGAACATCGCACCAGAGAGCACTCCGATGTAGGCAAGCATGAAGCCGATTTGTGCCCAGAAGCCCAGCTTGCCCAACAGGATGTGGTGAGGCTTGGTGGGGGCGGGAACAACAATGCGGGTGTCACCAACGACAACAGTGGTGCTGGCATTTTCGCTCTGCAGCGCAGACACGTGAATCTCACTCATTAGAAGCTCAAATCCAGGGTGCTGGTGACGTGGTGCGCGAACAAGGCAGCCGTGGCCACGAAAGCAATGGAGTAGCCGAGTACGACGACCCAACGCTTCTTGACAAAAATGATGAGTAAGGCTGATACCAAGATCAGCGCGAAGACGATTGTGTCCATGACTTCACCCTAACCCGGGGGAGAATGAATACATGACCGCGCCTTACCGAAAGCCAGCACTCTTTGCTGGGCATGAGTTCAGTGCGTTCCAAGGCGGGGATGACCCCGCAGAGGTTTCTGCTATTGCGCATGACACTGCTCGTGCTTTGCTCTCGCGCGTGCGCGACGAAGCACACCCCGACATTGTCGAGAAGGTTGTCTCCTTTGCAGATGACAATGGCATCGACACTTTGGCTGAGTTGTGGTCTCGCTCCAGCGCACACTCTCTGCCCGGTGCACTGTGGCGAATGTATTTGATTCGAGACTTGATTCGTGCCCAAGCCGCACAGATGAGTGTGCTCTTCGGCCAAGGACTATCTGTGCTCAGCACAGCGGATGTCGTGGTCGCAGGTGCTCCCACACCCGCAGGTCCTGATGAGATGGTGAACCTGGCGGACACCATCCTGCACGGTGCCTTTACGGGAGACTTCAGTGGTGCTCTGGATCGCTCCGCCGCGTTCTGCCGGATCGTTTCTGCTGGCTGTACGGCTGTGGCCAACGAGTCAGATGCGGCGCATCCAGAACGTGCCACCACCCTTACTCTGCAGGCATCTAGGCTCACTCAAACAGCTCATGAGCTTGCTGTGTGTGCTCGTTTGTGGCGTGACGGGGCGCTGGACTAATCTGGTCAGTGCCGGACCGTAGTAACCCCGGGCTCCAATATTCGCCGCTGCGAGCGGCCTTCCGCCGAGAGGCGTTCACTGCGGTTCGGCATTTTCATGCCCTGTGCAGATTTAGAGCTGAGAGTCGTGCGTCTCCACGGCAATGATGCCGGAGGAGGGGTGGGTCGAGCTCAGGTGAACAACCGTGAAGGACGCGGTGTCGAGCATGCTGGCTTCGTCGAGTGCCGCTGACCGTGGAGTGCCGGTGGCGAGGGCAAGCTCACGAATCACTGCGGGGGCAACGGGGCCGTGGGTGCAGATAACACTGCTCTTACGCTTGCGCACGACCTGTCCCACCACGGAGCGCACATCTGCTTTGCCGCTTTCAAAGGCGTCCTGGCTGATCTTGTTGGTGGACTTGACGTCCTTGCCCAGTGCCTTGGCAACGGGAGCAATAGTGGCCTTGCAGCGAGCTGCCGTGCTGGATATGAAACGCTTAGGCTTCCACGCAGCAATGGTGCGAACGATGCCGTGGGCTTGGGTGAGACCACGCTCGGTGAGGGGACGGGTTGCGTCCTCACCGCGCCAGTCGGAAGGCGATGTGGCCTTGCCGTGACGAAGCACAACAACGGCGAAGGTCTTGGTGACACCGTCTTTGACCAGTGCAGCAAAGTTATCGAGGATTTCCTTGTCGGGCTCATAGCTGAGCTCGCCACGGGCAGAAGCAAGCGGGAGCCATTCGAGAGCAGCGACCTCATCGTTGGGGACAAACTTGGACTTCTGAATCGCCTTGGTGGTCACTTCGGCCGCCCAGTACTGTACGAACTTGTTCTTGCCATTGGGCATGACGTATTCGGTTGCGCCGAGGGGAACACCAAGGGCAACCTTGATGCCGGTTTCTTCACGAATCTCGCGCACAGCGGTCTGGGGGAGAGTTTCGCCCGGGTCAACCTTGCCTTTGGGCAGGGAGATGTCTTTGTGCTCGGTGCGGTGAATGACAAGAACATGAACATCATCACCGATGATGCGCCAGAGAACAGCACCTGCTGCATACACAGTTGTGGGGTGGGCGGTGCTCATCGATGTCCTCCTGGGCGACGACGCTTACTCATGCTCTTCATCAGGTGATCTTGTAAATCGATGAGAGCTGCTCCTGAGGCGTCAACAGTGTGACGTGACCAGGAACCATCTGACTCTAGCCACCATGACGCCGTTGCGTCATCCATGGCCAGATTGAAGAGTTCATCCAACTCAGTGATGTGTTCTGTGTTGGGCAGGCGCACGAGCGCTTCTACGCGACGATCCAAGTTGCGGTGCATCATGTCGGCACTGCCGATGTAGACCTGAGGGTCTCCGGCGTTCTCAAAAATGAAGATACGAGAGTGCTCGAGGTAACGGCCCAGGATGGAGCGAACACGGATGTTCTCGCTCAAACCAGGAACCCCAGCCTTGATGGAGCTGATGCCTCGAACCCAGACATCCACCTGAACGCCAGCTCGGCTGGCCAGATAGAGCGCATCGATGATTTTCTCGTCCACCATGGAGTTGATCTTGATCCGAATGCGGGCAGGCTTGCCTGCCTGGGCATTCGTGGTCTCCTGGTGGATGAGTTTGAGAAGTCCCTTGCGCAGGTGCAGGGGAGCAACCAGTAGACGCTTGAACTTCTTCTCGATGGCGTAGCCAGAGAGCTCATTGAACAAGCGCGTGAGGTCTTTACCCACCTGAGGATCTGCGGTGAGCAGACCGAAGTCTTCATAGAGTCGGCTGGTCTTGGGGTTGTAGTTTCCTGTGCCGATGTGGCTGTAGTGCTTGAGCTCGCCCTTTTCTTGGCGGATCACCAAGGCCAACTTGCAGTGGGTCTTCAGGCCCACCAAACCATAGACCACGTGAACGCCGGCCTTCTCGAGCTTGCGAGCCCAACTGATGTTGGCCTGCTCGTCAAAGCGGGCCTTAATCTCGACCAAAGCTAGGACTTGCTTGCCCGCTTCAGCCGCATTGATCAGTGCCTGAACAATCGGGCTGTCACCGCTGGTGCGATAGAGCGTCTGCTTGATAGCGAGCACGTTGGGGTCTGCAGCAGCCTGCTCCAAGAACGACTGCACGCTCGTGGAGAACGATTCGTAGGGGTGGTGCAGCAGCACATCACCACGGCGAATGGAGGCAAAGATGCTGCGGGGTTCGTTCGCCTCTGCTGTGGTGAGTGCCGCAGCAGTGGTGGGAACGTGGGGTGGGTAGTGCAGGTCAGGACGCTTGATGCCAGCAATCTCAAACAGTCCACCGAGGTTCAAAGGCTCAGGTAGGCGATACACCTCTTGCTCAGTGATATCGAGTTCACGGATGAGTAGATCCAGCGTGGTGGGATCCATTTCTTCGCCCACCTCGAGGCGAATGGGGGGACCGAAGCGGCGCTTCAGGAGACCCTTTTCGAGGACCTGGATGAGGTCTTCTGTCTCGTCCTCATCGATCTGGACGTCTTCGTTGCGGGTCACACGGAAGGTGTGGTGCTCGAGAATCTCCATGCCGGGGAAGAGATCTTGCAGCTGGTTCGCAATGAGATCTTCAAGGGCGATGTAGCGCAGGCTGGCCACGCCTTCACGGCTGTCTACGCGCACAAAGCGAGGCAGCATCTGTGGAACCTTGAGGCGCGCAAACTCCTCAGTTCCGGTCTTCGCGTTGCGCACGCGAATAGCGAGGTTGAGGGACAGACCAGAGATGTAAGGGAAGGGGTGTGCAGGGTCCACAGCCAGTGGCATGAGCACCGGGAAAATCTGGTCGGTGAAGTAGCGGTGCAGAATCTCGTGGTCTGCTTCATCGAGCGAACCCCAGGTGACTACCTGAATGCCTGCCTCGGAGAGGGCTGGCTTCACACTGTCGTGATACACCTTGGCATGGCGTAACTGCAGTTCGTGGGCACGTGCAGAAATATCTGCGAGCACATCACCGGGTGCTCGGCCAATGTTGGTGGGCACCGCCAAACCGGTCATGATGCGGCGCTTGAGACCTGCGACCCGCACCATAAAGAACTCGTCCAGGTTGCTGGCAAAGATGGCCAAGAAGTTGGCTCGTTCGAGCAGCGGGAGCTTCTCATCTTCAGCTAACTCCAGCACGCGCTGGTTGAACGCGAGCCAGCTCAGCTCTCGGTCAAGGAAGCGGTCGGCAGGCAAATCCGCAGAAGGCTTGAGGATGACTTCATCAAAGTCATCGTCGACGTCAGGGGCGTCGATATCTGTTTCGTGCGGAGCCATACATTCATACTGGCACGGGCAGGTGACCGTAAAGAAACTAGGAGGTTACCGAAGCGTGCTCGTGGGTTTCTTCAGCCACGTTAAAGCGGTAGCCCACGTTGCGCACGGTGCCAATGACCTGCTCCATATCGCCGAGTTTGGCGCGCAGGCGACGAACGTGAACATCCACGGTTCGAGTACCACCGAAGTAGTCATATCCCCAGACTTCGCTGAGCAACTGCTCACGCGTGAAGACACGGGAAGGGTGGGTTGCCAGGAAGCGCAGAAGCTCAAATTCTTTATAGGTGAGATCCAGGGGCTTGTCGTGGACCTTGACCGAGTAGGACGCTTCATCAATCACGATGCCGGAGGCAGAGATTCGTGCCTCAGAAGGTGCATCTTGGTTAGCGCGGCCCAAAGCCAGGCGAATACGAGCATCTACTTCAGCGGGGCCTGCCGAGTCCAGGATCACATCTGCCACACCCCAGTCAGGGCTGACAGCAGCAAGACCGCCTTCAGTAATGACAAGAAGAAGGGGTGAACTCAGGCCGGTGGCCTGCAAGATCTTGCACAAGCTCTTGGCGCTGGCTAGGTCGGTGCGAGCATCGACCATGACGATGTCACTGTGAGGGG
This sequence comes from Aurantimicrobium photophilum, assembly GCF_003194085.1. Taxonomy (NCBI): domain Bacteria; kingdom Bacillati; phylum Actinomycetota; class Actinomycetes; order Micrococcales; family Microbacteriaceae; genus Aurantimicrobium; species Aurantimicrobium photophilum. The sequence goes on along the minus strand of NZ_CP023994.1, from coordinate 1,422,920 downwards.
CACTGACCAGTTGTGCAGGTTCTGCAGGGATGGTCTTGACCTGGTGTGAGAGCAATCCAAGCGCGGGAAGGACTTCCGCGTTGTGGCGCGCGGCGAGAATCATGATGCTGGCCATACGGTCACCTCGTCTCACTTGGTGTTAATAGCCTAAATGTCTTGTGTTTCATCCAGATTTCGTATTCCTCAGTGTGGAATGCCGAGTTACCGGTTAACGACCACCCTCGGAATATGATGGTCACATGCTTCTCGCACTCGAACTTTTCTTCATCGGCCTGCTGGGTGTTGCCGGTCTGGCCATCGCTTGGATCTCCGGCATCGTTGTGTACAAGCTGTTCAAGGGACAGCGCTAAGCGCATCTCATGGCTGACGATGCCTCGTCGGCTTCCGGCGACATGCCACCCTCTCCTCTGACGGCGCTTCCTGGCGCAATTGTCGGAGCTACTGGCGTTGCCTCCGCCTATGGCAACAGCCTGACTGAGCAGCGCAGCCTGCTCGCAGGCAGTGCACTGGTTGATCTTTCTGATCGCGGTGTGATTGAGGTTTCTGGACCAGACCGCTTGGGCTGGTTGGATTCTCTGCTGAGTCAACGCCTGGACAATCTCAAACCCGGTCAGAGTGCTGAGACACTTCTGCTCGACCCCCACGGTCACGTTCAGCACGCCATGCGTGTGTTCGAAGATGGTCAGACCACATGGCTCCTTGTTGATGAAGGCCGATCAGCAGAGCTGACAAAGTGGCTGCTCAAGATGCGCTTCATGAAGCAGGTCGAGATCATCGACCGCAGCGCGGAGATGCTCACCCTCGGTTACTTTGGTGAACTTCCAGACGTTTTGGTTCCGCTCATTCTTCAACCTGCTGATGTCCCCGTGATCTGGCACGACCCCTGGAATGAAGTCGCCGAAGGTGGCTGGCAGTACTCAGCTCAAGAACACCCCGGCACACACTGGAACTACAGCGAAGCTGTTGTTCCTCGCAGTGCTGCGAACGAATTAGTTGACCTGGCCACCGCAGGAGTGATCTCTTTCGCTGGTACTGACGCCTTAGAAGCACTGCGTATTGCTGCCTGGCGTCCACGCATTGCCGCTGAAGGTGATGACAACGCTCTACCTCACGAGTTTGACTGGCTGCGCACAGCAGTCCACCTCAACAAGGGCTGCTACCGCGGTCAAGAAACCGTGGCCAAGGTGCACAACCTTGGCCACCCACCTCGCCGCCTCGCATTCCTGAGCCTGGATGGGGTGGACGTTGTTCTGCCCGAGGCCGGTGCAGCAGTGCTGGATGGGGAAACTGAGGTTGGCCACATCACGAGTGCTGCACGCCACTTCGAAGAAGGCGTCATTGCTCTGGCTATCTTGAAGCGCAATGCCAACACCGAGTCAGAGCTTGTCGTTGATGCTGAGGGAACACGTATTCCCGCAACACAGGTGGTTATCGTTCCACCGGAAGCTGGTCGCACCGCCAACGTTCCGAGGCTCCCACGCCTCGGTGCGGTGAAACGCGAAGGCTAATTTGCCTACCTGCCTGAAGTGACCGCCTCATAAGCGACGGTGATCTCGCCCAAACGCCAGCGGCTCTTGTTGCCGATGATGGGCCACCCTGCTTCTTTCATGCCTTGGGCTGTGGCAATCCAGCGCTGAGTGGCTCCAAAACTTCCTAAGGGTGCATGAGTGAGCCACTGCTTATCCAGAGCCGTGAGGAACTCATGGATGCGCTCGCCGGGGACATTGTGGTGAATGAGTGCCTTGGGTAGACGCTCGGCCACGATTGAGGGAACCTCGAGGGTGTCGAGCTTGAGGGCAATGCTGAGGGTTTGGGGGCCGTCTGTGGTGATGGCAATCCAGCTAGAGATGCGGCCAATCTCATCACAGGTGCCCTCCACCAGAACACCGCCAGGCTGAAGTCGGGCGACCATCATGTCCCAGGCAGCTTGGACTTCTGGCTCGTCATATTGACGCAAGACATTAAAAGCACGGATGACGACAGGTTGCCTGTTCTTTGCAACGGGGACTTCGAAGCCACCGCGAGCAAAAGAAATGCCCTGTGCTTGGTCGGAGGTGATGAGGTGTTCTTTTTCCCAGCGGGAAAGTTCCTTTTTCGCGATGGTGACGCGTTCGGGGTCAATCTCCAACCCAAGGAGCTCTACCTCTGCCCTGGTCTTGCGCAGTCTGGTGGCCAGTTCGACCGGGGTGGCAGCACTGGCGCCATAGCCCAAGTCAATGACGAGGGGGTCACTTGTGGTGCGCAGGGCAGGCCAAGTTTGAATCCACCGGTCTACTCGGCGCAAGCGATTGGCGTTGGTTGTCCCACGCGTGATGTTTCCCACGGGCATGCTCACCAGTTAACCACCCAATAAACTGGAGCTATGACGCACACTTTGATTTTGCTGAGACACGGTAATAGCGACTGGAACCAGAAGAACCTGTTCACAGGTTGGGTTGATGTTCGCCTGAGCGACCAGGGCGTTGGCGAAGCCAAGCGCGCTGGTGAACTTCTTGCAGAATCAGGTGTTCTTCCTGACGTTCTTTACACTTCGGTCCTCAGCCGTGCTATCCAGACCGCAAACCTCGCACTGGACACCGCTGACCGTCTCTGGATCCCCGTCAAGCGCAGCTGGCGTCTCAACGAGCGTCACTACGGTGCTCTGCAGGGCAAGGACAAGGCACAGACCTTGGCTGAATATGGTCCCGAGCAGTTCCAGACCTGGCGTCGATCTTTTGATGTGCCACCACCACCCATTGCAGACGACAACGAGTTCTCTCAGATCAACGACGTGCGTTACGCCGGCATCGATGGCGCGATTCCTACGACAGAATGCCTCAAAGACGTTATTGACCGCATGATTCCCTACTGGGAATCTGACATCACCAAGGACCTTGCTGCAGGCAAGACTGTTCTGGTCACCGCTCACGGCAACTCGCTGCGCGCACTGGTCAAGCACCTCGATGGCATCTCTGATGACGACATCGCTGAGCTCAACATTCCTACCGGTATTCCTCTGGTGTACAAATTGGACGAGAACTTCCGCCCACTTGGCCCAGCAGAGTATCTGGACCCCGAGGCTGCTGCAGCTGGCGCTGCCGCTGTTGCTGCTCAGGGCAACAAGAAGTAGTCACAGCCTTTACACAAGAACACCCCCGGCCACTGGCCGGGGGTGTTCTTGTGTAATTCGATTACTTAGAGATCTTGGTGACCTTCTTGGGCTCGAGACCTTCATATTCAGGCTGAGCTGAGGTGAGAACGGGTACCAGAACGGTCTTGGTCTCGCCGTTAGCTTCGAAAGCTACTTCGAGAAGTCCACCAGGAATGGTGTTGATGCCGCCGAGAATGATGCGGTCTTCGCTACCGGAACCCCATGAGGTGACCTGCTTGTCATTGCTGGGGACGTCGAGGTGTCCGTCAACAACAGTGCCGCCAGAAACGAAACCAATGTGAAGTTCCACATCCTCACCGGTGGAGTTAGCTGCACCCATAAGAAGGTTGCCGGTTTCGCCGTTGTCGCTGATGATCATCAGGTTGCGCAGCTGAAGGTCACCCACGTTGATGCCTACGCCGTCACTTGCGTCGTAGGGGGTTGTTGTGGCCTGTGGCTGAATCAGGTTGCAACCAGCGGTACCCAAGGCAACGCCAACAGCAAGAGCAGCAGCGACAACAATACGAACCTTCACGACGAAAGCCTCCAGAGTGTGAGAGCGGCGCCCAATTCAGGGCAGAAATTCCGCAAAAATCTTCGCTTTGAGCTTATCGCATCGCGGCATTGACGACCGAAGATGCAGCACCGCTCAGTGGGAAGTCGGCTCCGATAAGACTGTCAGTAAGCCGTGGTAAACTGGGTATTGATTTTAGGGAGCTCCACACTTATGCAGTTCATTGTTGGCGAAACAGTTGTTTACCCTCACCACGGCGCAGCGAAGATTACCGAAGTACAGAAGCGCGTAGTCAAGGGTGTTGAAAAGGTTTATTTGACCCTCCACGTGGTTCAGGGTGACCTCACTGTGAAGGTTCCTGTCGAGAACGTTGACCTCGTAGGTGTTCGCGACGTGATCGGCAAGGAAGGCCTTGAGCAGGTCTTCGAAGTTCTGCGTGCTCCTTTCACCGAAGAGCCCACCAACTGGTCTCGCCGTTACAAGGCAAACCTGGAGAAGCTTGCTTCCGGTGACGTCATCAAGGTTTCTGAAGTTGTTCGTGACTTGTGGCGTCGCGACCAGGACCGCGGACTCTCCGCTGGTGAGAAGCGCATGCTTGCAAAGGCACGTCAGATCCTCATCTCCGAGCTTGCCCTGGCGAAGAAGACCGACGAAGAGAAGGCATCTGACTTCCTCGACGAGGTTCTCGCGTCCTAACAACGCGAGTGGGCAGGCGAGTTCAGCATGTCTGGTGACCTGCACATATCGACGGCTGTCATTGTCGTTGCCGCAGGAAGTGGTACCCGCTTAGGTGCTGCACTTCCCAAGGCGTTTGTTGACCTTGCTGGTCAGACCCTTCTTGAGCGTTCATTGCGCTCGATCATCTTGTTGCCCTACCCGGTGCAGGTTGTTGTCGTTGCCCCAGCAGACTTTGTTGCTGATGCCGAAGCGATTGCCCACAAGGTTGCTCCTGGTTTAGAGGAACTGGTTTCTGTCGTTAACGGTGGCACTACTCGTCATGATTCGGTCGCTGCAGGTCTTGCAGCGGTGCAGTCCTCAGTAGAGGTAGTGCTCGTGCATGACGCTGCTCGTGCACTGACGCCCACCACGTTGTTCGCCGATGTGGATATGGCTGTGCAAGCAACTGGTGCAGGCATTGTTCCGGCGCTACCTGTGGTGGATTCTCTCAAACAGGTTGATGTCACCGGCGGTGTGCTGGGTATTGCTGATCGTGACCAATTGCGTGCAGCTCAGACTCCACAGGGTTTCCCTCGTGCTGAACTGGAAGCGGCTTACGCCGCTGCTGGTTCCTCTGACTACACCGACGATGCAGCAGTCTTTGCTGCGAATGGGGGAGCAGTGACCACCATTCCTGGCGATGAGGTCGCCTTTAAGATCACCACTGCTTGGGATCTCAACCGTGCACACCAAGTGCTCGGTGGTATTCCAGACACCCACCGTGTGGGCACCGGTATCGATGTTCACGCCTTTGGTGAGGCTGAAAACCTCTGGCTTGCTGGTCTGCACTGGCCTGGAGAGAAAGAACTCTCTGGCCACAGCGATGGCGATGCCGTGGCACACGCCATCTGTGACGCACTTCTCTCTGCTGCAGGTCTGGGAGACATTGGTTCCCGCTTCGGCACTGCTGACCCTGCCTATGCGGATGCCTCGGGTGAAGTCTTCGTTCGGGGCACCATTGAACTTCTTGCCGCTTCAGGGTTTGAACCCATCAATGTCTCGGTGCAATTGATTGGCAACAAGCCCCGCTTTAGTCCTCGCCGTGAAGAAGCGCAGGCAGTTCTGACCGAGTGGGTTGGAGCACCTGTTTCTGTCTCCGCCACCACGACTGATGGCCTCGGTTTCACCGGCCGTGGTGAGGGTGTTGCCGCTATTGCTACAGCCCTTGTTCGCCAGCGCTAAGCGCGCTCGCAGGTAGGCTAAACACGTGAGTATTCGTCTTTTCGACTCGAAGGAGCAAGCCCTTCGGGACTTTTCTCCTCTGACCCCAGGTCGAGTGGGAATGTACGTCTGCGGACCCACCGTGCAGTCGAGCCCCCATGTGGGACACCTGCGCAGCGCCCTGGTCTATGACCAGCTGCGCCGCTGGCTAACCCACGAGGGCTACCAGGTCACTTTGGTGCGCAACGTCACGGATATCGACGACAAGGTTCTCGACAATGCCAAGGCTGGCGGCGTTGAAGAGTGGTGGGCACTGGCCTATCGCATGGAGGCAGAGTTCACTGCCGCCTATGACCTGCTCGGCATTCAGCGCCCTACATACGAACCTCGTGCCACCGCAAGTATCCCTGAGATGATCGCGATCATTGAGCGCCTCATCGAGCGCGGCCACGCTTACCCTGCTGCAGACAACTCAGGTGACGTCTACTTCGACACTGCCTCGTGGTCTAACTATGGTGAACTTACCAACCAGAAGCCTGCCGAAATGGAAGCTGCCGCAGATGCAGATCCACGTGGCAAGAAGGCTCCTCAAGACTTTGCTCTGTGGAAGGGTCACAAGGCAGGCGACCCTGAGTCGGCTTCCTGGAAGTCCCCTTGGGGAGTGGGGCGTCCCGGTTGGCACATCGAGTGCTCGGCCATGTCGACGAAGTACTTGGGCACGTCCTTTGATATTCACGGAGGTGGCCTCGACCTGCGCTTCCCTCACCACGAAAACGAGCTCGCACAATCTGCTGCAGCCGGAGATGGTTTCGCTCAGTACTGGCTGCACAACGGACTGGTTTCCGTGGGCGGCCAGAAGATGAGTAAGTCTCTGGGCAACTCGGTCTTCGCTGCTGATCTGCTGGATAAAGCCAAGCCAGTTGTCTTGCGCTATCTCTTGGGCTCTGCTCAATACCGGTCCACTCTCGAACTCCACGACGGCGCTATCGCAGAAGCGAAGGCATCCTTTGAACGTATCGAAGGATTCCTGGACCGGGTCATTCGTGACGCGGGACAACTTGCCTCTGCTGATGTTCCTGCCGCGTTCCGCTCCGCGATGAACGATGACCTCAACATCCCTGCAGCGCTCGCGGTGGTCTTTGAGCTGGTTCGCTCAGGTAACAGCGCGCTGGATTCTGGAGATGTTGCCACTGCTGCATCTCAGGCAGCTGAGGTTGTGGCGATGCTGGATGTGCTGGGCGTAAACCCTCTGGATGCTGCCTGGGCAACCGATTCTTCCCAAGGCGATGCTGCCCTGGATCTCTTGATGGCTGAACTCCTTGAGGCACGTGCTGCCGCACGCGCGAATAAGGACTTCGCCACCGCAGACCTTCTCCGCGAGCGACTTGCCGCGGCTGGAATCACGATCGAAGACACCCCCAACGGGGCACATTGGAGTTTCAATGGCAGGTAAGCCTCGGGCTGGAGCAGTCCGCAAATCAGGTAAGGGTCCCGTCAAAGGCACCGGCGGTCTTGGCCGCCGTGCACTTGAAGGCAAGGGTCCAACCCCCAAGGCAGAAGACCGCGAATGGCACCCTGCGGGAAAGGCCAAGATCCGTCGCGAAAAGCTGGCTGCGATGGGCAAGCTCAACCGCAACACAGTTGACGGTCAGCGCAAGGCTGCGCCTAAGCGCAGCAAGGCCAACGATGACACCGAGGTTGTAACCGGTCGTAACTCGGTACTCGAGGCACTTCGTGCTCGAATTCCTGCAACCGCCCTTTACATCGCCACTCGTATCGAGATGGATGACCGCGTCAAGGAGATGCTGTCGATCGCCACTCAGCGCGGCATTCCTATCCTCGAAGTGATGAAGCCAGAGTTGGACCGCATGGGCGGATATGACTCGGTTCACCAGGGCGTGGCCGTCAAGGTTCCTCCTTACGAATATGCCCACCCCAACGACCTGTTGGAGAAGGCATTCGATTCCAAGAAGGCACCTCTGTTCGTTGCGCTCGATGGCATTACTGACCCTCGTAATTTGGGTGCGATTATTCGTTCCACAGCCGCGTTCGGTGGCGACGGCATCATCCTGCCTCAACGTCGTTCAGTGGGTGTGACCGCTGCTGCATGGAAGACCTCTGCAGGTGCGGCAGCGCGCCTGCCGGTTTCCATGGCTGCGAACCTCACTGCAACCATCAAGTCCTTCAAAGACCAGGGTGTTTTCGTGATTGGTCTCGACGGCGGCGGAGACACCATGCTGCCCGGTCTTGAACTTGCAGATCGACCTTTGCTCATCGTTGTGGGGAACGAGGGTAAAGGCCTGTCTAAGTTGGTCACCGACAATTGCGATGCAATTGTCTCGATTCCCATCTCAGCAAGCACGGAGTCCCTCAACGCCGGTATTGCTGCCAGCGTTGCTCTCTATGAAGTAGCACGCCTGCGCTCAGCTGGCGTTTAGCAATTTCCCAGCGTTCACACGTAATCTAGCTTCTTACGTGTTGACCTACGTCGAATTACGTCCCCCACATATTGGAGAAAACGAGAATGAGCACCGGATCCCACGGCAACCGACCTACTCGAAACCAGCAGCGTGAAGCTGCTCGTGCGAAGGCTAAAGAACTTCGCGAACAACAGCACAAGAACGACAAGCGTCGCAAACTCTTTATTCAAGGTGGAGTTGCCGTTGCGGTCATTGCTATCGCTGCCCTCTTCATCTCAACCATTGCCACCTCGGCACCCAAGGAAGGTCCTCGCCCTGCCAATATGGCCAGCGATGGAATCGTTCTCAGCGGTGCCAACATGGCTGCCGTGTTGAGCGAAGCAGGTTCCCCAGGTGCTGACCCAGTGGCTAATCTTCCTATGCCTGGTTCGTCCACCGTGGCCATCGAGGTTTACCAGGACTACCTGTGCCCTGCATGTCAGGCATTTGATGCTGCTAACGCAGAACAGTTGCAGACACTGGTTGAGGCTGGTGCAGCAACGCTGGAGCTTCACCCCATCGGTATGTTGGCCAACCAGTCTGCTGGAACCAAGTACTCGATTCGTTCAACTGCAGCAGCAGCGTGTGTAGCGAACTATTCACCTGACACCTTCTGGAAGGTCAACCAGGCTTTCTACGCTAACCAGCCTCAGGAAGGTACTCCTGGTCTCAACGATGACGAGATCACGGCGTTGATTGATGCACAGAAGCCACAGAACCAATCCAAGATTGCCAAGTGCATCAAGGACAAGACCTTCGTCCCTTGGGCTACTCAGGCTACAGATTACGCACTGACGGGACCCATGGCTCAGGCTGCTAAGGATTCCGGTGCTGCTGGCGTGGGAACCCCCACCATCTTGGTCAACGGCAAGGTGTACACCGGTTCGATTGTGGATCCCAAGGAATTCTTGGCATTCGTAACTCAGGTTGCTGGTGAGTCAGCTTCCACAACTCCCGCTACTCCAGCCGCAGGTTAGGATTAACGGGTAGTGAGGTGAGTTTCACCTCACGCAAGCCGACTTGGCGCAATTGGTAGCGCACCGCTCTTGTAAAGCGGGGGTTGTGGGTTCGAGTCCCATAGTCGGCCCGTGTTTGACGAGCGTGATCGTGCCATTCTCGACTTTGAGCGTGAATGGTGGCAGCACCCCGGTGCCAAAGAAGACGCTATTCGACAAACCTTTGGTTTGTCACCTGCTCGGTATTACCAAGTACTGGGCAAGCTGATGGATTCAGAAGCTGCATTGGCCTACGACCCCATGCTGGTGAAACGGCTGAAGCGCGTCCGGGATGACCGTCGCAGCTCACGCCAGAAGCGGATTAACCCTGATTCATCAGAAAAGAACTGAAAGAATAGAGCCATGTCTGAGAAAACAGTTCGCGACCAGTTCGACGACCTCACCCCCGGTGGAGAGCGTCGCGGTGTTCACCGTGCGCCCAAGCGCCGCGGTGCAGGCTTTGTTCCATTCGCCTGGGCAGCTTTGGCCACCGGCGTTCTTGTCGTGGGCGGTGTGGGAACACTCATCGTCACGAGTGACAGCATCAGCATGAAGGATTTCGAGAGTATCTTCGCCTTACCTACGGCGGCAGCTTCAGCTACGCCGAAAGCTACTGCTGCTCCGACGGTTGATCCTGCTTCGGTCGTTAACGTGCTGAACGCCACCGGTGAAACCGGTATTGCCACCGCCGTGGGTGACCAGATTGCTGCCGAAGGCTGGACCGTTGGAGCCAAGTCCAACGCCAGTGAAACGGCAGAGAAAACCTTTATCTACTACGGCAACCCCACCCTGGAAGGTGCTGCCCGAGGCCTTGCCCAGACTCTGGGATACGGCGAAATTAAGCTCACCGATAAGTACATTGAGAGCTCCGCACAACTCACTTTGGTTGTGGGACAGGACCACGCCGGCTAAATCGTTGTCATATCGCGACACTTAAAAGTTAGGTAAGGCTAACTGTTTTGTGCTATTCCCCAGTAGTGTGAGACCAACGGCACAAGCGATTTGTGTGTGTCGGTTGGGATACTGCAATTGGAGTTACACATGGCCACTGGAACCGTTAAGTGGTTCAACGCTGAAAAGGGCTACGGTTTTGTAACCGTAGACGGCGACGAGCAGGACGTATTCGTCCACTACTCCGCTATCGACATGAACGGCTACAAGGTCCTCGAAGAGGGTCAGAAGGTTGTTTTCGAAATCGGTACCGGAAACAAGGGTCCTCAGGCTGAGTCGGTTCGACTGGCTTAAAGCCTCGTAATATTCGGGCACGCCCGAGCTAACGCCGTCCACGAATGTGGGCGGCGTTAGTCTTTGCCCGTGACTACTTTTTCGCGAACTCTTTCCCGTGTTGTTGGTGTAGCAGCTGCGAGTGCTTTGGCGCTCGGCTTGGCGGCCTGTTCTGGCGGTGCCAGCGGCCCAGCAACTCCTGACTACAAGTCGACCTATAAGGCGCCGGCGCCCATTGCTTATGCACCCCTGACCGGTGTGGCACTAGCCGAAGGCACTGCTGTGGGACCTGCGCTGTCTGTGAAGATCTGTAACGTCTTTGCGTGTGAGCCACAGGATGGCCTCAACCAGGCTGACGTGGTCTTCGAAGAAATCGTGGAGGGTGGCATCACCCGTTACGTGAGCATCTGGAACTCGAACGTTCCCGTCAGCGTGGGTCCTGTCCGCTCATTGCGCCCCATGGACGCAGACATTGCTGCCCCCTTTGGCGGCATCATTGCGTACTCCGGTTATGGCGCTCAGGAAACCCGTGACCTTGCCGTTGACACCGGCTTGGTCAACGTCACCGAGAACGATCCTGCGATGTACCGCAACGACTACAACGTTGCTCCCTACAACCTGATGCTGCACGCACAGGAAGTCATTGCGGCAAACGCCGGCCTGGCTGCACCTGCTCAGCAGTGGGCATATGCAGGTTCGCTGGCAACCTCGACCGCAGTACTTGATGGAACTCCAGCTACATCGGTGCAGAGCATTTTCAGTAACTCCTCTGACAACACCTGGACCTATGACGGTGCTGGTCGTTACCTGCGCACCCAGTGGGAAGGTCCTGACCTTGACCTCACCGGAGCTCAGCTTTCTGCTGCCAACGTCGTCATCATGCGTGTGAACGTGGACGAGTTCGTCGGCGTTCCCCGCACCCGCATGGTTGATTCGGGTGAACTCTTCGTTCTCAGTGGCGGCAAGGTCGTTCACGGCACCTGGAGCAAGGCAGCGACTGCGGCTCCCATCGTGTTCAAGGGTGACAATGGCGTGACTATTCGCCTGGCTCCTGGTAACACCTGGATCGAGATGGTTCCGCTTGAGTCTTATGTCACCGGTGGCACTGTCAACATCGCCGGTTAGTTCATTCCAGTTACTGCATGAAGCCCACCCCAGCGAGGGTGGACTTCATGCTTTCGCTGACCGCGTACGCACTTGCACTCGGTGCAGGAGAGTGCCAATATTGAGTTAGCACTCGATTGAATTGAGTGCTAATCCCTGCAGTATTTCTGACGTCCGGGAGGGACGAAAAACAACCATGGCAAAAATCATTGCTTTTGATGAAGAGGCACGTCGCGGTCTAGAGCGCGGTCTGAACATCCTTGCTGACACCGTCAAGGTCACCCTTGGCCCACGCGGACGCAACGTCGTCCTCGAAAAGAAGTGGGGCGCCCCCACGATTACTAACGATGGTGTGTCCATCGCGAAGGAAATCGAACTGGACGACCCATTCGAAAAGATCGGCGCAGAGCTGGTTAAGGAAGTTGCCAAGAAGACTGATGACGTCGCTGGTGATGGAACGACCACCGCTACCGTTCTCGCTCAGGCACTCGTTCGCGAAGGTCTTCGCAACGTAGCTGCTGGCGCAGACCCCATTTCGCTCAAGCGCGGCATTGAGAAGGCTGTTGCAGCTGTTTCCGAGGAACTCATCAACAACGCTAAGGAAGTTGAGACCAAGGAAGAGATCGCAGCTACCGCTTCTATCTCCGCTGCTGACCCCGAGATCGGCGCACTGATCGCTGAAGCTATCGACAAGGTCGGTAAGGAAGGTGTGGTCACCGTTGAGGAGTCCAACGCTTTCGGCACCGAGCTCGAGCTCACCGAAGGTATGCGCTTCGACAAGGGTTACCTCTCCGCATACTTCGTGACTGACCCAGAGCGTCAGGAAGCAGTATTCGAGGACCCTTACATCCTCATCGTGAACAGCAAGGTTTCCAACATCAAGGACCTGCTGCCCATCGTGGACAAGGTCATCCAGACCGGCAAGCAGCTGCTCATCATCGCGGAAGACGTCGATGGCGAAGCACTCGCAACCCTCGTGGTCAACAAGATCCGTGGCATCTTCAAGTCGGTAGCCGTCAAGGCTCCTGGCTTCGGTGACCGCCGCAAGGCCATGCTTCAGGACATCGCCATCCTCACCGGTGGTCAGGTCATCGCTGAAGAAGTCGGCCTCAAGCTCGAGAACGTTGAACTCGACATGCTGGGTAAGGCTCGCAAGGTTGTTATCACCAAGGACGAGACCACCATCGTTGAAGGTGCTGGCGACGCAGACCAGATTGCTGGCCGCGTAGCTCAGATCCGTGCCGAGATCGACAACACCGACTCCGACTACGACCGCGAGAAGCTCCAGGAGCGCCTGGCTAAGCTCGCCGGTGGTGTTGCAGTGATCAAGGCTGGTGCCGCTACTGAAGTTGAACTCAAGGAGCGCAAGCACCGCATTGAGGACGCTGTCCGTAACGCTAAGGCTGCTGTTGAAGAGGGCATCGTCCCCGGCGGTGGTGTTGCACTGATCCAGGCTGGCAAGACTGCTTTCGAGAAGCTCTCGCTGACTGGTGACGAAGCAACCGGTGCAAACATTGTGAAGGTAGCTATTGAAGCTCCTCTGCGTCAGATTGCACTCAACGCAGGTCACGAGCCCGGCGTTGTCGTCGACAAGGTTCGTTCACTGGCAATCGGTTGGGGCCTCAACGCTGCAACTGACGAGTACGTTGACCTTCTGGCTGCGGGCATTATTGACCCAGCTAAGGTAACCCGCTCGGCTCTGCAGAACGCAGCTTCTATCGCAGCTCTCTTCCTCACCACTGAGGCAGTTGTTGCTGAGAAGCCTGAGAAGGCAGCACCCCCCATGGGTGACCCCTCAGGTGGCATGGACTTCTAAGTCCAGATAAACCACAAAGAACGCCTCCCCGCCGATTGGGGAGGCGTTCTTTTTGTCTCTGCGGTTACCCGCGGAACATTCGGGCCGTGGCCTGCTCAATGTCCATGTATTGCTGAGCAGCCAGGGAGAGTGCGTGGTTGATGGAGCTGAGGCTCTCGTCTACGCGTTGGGCGGTGAGATGCCACTCGGAGACCACAGCTTGAAAGGCTGTTGCTGCAGTGCCACTCCAGGAGCTTTGCAGATTACTCAGCTGCGAGTGCAGGGCGAGAACTTCACTCTGAATTCGAGAGATGGACTGCTGTGCAGCTGAGCTGGCATGGGAGACAGCTTCGCTGTCGACGTGAAAGACGGGCATGAGTTCTCCTAGAGGTAAGGAGAGCGCATCCGACCCCTGAGCGGAGGGGGGAGTGCTGCGGGTCGGATGCGCTCTGAGGCCAAGATAGGAGATCTTGTGGGGTCCCTAGAGCGCTTCAGCTATAGCTGTGGAGGAGTTAGTCCTGAACAGGGGTGTGGACGACAGGAAGAGTCACCGAGAACGTGGCGCCGCCACCCTTGGTCGCGGTGACGTTAATACGTCCCTGGTGTGCCTTCACAATGGAAGCAACAATGGCCAGTCCTAGACCACTACCGCCGGTTTCGCGGGCGCGAGAGTTGTCTGCACGGTAGAAGCGCTCAAAGATCTTCTCGCGAATTTGCTTAGGAATACCGTCGCCGTGATCGACGATTGAGATGGTGGCTTCGCCTGCTGCCTCATCGTGGGAGACGACCAGCTCGAGTGGTGTTCCCGACTCAGTAAAGCGAAGAGCATTACCCATCAGGTTGGTGACAACCTGGCGAATCTTGTTCTCTGCAGCCAGTATTTCTACTGAGTCACCCTCGACAGTGATGGTGCGCTCAGGGTCGAATGCGCGGGCATCGAGTGCTGCATCATGAGCGATCTTCAACAGATCAAACTTGCTTATCTCCAGTGGACGCGTCTCATCCATGCGAGCGAGCTCGAGCAAGTCTTCAACCAGCGCACCCATTCGGATGGCTTCTTTCTCAATGCGCTCCATGGCCTGACCAATTTCTTCAGGCGTTTGGAGTGCACCCATGCGATAAAGCTCAGCATAACCACGCACGGAAACAAGGGGAGTGCGCAGCTCATGGCTGGCATCGCCGACGAAGCGCTGCATTTGGTCAATCGTGCGTGCACGGTCCGCGAAGGCACGGTCAATCCTGCCCAACATGATGTTGAGGGAGCGGTTGAGTCGCCCCACTTCAGTATTTGTGGGTGCCGTGGAGGGCAGACGCAAGCTCAAGTCACCATCGGCAATAGCAACCGCCGTGTCTTCCACTTCACGCAAGGGGGCGAAGGTGGTGGTGACCAAGAAGCGGGTGAGCAACGCTCCCACGATCACGATGGCAATACCGAGGCCTAAGAAGATGCTGAGGTAGGTGGTCATCAGCTTGTCCACGCCCGCGGTGGAAAGTGCAACAACGACGGTGCCGAGGGTGCCGGTGGCGTCATCGAAGGTCACGGGGACAGCAATGGCGTGAAAAAGTGTTCGGCCATTACTGGACCTCACCGGGAAAATGGCACCATCTAAGGTGGTGGCTTGATCAACCGTGATACCAGTTGCGAGCTGGGGACGGATAGCCTCAGGCTTGTCCGTCCAGTTTTGCTCCAGCAGCACACCACCAGCGCTATAGACCGCGTAGTAGTAGTCCGTGGGAGCTGTCTGATCGGTCGTACCTGTTTTGCTCAGGCGAAGCACGCTGGAGAGGTCCTGATGCACTGATTGAAGCTGGGTGTCCAGCTGCCCAATCAGGGCGGGCTTGAGCATCGCCATGGTTCCAATACCCGAAACCAGCAAACCGATTGTCAACAACAACACAGTGACGCCGGTCACCTTGGTGCGCAAGGAGATGGCGTTCCATCGGTCGTTGAAATTGAAAGGCATCAGTAGCAATCTAAGCAGGTTCTAGGTGGGGAAATGCTGAAAGGGCGAGACCCGGTGGTCTCGCCCTTTCAGCATTGGAGGTGTGGGTGCTTAGGAAGCCTTGGCAACCTTGAGCATGTAGCCGAACCCACGCTTGGTGGCAATGAGGGGTTCGGTCGAGACGGCATCGAGCTTGCGACGCAGGTAGGAGACATACGACTCCACAATTCCGGCGTCACCGTTGAAGTCGTATTCCCAGACGTGGTCGAGGATCTGTGCCTTGCTGAGCACGCGGTTGGGGTTGAGCATGAGGTAACGCAGCAACTTGAACTCGGTGGGGCTGAGTTCAACCACAGCGTCGTTCACAACCACTTCGTGGGTGTCCTGGTCCATCGAGATTTCACCAGCACGGATCAGGGCTTCTTCATCTGCCTGCATGGTGCGGCGGAGGATGGCCTTGATACGAGCCACGATCTCATCGAGGCTAAACGGCTTGGTCACGTAGTCATCGCCACCGACGGTGAGGCCCATGATCTTGTCCTGGGTGTCGTCCTTTGCGGTGAGGAAGAGAATGGGTGCGGTATATCCGGCCGAGCGCAAACGCTTGGTCACGGAGAAACCGTTCATGTCCGGAAGCATCACGTCGAGCACGATCAGGTCGGGCTCTTCAGCGAGTACTGCCGAGATCGCGGCTGCGCCGTTGCCAACAGCCTGAACGTTGAACCCGGAGAACCGAAGACTTGTGGTCAGGAGGTCTCTAATGTTGGGTTCGTCATCAACTATGAGGATTCGTGGATTTTCCATGTCTCTAGTATCTGACTGTTTCCTGAATGTAACCTGAGAGTTTTTAGACAGCGAACTGTGCGCACGCTGAACTCAGGCGTATTCCCAGTAGTTAGGCGGGAAATTGGCAGAAAAGAAAAATTAGACGGTGTGACCGTCAACGATTTCGTAGGAATAGCCCTGCTCCGCAAGGAAGCGCTGGCGGTTCAAAGCAAAGTCCTGATCAACGGTGTCGCGGGCGACGAGTGTGTAGAAGGTTGCAGTGAAACCACTCTTCTTCGGGCGCAGGAGACGACCCAATCGTTGTGCTTCTTCTTGTCGTGAACCAAAAGCACCAGAGACCTGGATAGCAACACTGGCCTCAGGAAGGTCAACCGAGAAGTTCGCCACCTTGCTCACCACGAGTACCGGTTCGCTTCCGTCACGGAAGGCATTGAAGAGACGCTCACGTTCATCTACCGGTGTTGCCCCCGTGATCTCGGGAACACCGAGTGCGGCCCCCAGTTCAGCAAGCTGATCCAGATACTGACCAATGACGAGCACGCGCTCACCGGGGTGGGCTGCAATGAGCTTCTTCGCAATCGCAATCTTCACGGGCGAAGTTGCTGCCAGGCGATAACGCTCGGCGTCGCTTGCTGCGGCATAGATCAGACGCTCTTCGGGGTCGAGATCAATACGAATCTCTTTGCATTCGGCAGGTGAGATGAAGCCTTCTTGCTCAATCTCTTTCCACGGCGCATCGAAACGCTTGGGTCCGATCAGGCTGAACACATCAGACTCGCGACCGTCCTCGCGCACGAGCGTGGCAGTCAAGCCCAGACGGCGACGAGCTTGCAGCTCGGCCGTCAGCTTGAACACGGGTGCAGGGAGCAAGTGGACCTCGTCATAAATGACCAAGCCCCAGTCGAGAGCATCCAAGAGAGCAAGGTGAGCAAACTCACCACCGCGCTTGGCGGTCAAGATTTGGTAGGTCGCAATGGTGACCGGCTTTATCTCTTTTGTTGCGCCCGAGTACTCCCCGATTTCATCCGGGGTCAGCGAGGTGCGCTTCAAGAGCTCATCACGCCACTGGCGTGCCGAGACCGTGTTGGTGACCAAGATCAAGGTGTCGGTCTTCGTTGCTGCCATAGCACCCGCACCGACCAGCGTCTTTCCTGCACCACAGGGAAGCACAACCACACCCGAGCCACCCTCAAGGAAGTTGGAGACAGCCTTCTCTTGGTAGTGGCGCAGTGCCCAGCCATCGGTGGCGAGGTCAATGTCGTGGTGTGCACCGGGCTTGTAGCCGGCATTGTCTTCAGCGGGCCAGCCAAGCTTGAGTAATTCTTGCTTGAGCTGACCACGTGCCCACGCAGCCACTTCGTAACTACCATCCTCACGCTTGCCCTCGAGCAAGGTGGAGACCTTCTTGGAACGAGACACTTCAGACAGAACAGCAGCGTCAGTGCCTCTGAGAATGAGCGTGCCTTCGGCATCGCGCTCAATGGTCAAGCGACCATAGCGGTTCACAGTCTCCGCGATGTCGATGGTCACACTGGCAGGAACGGCATACTTCGAATACTTCTCGAGCGTGCCCAGAATCTCTTCTGCGGTGTGACCAGCAGCACGAGCATTCCACAACCCCAAGCGAGTAATGCGGTAGGTGTGAATGTGCTCGGGAGCGCGTTCAAGTTCGGCAAAGACAGCGAGGTCGTGACGAGCATCCGCGGCGTGCGGGTGTGCCACCTCGAGCAGTACTGAGCGATCGCTTTGAACGATCAACGGTCCATCGGGCATCTCTCTACGTTACTCCGGTTGAGAGGGTGCCCAGGACAGAGCTAGGCAGGGCGCACGGCAGTGATGTGAGAGGCAGGCAGAGTGCGCTCCACCTCAGTCGTGCGATCCAGGCAACGCAGACGACCGTTGGAGAAGCCCTTAGGTTCAATCGTGAACTCACGCTCGCCGTCAGGCATCGACACTGTCACCACAAGAATGCTCTTCTCTCTCACGGCAACATCGAGCTGACGAGCAATCCAGGTGGCATCATCGGTCGTTGCCGCTTCACGACTGCCACGCAGTCGTTGAACCAAAGCAACGTGAGGGCTGACGGGCTCAGGCTGAAGTTCAATACTGCGACGGTGAACCGGAGCAGCAATGATCTTGCCGGAGGCGTCCTCCAGCTGTGCTGGATACTTCGCATCGAGCAGGGCGTTGAGAACAATGCCCGCAGAGATGGCGGTCTGGAGAGAATCTTCCGAGACGGGACGCAAGCCCAGCGAGTGCAGGGAGTGGTCGGCATTGATGGTGCGCAAGACGAGAAGGTCCTGAGCCTTGACCACGGTGTTGCCGTTGACTTCCCGCACGCGAATGGTGCCAAAGCGTTCACCCAGGTCAGTGATGAAGTAGCTCACGGCCTGAGGAATATCGGTGGCAGCCAGAGCAGTGAGGTGATCCAGAATCTGCTGCGCAGAGGTGCCCTGCGCGAGCAGGTGGTTGGTTCCTTGCGCGGTAATGCGGAAGGTGGTGGCAAGACCTCTGGACTCCACCACACACAGTTCACGCATGAAGACGTCATCGGCTGGTGTGAGTGGGCCAGGTGCTACGACGGTGAAGTCGTGCTGCACAAACACGTGCTCAGCAAAAGGTGGAACAACGGCAGCAATGGCTGCGGTGACGGCCTTCCAGTTACCAGCCAACACTTCCTTGCCCACAGCAGTCACAGACCCAGCAGTGGAGAGGCCAAGAAGTTCTGCTTCACTCAGGCGCTCTTTTAAGTCACCATCGAGCCAGTCGTGACCGAGGGGATAGTGAACTTCGAGCCACGCATGCAGCTCAGGACCCCAGTTGGACTCTGTACTGAGAATCTTTTGAAGGTGGGTGCCAAGGTGTTCCGACCACGCTGTGGTCACAGCAAGCCAGCGCTCAGCGAGGGGCAGGTGGAGCCAGGTGTCCAGTTTCTCGGTGGCCATCCACCAGCCACTGTTCTTTGCCAGGATGCCCGAGAGTTTTCCCAACGCAAGAAGAGCGGTGGGAGTGATCTCTGCGCTGGGCATCAAAGGTGCCAGGCGCTGTGAATCTTGTGCGCTGAGACCACCGCGTGCCAGTTCTTTCACATGGTGAGACTCGATAGATCGAGCAAGTTCATCTAGAGAAGTAATTGCAGAGAGTGCTGTTTCAAGAGCTGCAACATCGCGGAGCTCCGAACCCTTCTCCGGCTTGCTGGGCTTGTCTGCTGTGGCAGGGACAAGCTTCTCGGTGGCGCTGAGGATGACAGCACTGACTTCGGGGTAGAGCTCGAGCTTCTTTCCCTCAGGGCCCAGAAGTGCCTGCTCAAGCGTGGTGGTGAGCTCGGGATCTGCAGCGGTCTTGCCGGTGCTGGCAAGTTCACGAAGCTGAAGCAATTGCTCCAGCGGAAGCCTGCGCACAGCGCTGAGGATGGAATCCTCCGTCAGCAGGGCGTCCGCTAAATCAAAGTAATCCTTGATGGCCGTGCTGTTGGTCAGGCGGGTTGAGGCAAGCTCTGAAAGCTGCTCATCGGTCAGCGCGCGCAGGCGCTTAGAAAGTTCTAACGAGGAAGACACAGGCTCCTACTTGCCTGTAGGCGAGTTAACGAGAACCCGCAGATGCGTCGCGGCGGCGACGAACCATATTGATGATGAGCAGAGAGACCATCAGGATGAAGCCAATCGGAAGGCCGATGCCGGGCAGAACCAATACAAACGTGCCGAAAGAACTGGTGAGATCCAGGTTCGTAATACCCGCGGTCACAATAGCCAGAAAAGCGAGAATGGATACTCCCACAATGGCTACGACCATGGTTCCCAGAATGCGTTCGAGACGTGTTGCTTCGTATGTGTCCTCTGTTGCCATACCTCTAAGGATAGGTGCCTTCTGTTACCTCTGAGTAAACTGGGGGTTGCACCAATCGCAGGAGGAAAAAATGCCAACCGGCAAAGTGAAGTTTTACGACGAGGAAAAGGGCTTCGGCTTTATTTCTACCGACGACGGCCAGGAAGTCTTCCTGCACGTTTCCGCCCTGCCCGAAGGTGCGAAGGTTCGCCCCGGATCACGCCTTGAGTTTGGTGTTGCCGAAGGCAAGCGTGGAGCACAGGCACTGTCTGTCCGCGTGCTCGAGACTCCTGCAGGTCGCGAGAAGCTTGACCGCAAGCCTGCAGACGACATGTCGATCATTGTGGAAGACCTCGTCAAGCTGCTCGACGGTATTGGCAACAACCTCAAGCGCGGCAACTACCCTGACAAGGCACACAGCAGCAAGATCGCAGCTCTGCTTCGTCGCGTAGCAGACGACTTTGATGTCTAAGCCATTCCCCACACTCACTGCATCCCACCAGCGCTTGGCGCTTGCTGCGCTGCACGAAATCACCACGCCTGAAAGCATTGGTGAACTTGAGGTAGAAACCATCGACCACGATGGCATTGCTACCTTGCAGTATCACTGCAAGCTCGATGGCTATCCCAACTGGGTGTGGAATGTCTCACTGGCAACCCTCGAAGGCGAAGAGCCCACCGTGATGGAGGCAGAACTGCTTCCTGCCGAGGGTGCACTCGTTGCTCCCGAGTGGGTTCCTTGGTCAGTGCGCTTGGCAGAATTCCTCGAAGCTCAGAAGCAGGCAGCTGCTGCCGGTATTGCGCTCGATGAAGAACTTCCCGAAGGTTTGCTTGACCTCGCCGAGGGTGCTCTCGATGGCACCATTCTCGACGATGAACTCGAAGACCTCGATGACTCGGATGCTGATGACAGCGACGAGGAAGACGACGACGACCTCGACGATGACGAGGACGACGAAGAGGACGACGAGGATGAGGAAGATGACGACGAGGAACTCGTCTCAGCTCCTACACACGGCGGAGATATCGACGGAGTCGATATTGATGACCTCGACGACAGCGCAGAAGATTCTGACGCTGACGACGAGAACTAACCTCTAGAGGCGCTCGAGTACGTACTCGATTGACGCAATCAGCGCGGCAACGTCGCTGGGCTCAATCGCGGTGAACGTAGCCACGCGAAGCTGGTTGCGTCCGAGCTTTCGGTAGGGCTCGGTATCGACGATGCCGTTGGCACGAAGCACCTTGGCAATGGCCGCAGCGTCGAAGTCGTCATTGAAGTCGATGGTGACGACAACCTGTGAGCGGTGCTCGGGGTTGGTCACGAAGGGGGTGGCGTAGTCCACCCGGTCTGCCCAGCTATAGAGCAGGTTGGACGATTCCTTAGTGCGGGCATCTGCCCAGTCCAGACCACCGGAGGCATTCATCCAGTTGATCTGCTCTTCGAGCAGGACCAGGGTTGCCACGGCAGGAGTGTTGAGGGTCTGCTCGAGGCGAGAGTTGTCGATGGCGTTCTTGAGGCTCAAGAATTCAGGGATATAACGGTCTGTGGCAGCGATGCGCTCCACGCGCTCAATTGCTGCGGGGGAGAACAGTGCAAACCACAGGCCACCATCTGAAGCGAAGTTCTTCTGTGGAGCGAAGTAGTAGACGTCGGTTTCGGCAGCGTCAATCTTGATACCACCTGCAGCACTTGTGGCATCGACCACGGTGAGCGCACCGGCATCGCCGTGCACGCGCTTGACGGGTGACATCACACCAGTGGAGGTTTCGTTGTGTGCCCAGGCATAGGTGTCGATGCCCGCCTTGGCGACAGCATCTGCGCGAGAACCGGCAGGGGCGTTGATCACATCGGGAGCGGTGAGCCAGGGGGTCTTGGCTGCGGCAGCAAACTTGCCACCAAATTCACCGCAGACCATGTTCTGGCTCTGCTTCTCAATCAAAGAGAACGCGGCTGCATCCCAGAATGCGGTGGAGCCACCATTGCCGAGGAGAACTTCGTAGCCATCAGGCAGGTTGAAGAGTTCACTCAGACCAGATCGCACGCGACCAACCATGTTCTTGATCGGTGCCTGGCGGTGGCTGGTACCCAACAGCTGTGCACCAATCCCAGCTAGTGCTGCCACCTGTTCGGGGCGAACTTTGGAAGGTCCGCAGCCGAAACGGCCGTCAACGGGAAGAAGTTCGCGGGGGATGGTGATCTCAGCCATGAATCAATTCTAGGGTTTGGTCACCACCCCGAAATTCCCCAACTCTCGCGCGAGTAAAGTAGTGAACATGACAGATCTGATCGACACCACGGAGATGTATCTGCGCACCATCCTCGAGTTAGAGGAAGAGAACATTGTTCCCTTGCGTGCGCGAATCTCTGAACGTGTGGGTCACTCCGGTCCCACAGTGTCTCAGACAGTGGCGCGCATGGAGCGCGATGGACTTGTCTTGGTTTCGGATGACCGGCACTTAGAGCTCACCGCAGAGGGTCGTTCAAAGGCGGTACATGTCATGCGCAAGCACCGCTTGGCCGAGCGTTTGCTCAGCGACATCATTGGTTTGGAGTGGGAGTTCGTTCACGACGAAGCGTGCCGCTGGGAACACGTGATGAGCGACAAGGTAGAGCGTCGCATCATGGAAATGCTGGGAAACCCTACTGAGTCTCCCTATGGCAATCCGATCCCAGGTCTGGAAGAGCTGGGCATTGAACCCGCCGAGGGTTTCTTGGATGGCGTGGCTAACCTGCTTGATCTGCTCCAAGCTTCGGGTGAGCTCAGCACGGGTGTTGTTCGACGCCTAGGAGAACCAGCACAGATCAACCCCGAAACCCTGGCTGAGTTTGCCGAATATGGCCTCACCCCCGGCTCCACCATTTCCTTCAAGCGAGATGGTGACCGCGTCCGCGTCTCTGCCACAGGATTCACAGGTTCACTCGATTTACCACTAGATGTTGCGGTGCACATCTTTGTTGAGCACAGCTTGTAGTAAATCGCCCGTTACCTTTTTGTGATTTTGTCGTGTCGCTAATGTGACTTTTGGGCTCACTTCGCGTAGTCTGGACAAGCTTTACAACCACCAAAGGGTTGCGAAGCCACATAGCGAGACGTCCCAACCCCCGTCTCTCGATATGTGAAACGAAGCAAATTTTGCATCGTGACGGGGTAAGCAACCTAGCTTGTTGGGACGCCGGAGGTTATACCTTGGCCGAATTAGGTAACGACGAATTCTCGTCACGCCGTGAGCGCAAGCTCGCGGAAAAGAAAACACTCAGCAAGACTGCACGCTCTTTCGCATCCTCTGCACGTGAGCGCGGCACTGCACTCGTTTCTGCTGCCCAGGAGGTAGCAACAGTAAAGCCTGCACTTCGTGCAGCACGCCCTGCACGCACCGAAAACAACGGTCGCAACTGGGCTCGTGCCGGGGTGATGGCTGTGGCACTCGGCCTGATGGCCACCTTCTCGATTCCTGCGTATGCAATCGACTCCAGCGATCACGTTGACGTTGAGGCATACAAGGCTCAGCTTGCTGCAGAAGCTCAGGCACTTGTTGTCTCTGGCGATGCTGCGGTTTCTGCAAGCCGCGATGGATACTCCACCGCTGCAGCTGTGACAGTTGCTACTGCAGCTCGCGCATCATCTTCCGCACGCATTTCTGTCGATGTTTCTGGAATCGCGTCAAACTCTGCACTTCTCAACACCGCATTGAACCTCGTTGGTATGCCCGGTGACTGCACCGCATTCGTTGAGCAGGCTCTGCGTAACATGGGTTACTCGGTTCCTGACCTGGGCCCCATGCAGTTCGGTGGCTATGGCACCGTCTTCAGCGACCCCAACCAGGTTCAGCCTGGTGACATCATGATGCGTGGTAACCACCTCGCTATCTATGCAGGTAACGGCCTGGCAGCTCAGGGTGGAATTGGTGGAACCTCTGTTCTTTCCTCCATCTCCGCTGATCCACAAAGCTACGCACTCTTCGTTCGCGTCGGCTAAATACCGACCGTGTTCTCGGGGTAACTCCCGATAACGATTCGGCGTGCCTGCTAGAGATTTGCTGTCTGCGCTCAATACTCTGAACTCAAGCATTAAGTGCGGAGGGTTCATGAAACTTCACGAACGAATAGGTGAGCGTCTACGCGCACGTCTTCGCTAGGGCATTGTCGGTAACGACGGTGCCCTTGTGTGTTTCTCGGGAACCTTCACACTTCTTGTGACCATTCGGCAAGCAGCCTGCACGCCATGCAGGCCCAACTCGAAAGGCCCCACCGTGCGCACCTTGGTACTCAACGCAGGATATGAACCACTCGCGATCGTCTCATTCAGGCGAGCGTTGATGCTGGTGATGAGCCAGAAAGCCACGGTGCTCAAAGCAGATGCCGACCACCCGGTCGAAGCCATCACGGCACAGTTTGATCGCCCCTCGGTCATCGTCCTCTCCCGCTATGTGCGCGTGCCCTATGCCAGGCGAGTGCCACTCACCCGACGTGGAGTGTTGCGTCGAGATGGTCACCACTGTGCTTACTGCGGCAAGAGTGCCAACACGATTGACCACGTCATCCCGAAGTCTCGCGGGGGAGCAGAGTCCTGGGAGAACCTGGTGGCCTGCTGCTTCAAGTGCAACAACATCAAGAGCGACCGCACTCCCCAAGAGATGGGCTGGCGCCTGAGGATTACTCCTCGCATGCCTGCTGGCCCCAGCTGGTTCGCCATGGGTCTTGATCACCGGGACACTGCCTGGGATGACTACCTAGCACCAGCGGCCTAGATAACTCCAGCGCTTAGACTGGAGTAACGCCTCTGTAGCTCAATGGAAGAGCACCTCCGTCCTAAGGAGTTGGTTGGGAGTTCGAGTCTCTTCAGGGGCACCAGAGAACGCTTACTAGAACTAAAGTCCCTTTCCACGGTCTCTAGTTGGTCTTCTCTAGTCGTTCCAGAATCCAGCGACGCTTCGGCGTCGTTTTCGTTTGTCTCGAGATCAATACCGACGCCGAACGATGCAGCCCACTCGGCTTGTGCTTCGAGCAGAAGGCGCACGGGTTCCTGCAGTTCTGACTCGGCGCGGTCCTGATCGAGGACGAAGATTCGCTTGAAGATCGCCTGATTCAGTTCGCGGCGCATGTCGTTGCTCGCGTTGCGGTATAGCTCGTAGGGGTCGCGCAGCAGCTCGAGCCATCCCTTGATGAAGTCGGCGCCGATGCTGAGGTCGTCCTCGATGGTGCCGAGTCGGGCCTCGAGCCCTGCTCGTTCACGTTCAATCTCCGTGATCTTCTCGCGGGCCTTCGAACCGGCAAGTCCGCCATCGGCGACAAGGTCAATGAGGTTATCTGCACGTGTTTGTAGGCGAGCGATCTGGCCTTGGATCTGTTCGCGCAGCTGACGTTGGGACCCGGCTTGGTCCTTGAGCGCGCCGTCAATCTGATCATGCACCCACTCGATGAAGTCCGGATTGAGCTTCACCGTTCGGTAGTGCTCGATGACTTCATCCTCGACGAGGTCAAAGGGAAGGTGGCGCGAGTCGCAGATCCCTTGCTGTTTCCCTCGGCAGAAGAAGTAGAAGTACTCGCCGCCGAGCGCCACATGATTGGCAAGGAGCTGGCGCAGGCATCGGCCACAGACCCGGCCGCTGCGCTCGCTGTACTGAAGCTCCTTCTAGGCGGGCACGGTGACCGTGGCCGGGTCGCCTTCGACCTGAGCCGGCACGCCATTCCTGTTGTGATCGCGAACGCCATGCTGTCGTCAGATGGCGACCTGAAGAACCAAGCCGAGGCATACATGAACGACCTCGGTGCCCGAGGAAACCTCGCGCTCGAAGATCAAGTGCAGGCCGTGCTCGAAGGTAAAGTCGGCGTGGATGACGTCGATGAGTAGGACTGGGCTGCTGGTCATGGTGGACTCGGTCTCCGCAACGAGGGAGAGTTAGATGGCGCAGCCGCTCTCGGTCGAGCAACTCAAGGAGTTAGTTCAGCGTCAGTCAAACGTAATCGTAACGACTGGTACTGGCGGATCGCGGATTCAAGATGTGGACACCGACTACCAGTCAAGCGACCGGATGCTCGTCGCCAACTTTCGCCGTCTTCGGTTGGAGCCGCCATTTCCCTGGAGAACGCTCTGGGAGTGGCACGGCTTCTACTCGCAGAACCTCGGTACGTACGCATCCCGACGGCAGCATGTTGGACAACTCACGCGCGCGGCTCTCGATGCCCTCGATGCCCTTGCGGTGAACGAAGGCGTGGCGGGTCCTGCACCCGCTAGCACTAGCGAAGTGGTTAGGGCAGCTCTGGGGGACGCCGAAGTACTTATCCGGGAGGGGCGACCGTCCAGCGCGGTCGATCGGGTCCATACCGCACTGCATGGTCACCTTCGCGCCCTCTGCGTTGCGGAGAGCATAACCGTCCCCGAGGGCGACCCGTCGATAACGGTCCTGCTCAAGGTCCTGCGCGAGAACCATCCTCGGTTCAAAGAGACGGTCGCGTTCAGTGACGAAGCCCGCCGCATGATCATGTCGATGAGCACCGCGCTCGACGCGTTGAACACCATCAGGAACCACGCCAGCCTTGCGCATGCGAACGAAGCCCTCCTCGGAGATCCTGAGGCGCACCTCGCGATCGACTCCGCTCGAACGGTGTTCCGCTACGTCGACGCCAAAGTGGCGTAGTGGTCCTTCTGTGAAGGCTGACAGTTGCGGGTATTCGAACGCTTTTCTCAAACCAAGGAAGGTCCCTCGAGGTCTATTGTTCGGAAAGGCGTCTCTTCACGGTATTTGGATCGACCCAGAACTTCTTGCCTAGCCGGTTGAGCGACGAGCCCGCGACCCGAAGTAGAAGGCGCTCTGCGGGATGCCGCCGGGCTCCGGATCTCAGCCCCGGCACCGCGAAGCGCGGCGAGCACCGTGTGATTGTCAAACCCGAGGCGCTGCCCAATCCGGATGCTGGACCACCCCTCGGCGTAGAGCTGTGCCGCTTCGGCGACCTCTGTCCCGTTCATTCGCCGTGAGGTGTCGATGCCTCGGTCGGCGAGGTGTTTGGCGACCGTTGTCCGGGAGATCTGCCACTCGCGAGCGACTTGCCGCATGTTGCGGACGTCGAGGTACCGCGCGACCAGTTGGTCGACTTCACGCTCCCGGAGCTGCCGAGCGGACGCCAAGTCGCTCGCCGAGATCGCAGGGTGACGCTCTCCACTGATGGCTCGCGTGATGAGCTCTTGAGGGCCACCTGCGCCTGTGAAAGTGTTCGAGTACGAGTGCAGCAGGCGCACTGCTATTCCGTTCGGGTGTTCCGTTCGGTAGGCCATGCGGGTGTTCGTAATGCGGGTAGGGGCAGGGCCAGAACTCACGCCGCCGCGACCTTTGGTCTGTCATTAGTACACGCCCTGATGTACTATCAGAGCATGACCACTTCGACTGCTGTTCGACTTGACGCGATTCGTCGGGTCGGCAAAGCCCTCGCTGACCCGACGCGCGTCGCCATCCTCTTGGCGCTCCTTGACGGGTCTCGCTACCCGGCGGAGCTGGTGGACGAGCTGGGCGTCACGAAGCAAACCGTGTCGAATCACCTCGCCTGCCTGCGCGACTGCGGAATTGTCGTCGCTAAGCCCTCCCGTCGACGAGTTCTCTATGAGATTTCGGATGCGCGGTTGCGTCACGCGCTCCAGGATCTCGTCGGCGTCGTGCTCGCTGTCGATCCGGTCGACGCATGCGACGTGAACGAGAACGATCTGGAGACGCGCGCGTGACGGCCATGGTGGGAGCACAACCGGAGGCGAGTCGCACCGCTCTGTTGCGCCGACGAGTGAAGATCATCGTTGCCGTCACCATTGGGTACAACGTGATCGAAGGCATCATCGCCCTCATTGCCGGCGCTGCCGCGGACTCGGCTGCGCTCATCGGTTTTGGGCTCGACTCTGGTGTGGAGGTGCTTTCGGCGACTGCCGTTGCTTGGCAGTTCACGCGTCGCGACCCGGAGCGATATGAGAAGCCGGTGCTTCGCGTGATTGCGTTCGCCTTCTTCGCTCTCGCCGCCTATACGATCGTGGGCTCCACCCTCTCGTTGACCGGGGTGACGACTCCTGAATCCAGCAACGTCGGTATCGTGCTCGCTGCCGTCAGCGTGGTCGTCATGCCATTCCTCTCGGTTCTAGAGCGGCGCACCGGTCGAGAACTCGGCTCCGCCACTGTGGTGGCTGACTCCAAGCAGACCCTCATCTGCTCGTTGCTCTCGGCGGCGGTCTTGCTCGGCCTCGTCGCGAACGCCGCGTTCGGATGGACCTGGGCCGATGCGCTCGCCGCCCTCGTGATCGGAGCCTTCGCCATTCGAGAGGGCATCGAAGCGTGGAACGGTGACACCTGCGCCACCGCGATCGGCGAACTCATGGAAGACTCCAGCACCCACGACCACGACCACGACGAGGAAAGCCACCTGTGAGCGCCGACGGGCACACTCATGCCGGCGGCACGATAAATCGACGGCGCCTGGCGATTGCTTTTGGCCTTACCGCCAGCGTTCTCGTCGCTGAGGTGATTGGGGCGATCATCACCGGGTCGCTTGCTCTACTCGTGGACGCGGCCCACATGCTGACAGATGCAGGTGGGCTGCTCGTTGCGTTGTTTGCAGCCAAGCTCATGGAGCGACCCGCAACATCACGTCGCACCTGGGGTCTTCGTCGTGCGGAGGTGCTCGCTGCCACCGTGCAGGCAACCGTACTGCTGGGCGTGGGCGCATTTGTGGTCATCGAGGCCGTCCAGCGATTCAGTCAACCGGCAGAGATAGCCAGCGTCGAGCTCCTCGTCTTCGGCATCGTCGGCCTCCTGGCCAACATCATCGCGATCGTGGTCCTGTCGGGCGGTCGCGGCGACAACCTAAACATGCGGGCCGCGTTCCTCGAAGTGCTCAACGATGCACTCGGGTCGGTGGCTGTCATCGTCGCTGCCGTCGTCATCATGACCACGGGGTTCCAACAGGCCGACTCGATCGCTGCGTTGCTGGTGGGGGTGCTCATCATCCCCCGCACGCTGCGCCTGCTGCGGGACGCCGTCGACGTGCTGCTCGAGTCAGTACCGCGCGGCATCGACCTCGACGATGTGCGACAGCACCTGCGAGACGAGGATCATGTTGTCGACGTTCATGACTTGCACATCACGCAGATTGCTACTGGGCTGCCCGTACTGACTGCCCACGTTGTCGTCGAGGCAGGTTGCTTCTACGACGGCCACGCACCCGAAATCACACAAGCGCTGCAGCGCTGTGTCGCCGAGCACTTCCCGGTTGCGATCGACCATGCAACATTCCAGCTCGAACCTCCAGGAGCGGTACAGGCGCACGACATGCACTAATCAAGTCAGCCGCCGCCCGACCTGGGGCGAATGGAAACTCCTCGTCTGCGAAGGCCGTTCAAAATGGTGTGGTTGTCGAACCCGAGCCGCTTGCCTATGACGAAACTCGAGAGCCCCTGTCCGTAAAGCTCGGCTGCTTCCGCGAGCTGCGTCTCCGTCATCCCACGGGAGGTACTAACGCCGTGCTCGGTGAGGATACGTGTGACCGTGGTGCGCGATAGTCCGAGGTCTCGAGCAACCGTGCGGATGTTACGAGTAGCGAGATAGTGGTCAACAAGCCGCTGCGCTTCATCGGCTCGGAGTTGACGGGCGCGCTTCGATCGAAAGTCACCTTGCGCGGGGCGCTTTGATCGCGTCGAGCGGAAGATTAGCTCTTGAGGTGAGACGACCCCGGGTGCGGGGTTCGAGTAAACCTGCAGCAGGTGCACCATTATCAAACGCCCCGTGAGGGGCGTTTGTTTTTTCTAAGAAAGAGCTACTTCTTGCCGCCAAAAAGCTTGGCGAAGAATCCGGGTTCTGCTTCGTGTCCTTGGCAGCGCTGGTTCTTGGGGATACCGCGCATGACCTGATCTACGTGCTGACCGCAGCCAGCCCAGGTGGCTTTGCCGCACTTACGGCAGGTTACTTCTCTACACATTTGTGACTCCTCACGTCATCAATAACTATACCCCCGGGGGTATAGCTCATGCCACACTTGAACTATGACCGAAAAGCGTGGAGCCAGGAACCTGACCGTTCGCTCAGATGAGCGACCCCAGGTTCGCCCCACCGCTGAGGGCTGGAAGCAAAACGTCGATGCTGATGGTCGTCCCACACTGCAGTTCGAACAGCCCAAACGCGGAGCTAAGCCCCCTGTTCACTTAGCTGATCTCACTCCAGACGAGCGCAAAGCCAAGGTCACCGAACTGGGTCTGCCCGGCTTCCGAGCCAAGCAGATCAGCACGCACTACTTCTCTCACTACACAAGTGATCCCGAGAAGATGACCGACCTGCCTGCAGCAGGTCGTGCTGAACTCGTTGAGTCTTTGCTGCCTCCTCTCATGACCGAGGTCAAGCGCCTGAGCACCGACAACGGTGACACCATCAAGTTCTTGTGGCGATTGTTTGATGGTGCTCTGGTGGAGTCCGTGCTCATGCGTTACCCCGGTCGCATCACGCTCTGTGTTTCGTCCCAGGCAGGCTGCGGCATGAACTGCCCGTTCTGTGCAACTGGTCAGGCTGGACTCACGCGTAACATGTCTGCGGCCGAAATTGTGGACCAGGTTGTGCGAGCAAATGCTGTGATTGCTGCCGGTGAACTTGGCGGCAAGCGTCGGAACGCAGGAAACCAAGACGCTGAAGGTCAGCCTGAGCGCGTGAACAACATTGTGTTCATGGGCATGGGTGAACCTTTGGCCAACTACAACCGACTGATGACGGCAGTGCGCACAATGCTCGCTCCCCAGCCTGAAGGCTTGGGCATGTCTGCCCGCCACATCACCGTTTCTTCTGTGGGCTTAGCTCCAGCAATTCACAAGCTCGCAGATGAAGGTTTGCAGCTCACCTTCGCCCTTTCTCTTCACGCTCCTGATGACGAACTCCGTGATGAACTCATCCCGGTGAACTCGCGCTGGAAGGTCGATGAGGCCCTGGATGCGGCCTATAACTACTACGAGAAGACCGGTCGCCGCGTCTCCATCGAATACGCCCTAATCAAGGACATGAACGACCACGCCTGGCGTGCTGATCTGTTGGCGGACAAGCTCAACGAGCGCGGCCGCGGCTGGGTTCACGTGAACCCCATTCCGCTGAACCCCACCCCTGGATCCATCTGGACTGCCTCCGAGCCTCACATTGCGAGAGAGTTTGTCCGCCGCATTGAAGAGCGCGGTATTCCCACCACCTTGCGCGATACGCGCGGCAAGGAAATTGATGGGGCCTGCGGCCAGCTGGCAGCTGCTGACTAACAGCTAGGAAACCCTCAAAAATAGGTGTCACTACGGGGTTTATCCCTGCCTGAGACATAGTGTTTTTCATGTGTGGCCCCGTAATCGAAAGTCTGGCGACGAGTCGTTAGAACCAGAAGAGACTCCGTCGAACATCGGCGAGCAGATCTCGATCGATGACGACCCCTTTCCCGAGCTTTCTACCGAGTCAGAACCTGCCGTTGATCTGCTTGCTCCCGCCGCGGGAAGCCTCAACTCCGCGCTGTCCAACATCAACGTGGCAGAGCCTGTGTGGAACCAGTGGCGTGAAGAACTTGCTGTTGTCGGTGGCACCTCACCCTTGATTCAGTTCGTCGATACTCCTCGCACCCGTATTGAGCTCACCTCGATTCACCCCGGTGGTCTGCCCTCGTTTATCTCGGGCAAGCCCACCCTGCTCTCGAACCTGATTCGTGAAGAGTTCGCTCTGCGTAACGCTCGATTGGCTGCGGCAGCTATCTCGGCCAAGAGCACCGAGATGCGTTCGATGCGCAGCATCGAATCTGTCTACCTCGCCCTCGGTATTGCCAAGTGGACCTTCCAGGACCGCGACTACTGTGGCCCAGTGTTGCTGCGCCCGATGTCGCTGCGTCGCTATGGCAAAGACTTTGAACTCAAGCTCAGTGGTCAGCCTTTCCTGAACCCTCAGCTCGCACGTGCTTTGGAGAGCCAGCTCGGTATCGCACTAGATGCTGACTCGTTCGTTGCGCTAGCCAACCTCGATGGCATGTTCAACCCACTGCCTGTCATTGAGCGCTTGCGTGGACTGACTCAGCACCTGAGTAACTTCGAGGTGGAGCCTCGCCTGGTTGCCTCGAGCTTCTCTGATCTCTCCGCCGCGATGGTGGCGGACGTTCAAGAGCTCGCTCACCCCATCTTGGATGCGCTCGCCGGGAATGTCACCGCGCGCACTCGCCTCACCAACGAACACAAGGACGCTGTCGTTGTCGGTCAGGACGAACGTCCACCGGCAACGGACACTTTGTTGCTCGATGCAGATGCTGAGCAAGAGAACATCGTGGCCGAGATTGCCGCCGGTAATTCTCTGGTTGTGAAGACGCTGCCGGGCACAGGTGGAACGCAGACCATTGTGAACGCCATTGGTGTTCTCACCGGAGCACACAAGCGCGTGCTGGTAGTCGGTGCTCGTCGCTCAAGCCTGGACTCGGTTGTTCACCGTCTGGGTCAGGTTGGTCTCGACGGACTCACCGTTTCACCTCGCACGCTGCGTCGCGATTTGATCAACGCCATCCTCCGCAACGAGAAGGCCACGCGCCCCAACGTCACCGACGTGGACGACGCCCTGCTTCGTTTGCGCAAGGTTCTGCTGGACTACCGCAGCTCGCTCACCCGCAAAGACGAAGTTCTCGGCGTCTCTGTCCTGGATGCACTCGAGGAGCTCTCTCGTTTGAGCTTGCTGCCCACTCCGCCTTCAACCACGGCTCGCTTACCTCGCCGTGCCATCGAAGGCCTCGCGAACTCTCGACCCCAGGCGGCAGCCAGTCTGATCAAGGCTGCAGCCCTCGGTGAATTCCGTTACGGCCCTGATGACTCTCCTTGGTATGGGGCAAACTTCCCCACGCCTGAGGAAACCACCGCTGCACACGAGCAGGCCAAGCGCCTGCACACCACCGAACTACCCAAGCTGCTCGAACGTGCTGAGGAAGTCTTTAGTCGCACCAAGATGCGTCCCTTCGAGAACCTCGAAGAGCTCGGCATATATCTCGAACTTCTCGTGAACATTCGCGAGACCCTGGATAAGTTCCTGCCCTCGGTATATGACCGCCCGCTCACTGAGCTGATCACTGCCACCTCTGGACGAGGTAGCGGCATGAGCGGTGGTGACCGCCGTCGTCTGAAGAAGTTGGCCTTCGAATACGTGCGCCCCGGTGCGAACGTGCCTGACATGCACGAAGCTCTCACCGAGATTCAGCAGCAGCGTGTGCTGTGGCAGCGCTACGTTGTTGCCGGTGCCGTCCCTGAGGTTCCCGTCGGTGTTGCTGACCTGCTTGCCAACTACGACAAGGTCTTGTCCGAACTCGTTGTTCTCGACATTGCTTTGGGACTCAATGGCACGGACAACTCTTTCGCCAAGCTGCCTATTGCAACTCTGACGAACAAGGTCTCGGGTCTTGCTGCCGAGTCTGAGGTTCTACACAACTTACAGGAGCGTACCTCCCTGTTGGCTCACCTGCGTGAACTTGATCTCGATGTTTTGCTCGCTGATCTCTCCTCGCGCCACGTGCCCGAAGAAGAAGTAGCGGACGAGCTTGAACTTGCCTGGTGGCAGTCGGTACTCGAGGGCATGCTCACCAACGACAAGGCATTGCTCAGCGCCAACACCACCATCTTGGACCGTCTCGAGTCAGACTTCCGTCTCGTTGACGACGCTCACGCGTCTGCCAATGGCGGACTGCTGGCAGCCCGTTTGGCTGAGTTGTGGAAGATTGGATTGGTCGACCTTCCTGATGAGGCAGAGCGCCTGCGTCAAAGCTTGCGTGGAGAAGCACTGAGCCCAGATGAGTTCATTGCTCTTGCTCCTCGTCTGGCTAAGTCGATTGCACCTGTGTGGTTGTGCTCGCCCTATGAAGCTCACCTCATTCCTGACTCAGTTTCCTTCGATGCTGTCTTCCTCGTTGACGCGGGAGCAACCACGGTTGCTGAGAATGCCGGGGCTATCCGCCGCGGTGCAGCTGTTGTTGTCTTCGGTGACCCCGTCACCCAGACCCCCTCACGTTTTGAAACCGGCATGGGTGAATTCGAGAACCCACTTCCTCCCGTCACCGATGCCGACGCCTGGCACAGCAAGTCTGCGCTGGCCCAGTTCAGCGGCATTCTTCCTGCGCGCACGCTAACCCAGAGCTACCGTGCCGGCGGCGAAGATCTGGCAGATGTGGTCAACCGCCGTTTCTATGGCGGCAAGATTTCATCCCTGCCCTGGGCAGGAACTTTCCTGGGTCACTCCAGCCTGCGCCTGCACTACATCGCAGACGGAACGGGAATGCCCGACTCGTCTACCGGTGCTGTCGAGAGCGTGGATGCTGAAGTCTCACGTGTGGTGGAGCTCGTGCTCGAACACGCAGCTGAGCGCCCCACCGAGTCGCTCATGGTCATCACGGCCAGCCCCAAGCATGCCGTGCGCGTAGAGCAATCCGTTCTCTCTGCTTTTGCTCGCCGTGCTGACCTGGCCGAATTCATCTTGGAAGATCGCCCCGAAGCATTCGCTGTGATGACCCTTGAGCAAGCCGTGGCACAAAGCCGCGACCGCGTGATCTTCTCTATCGGTTATGGTCGCACCCCACACGGTCGACTTCTTTCTGACTTTGGCGCACTGGCTCTTCCCGGTGGTGAACGTCTGCTTGCTGTGGGCATGACTCGTGCTCGTCGTTCGATGGAGATTGTCTCCTGCTTCCGTCCTGGTGACATCGATGAGAGTCGCCTCTCGGACGGTATGCGTGCACTGGCTGAGGTTCTCTCCGAGACGGAGAAGCCTCACACTCGTGCCGAGAACACCGATGCTCCCGAGCCCATGCTGGTTGACCTGGCGAAGCGCTTGGAGCGCCGGGGCTTACGCGTCTCGCTCAACCACGCAGGCGAGATTGCCCTGGCAGCGTCCTTCCAAGGCCGTGCTGTTGCCGTGGAGACCGATGCTGTGCTGGCTCGAGGCAGCCTGCGAGAATCACTACGTTTGCGTCCCGAGATGCTGCGCCGCCTCGGTTGGCACTACATCCGCATTCACGCCTTTGAACTCTTTGCCGACCCCGAGGCTGTTGCCACCCGTATCGCCGCCCTCATCGGTGTTGAGCCTCAGGAAGATGACATCCAAACCGGACCCATCGAGATTCCGGTAGCCGCAGCAACCTCAACGGTTGTGGTGGAAGAGGCCGTCGAAGAAGTCATCGACAACGAGATCGTGGAAGAAGTTGTCTCCGTTGAGCTGACGGAAACTGTCGTTGTCGAAGAAATTGATGGTGAACTCTTCATCGAAGATGTGATTGAAGAATCCGTCACGGTGACCGAGGTCGTTGCAGATTCTCCTCGCAGTATTGAGCCTGACGCGATCACTGAGCCCATCGATCTTCCTGAAAAGTAAAGAACGCATCTGATGGCTGAGAAG
Source organism: Aurantimicrobium photophilum (assembly GCF_003194085.1). Taxonomy (NCBI): domain Bacteria; kingdom Bacillati; phylum Actinomycetota; class Actinomycetes; order Micrococcales; family Microbacteriaceae; genus Aurantimicrobium; species Aurantimicrobium photophilum. The sequence goes on along the minus strand of NZ_CP023994.1, from coordinate 1,387,871 downwards.
TCCGACTCTGCGCCAACTCCTCGTTCACGCAAGAACCGCCGTGTTCAGTGGCAACCAGAGGGTGTCACGGTTGATCCCAGCTTTGTTGATGCTCCTGCAGACGACTCAGGGGAAGACTGGGCAGAGCGCAGCCTGAGCAACGACGAACAGCTCAAACGCGACAAACCACCCCACTGGGGCTAAAGCCTCTTAGGAAGAAGAGCTGGACGAGCTGGAAGAACTCGATGAGCTCGAGCTTGAACTCTTTGAGTTTCCACCCGATCGAGAGTCTGTGCGGTAGAAACCAGAGCCGTTGAACGTCACGCCCACGGTGTTGAACAATTTGCGCAGCTTGCCCTTGCAGGAAGGGCATTCGGTCAGTGAGTCATCGCTGAGTGCCTGCTGAATATCGAAAGCGTTGTCACACTCGGTGCAGCGGTAGGAATAGGTGGGCACAAGATCTCCGTGTTGCGTTGGTGGTGCGAATTAGAACGTAATGAGGGCGGAAGGAGTGACCACGCCGGTCACCGGCTGGTCATGCACTTCGCGGGGGAGTGAATCAACGTATTCACCATCGAACACGATGGCATAGACAGGTGGACGTTTGCCCATCGAGCCGAGGGTCTTGTCGAAGTAGCCACGACCCCAGCCCATGCGCACACCCTTCTTATCCACTGCTGACGCAGGAACAATGATGAGGTCCACGCCATTGATGGCGATGGGGCCCAGCAGCTCACCGGTGGGCTCGGGCAATCCAAATAGGCCGATGTTCTCATCGGGGGTGTCATTAGCAATGGCCCAGTCCAGCAATCCGTCATCCCGGGTCACCGGAAGGAGAACTTCAATGTTGTTCTCATAGGCCCAGGTGAGGAAGGGGCGGGTTTCGGGCTCAGTGGGGGTGGCGAGATAGCAGGACAGCTTCTTCACGCCACGAGCAGCAACCAGGTGCTTCAAGTGCTCTGTAATCGCAGCAGTGTCGGCATCACGTTCGTGGGCACTCATATTGCGGCGACGATCACGAATCTCGGCACGCAAAGCCTGCTTTGCGGCTACGAGGTCTTCGGTCATGCCCCCAGTCTAATTGCCTCTCACATCAGCCAGTGGGCTTCGTTAGGCTGGTGAGCATGGCCGCCATCATTCCGACTCTGACCGAGGGTCGCGTGAGCATTCGTGGGATTAAACCCCGCGATGCCAAGAAGCTCGAAGAAGAGCTGATGCGTAATCGCTCATGGCTGCGCCAGTGGGAAGCCACCGCTCCTCAAAGCTTTGTCAGCTTTGACACCAAAGCAGGAATCAAGAACCTCCTAGCCCACGCACGCGCGGGATCGGGACTGCCCTTCGCCATTGAATATGACGGCGAACTGGTTGGTCAACTCAACGTCTCCGGCATTGTCTATGGGTCTCTCTCCTCCGCACAGCTGGGCTACTGGGTTGCAGAACGCGTGGCAGGCAAGGGTGTCACTCCCACTGCCGTTGCCCTGGCAACGGATTACTGCTTGCAGAACTTGGGTCTTCACCGCATGGAGATCTGCATTCGTCCCGAGAACGCAGCTTCGCTGCGCATCGTGGAGAAGTTGGGCTTCCGTTATGAGGGCTTACGTCGCCGCTATATCCACATTAACGGCGACTGGCGTGACCACTTTTCTTACGCCCTCACACAAGAAGAAGTGCCTGCGGGCGTCTTGAATAGATGGCAGTTGGGACTCGTTCCTGCCGATGTCAGCATGGTTCCTGCCGCTGACTTTGATGCACTTGGTAGATAACAGCTTCGTCACAGGAAAACAACACACCCTGCCCTTAAAGGGCAACGGGGAGTTTCACTCGTAACTTAGAAACATGAGTGGTGGAATGTTCGGTGGCGGCATAGTTTTCGCTATTGCTGCTGCCCTCTGGGTTGTGTATTTGATTCCGACCTACCTGCGCCGTCGCAACTTCGATGCGACCGAGCGCAATGCCGTGCGCATGCAACAAACCATCCGCGCGCTGGCAGAAACAACCGACGTTCCCGAGGAGATTCGCGTGGAAGCATCCGCACGCGCTGTGATTGAACAAAAGCGTGTCCTGCGCCAGGCAGAAGCTGCCGCTCGTGCTCAGGTTCGCCAGGCAGCTGGTCGCGCCGTCGGCTATGACGATGCAGCAGTGACTGCCGCTCACCGAGCTCGCCGCAACCGCATGTCCAGTGCCATCTTCTTGCTGGCCACTATTGCTGGCGTGGTTGCCGGCATTCTCATTCTTGCTAACGGTGGCAGCTGGGAAACCCTGGCCATCTCCTGCATTTCTTTCGCTATCGCGCTGGTGATCCAGGAAGTTGTCGTCTCCAGCAGTGCAGCAGCTGAACTCGCTCCTGCCAATGCCAACCGCTTTGCTTCAGACATCTTTGACCAGGGGTACTACAAGGCAGCTCCCGCTGCCAGAACCTGGACCCCCACAGCTCTTCCTCGCCCACTCCACCTCTCAGAAGGAACACTGGCTCAGGCCGTTGTGCAATCTCAGCTGGCTGCTGACCGTATGCGTCAGAACGCTCAGGAGTCGGCACTGGTTGAGCGCATGAGCATGGATCAGGCAGGTCTTGAGAACCTGCGCCGATCCGTCCCCGCAACTCCTGTTCAGGTTCCTGTTGCTGACAGTGTCACCGCACGTCTTGCTGGCATGGGTGTGGTTGCTGAGACCGAGTCCGCTTCCCTCGACCTCGACGCTGTGCTGCGTCGCCGTCGCGCAGGCTAATTTACTTCTCACTGAGAGAGATTCAACAAACAACCCGTTCATTTTGCGGTTGGTAACTGTTTACCAGCGCAAGGCATAGTAAACATGTGCTTTCCCGCTTCACATTAGGCGGCCTGCTTGGTTCTGGAGCCTCAGCTTCTGTATTCCTCGCCACCGATACCTTCACGGGGGATGCAGTCGCTGTTAAAGTACTGCACCCTCGTATGGCTGCGCGCCCGAAGCAAGCATCACGCTTTGTTGATGAAGCGATTCGCATGCAGGGGATTGAGCACATCAACATCACTCGCGTAATTGCCTGGGGAAAGAGTGTTGAGGGGGAAGAACCCGCAACATGGATTGCCTATGAGGTGGCACCCGGAATCAGCCTTGTCGAATACGTAGAGATCTTTGGCCCACTAGCACCTGCAGAAGCTGCCACCCTGACTCGGGGAGTCTTGGCTGGGTTGGGTGCTTTTCACAATGCAGGGCTTGTCCATCGAGATGTCTCACCACAAAACGTGATGATCGACACAGCAAGTAGTTCGAAATTTGCCACTGCTGACGTCAAACTTATTGATTACGGTCTTGTTGGAAAGGCAGGAACTTCGACGCGGACGAAGTCTGGTGTGGTTGGCAATGCTCACTTTATCTCGCCAGAACAGGCACGTGGTGATGGGGTTTATCCTTCGGGAGATATTTACCAAGCAGGTGCTGTCCTCTATTTCGCGCTCACTGGACTCACCCCTTTCGCCGGGGACAGTCCTGAAGAACTGGTTCAGGCCCACTTAGATCAAACACCCCCGGTTCCCTCAGCGATGATGGCCCACATCCCACGGGAATTAGATAGAGCCGTGGTCAAAGCAATGCTCAAGTCCCCGATGATGCGCTATCGCAACGTGGACGAATTCGCTAGATCATTGGCAGCGATTTTTGGAAGGGACGAGACTGCGACGGAAGTCCTACCTGTTTCATTTAGTCAGCTCGATCACACAAAAGTCTTGCCAGCAGCTGAAGTTCATTCTTTTGTGGATCTTGATCGGACGATGTTACTGGCATCTTCACAGGCAGAGACAGATTCCAATCAGAGATCGATATCCAAACCAACTCGTGGTTTTTGGAGAAATATCACTGCTGCAGCATGGGTGTGGCCGACCATTTTTGGAACCCTTCTCATTGCAGCAGTCGTGATGAGTGTTATTTCCGCTCAGCCGGGAATGCGAGATGTTGCAGTCGGGTCTTTACGTGTCGGTGGAGATACCTCTATAACTTCCGCAACTCCGAGCAATACGGCTGATCTAGAGATGCTCAGTGTTCCGCCTCTGACTGACATGACTCCGGCACAAGCTCTCCAAGCTCTAGAGAAGCTGGGACTCGTACTTGGGCAAGAAACGAGGAGTGACTCTCCTCTTGCGGCTGATCACATCATTAGCTCTGACCCCGCTGCTGGCGAGCTTGTTCCACGCGGGAGCACTGTCTCACTGAATGTTGCCACCGGCAGGAACAAGGTGCCACAAGTTACTGGACTCACTAGTGCAGACGCGCTGCAACAACTCAGTGCTGCCGGTTTCACGGTAGCGCTCAACGGGGATGATGGAGTGCCTGTAGGAGATCCCGGTTCAGTGGTGTCTTCTCGTGTCCTTCAGTTGAAACCTTCTGGTGGTTCATTGCTGCGAGTGGGTTCAACAGTCATTGCTGTAATCAACAACATTCCCGCAACGTCGCCCGTTCCCTCAAACTCAGTGATACCCAGTCCAGCCGCCACAGTTATTTCTAGCCCCGCCGCAACTTCTCAACCCTAATTCTCGAAATCTTTACTTAGTCCACCTGGGCGTCTACTGTCAGAAACCTTCCGTTAACTGATAGCGCTCAAACTTAGCTACGAGGTAATGGTGGAAAACGAACAAAATTTCCAAGCGATTGAAGATGTGCTCATCGCTAATACGCGCACGCCCATGGTGCGACCTCCACACAACGAGCTCCACGATCCCGATTCTGCTGGGAACCAACCCAGGAAGCTGTCTTCAAAAGAGTCGGTGTCTGATTTGGTGTTCCGAATCGTGGCACGTAGCGCCGGCGGGTTTACCGTTGCCATCATGTTGGCTGTGGGCTTGTTCCTCTCGATCCGGGCAAGTAGCGCGCTTTCAGTAGCTGGCTTTAGTTTTCTTACCGAACAAGAGTGGTCTCCTGAAACTCAGCAATTCGGTGTTGCAGCTGTGCTCTTCGGTACGGTCAGTATCGCTTTGGTCGCACTGTGTGTCTCGTTCCCACTTTCACTAGGTACTGCACTTCTGATTTCTGAAGTTGTTTCCCCCAAGATCCGCCAGAGCCTGATCACCTTGGTCGACTTGATGGCAGCTGTACCTTCTGTCATTTTCGGACTTTGGGGCGTCTTTTTCTTGCAGAGTGCAGTGATCCCGGTATCCCTGTGGATTTCCACCTACTTTTCCTGGATTCCGATTTTTGCAGTGACCAACGAAGGTGGGGAGGCCTTATCAGAGGCCTCTGCGTTTACTTCTTCAGCTTTCATCGCGGGAATTGTTGTGGGCTTGATGGTTGTGCCTACTCAAACATCCGTCATGCGTGAAGCTTTCGCACAAACTCCGGTGGGCGAGCGTGAAGGTGCACTTGCCTTGGGTGCAACGCGCTGGGGAATGATTCGTTCAACTGTTTTGCCTTTCGGCCGTGGCGGAATTATCGGCGGAACAATGCTTGGCTTGGGCCGCGCATTAGGTGAAACCATCGCTGTGTATATGATCATCTCGCCCATCTTCGTCATCAACTGGCAACTATTAAAGACGGGGTCAAACTCTGTTTCTGCCTTGATTGCGTTGCGTTATGGCGAAGCAAGTGAGTTTGGTCTTTCTGCGCTGATGGCCGCTGGTTTGGTTCTCTTCCTCATCACCCTTGTTATCAACTTCACTGCTTCTTCTGTCGTTGCCCGTTCTCGCTCAGGCGCCCAGAGCTAGGACAGATGATGACGATAAACCAACTTGAGAAGAAAACCTCTCTTCCGGATCCTGACCGCCAGTCGGTGGGCATTGTTCGCGAAGTGCGCAAAATGCGCCTTGAGGACAAGTTCGACATGATTGGCGGTGCTGTTGCCGGCCTCTCTTTGACCTTCCTTCTCTTTGGTTGGTTTACGCCGCTGACCAGTGATGTCGGATTTGTTGTGGTCGCCTTCCTTCTATTCTTGGGCGTTTATGCACTGTTGATTTCATTTCGCTCCGGCTTGCAGGACATCAAAGATCGCTTGATGACCGTACTGCTGTATTCGGCAGGTTCTTTACTCGTAGGCACACTGCTATTTGTGGTGACTTTCACCTTGTTCCGTGGTCAGGAAGCTCTTTCCGAGTTCAATTTCTACTTTGAAACGATGGAACTTGCCGGTCCACTTGATCCGCTTTCTATGGGTGGTATTTTTCACGCCATCATGGGCACACTGATGCAGATTTCTATGGCACTCATCATCACCATTCCTTTAGGAATCGCTACTGCTGTTTTCTTGAACGAAATTGGTGGCCCCTTCGCCCGATTCGTGCGGACGATTTCTGATGCCATGACAGCATTGCCTTCTATTGTTGCGGGGCTGTTTGTCTATGCCGCCATCATTACTCTCATCACTCATCAGCGTTCCGGTTTTGCTGCATCCATGGCAATCACGGTAATGATGCTTCCGATTGTGATTCGTGCTTCTGATGTGGTTTTGCGCTTGGTCCCAGGTAACTTGCGCGAGGCATCCCTGGCATTGGGTGCGACTCGTTGGCAAACAGTGCGTCGAGTTGTTCTTCCGACCGCACGTTCCGGACTCGTCACTGCAGTCATTCTCGGTACTGCACGAGGAATCGGTGAAACGTCCCCGGTTTTACTCACCTCAGGCGTTACTGCAGTTCTCAACCTGAACCCATTCTCGGGGCCCATGATTTCTCTTCCTCTGCAGGTATTCGACTTCGTTAAGTCACCTGAGCCCAATATGGTTGCCCGTGGTTTCGGAACCGCTGCCGTGCTGTTGCTTGTTGTGCTGACCTTGTTTACAGCTGCACGTATTTTTGGCGGCCGTGGCCCCGGTCAGCTTTCTGTCCGAGGTTACCGCCGTGTCCTGGCCCAATCACGCAGTGATGTTCGCCGTATGACTCAGCTCTCGAAAGATCGCGAGCGGGCGGCACAGACAGCTCTGCTCCCTCAGCAAACGCAGTTACAGAATCTTCCCCCCACCAGCCCGACGGATGAAAAATAACATGATGAAAAACGTCACTGCTCCCCGCCGCCGCTTAAGCCGGCTGGCATTTGTTGTCGCAGCATTTGCTGCGTTCGTCACTGTATTCACTGGGGCAGGCGAAAATGCCGCCTTCGCTACCACTTATGCTCCCATCAGTGGAACGGGTTCTACGTGGTCTCAAAACGCGCTTGATCAGTGGAGAAAAAACGTTGCTGCCAACTACGGCATGACAGTTAACTACTCAGGTGTGGGTTCATCTGCTGGACGCCGCGATTACATCGCAGGAACAGTTGACTTCGCAGTTTCCGAAATTCCGTTCCAGGCACAACCTGAAGACGGTTCTACTCCTGAAGTTCCTCCGCGCGGTTATGCATATATGCCTATCGTGGCCGGTGGTACTTCGTTTATGTACAACCTCAAGATTGGTGGCCAGCAGGTCACCAATATGCGGCTCAGCGGGGAAGTTCTCGCCAAGATTTTTGCCGGCTCCATCACCAACTGGAATGATGCTGCAATTCAAGCTGATAACCCTGGTCTCGCTATGCCAGATAAGACCATCGTTCCCGTGGTCCGCTCGGACGGATCTGGTTCGACAGCTCAATTCACGCTCTGGATGTCTGAACAACATGGTGGTGTTTGGAACCGGGGTATGACTTCCCAGTTCCCCACCATCCCTGGATTCAAATATCAGAGTGGATCCTCCGGCGTTTCCGGCTACGTTAGCCAGGACTATGGCGAGGGAGCAATTACGTACGTTGAATACTCCTATGCGCTTCAATCGGGATTTCCAGTAGCAAAGGTTCTGAACAGCTCCGGCTACTACGTTGAGCCAACGGCGTCTTCAGTTGCTGTTGCTTTGATGCAAGCCCAGATTGACACCACTCCTGGTGCAAACTACCTGACCCAGATTCTGGGCGGCGTGTACAACAACTCTGACCCTCGAACCTATCCGCTCTCCAGCTATTCCTACATGATTGTTCCCACTGCAACCGGCGGTGTCTTCACGGCCGAGAAGGGCGCCACCCTTGGTGCTTTCGGGCAATACATGCTCTGCGAGGGTCAACAACAGGCTGAAGCCTTGGGCTACTCGCCGCTGCCAATGAACTTGGTCATGGCAGGTTTCGAACAGATTCAGCGCATCCCTGGTGCTAGTGGCGTTTCGGTAGACATCAACTCTTGCAATAACCCGACGTTCAAGCCCGGTGATTCCCCCTCAAGCAATGCACTGGCCGCCACGGCGCCTCAGCCTGCCGAGTGTGACAAACAGGGACCAGATCAGTGCACAACTGGTACGGGCGGCGCAACACAGGAAACTGCTATTTCAGGTTCGGGCGCTGGTGGGTCTGCCTCTGGTGCTGCTGGAAGTGCTTCAGGAGCAGCAGGCAAAGCTGGCTCAAAAACTACCTCCTATGGGAGCGTCGGTGCTGCAAGCCCCTTCTTCCTCAATGAAGAACCGTGGGGTGGTCGCCAAAGCCTCATGCTTGCGGCCGGCGGACTCCTACTAGCGGCGGTCGCCGTTCCTCCCTATCTGATTCGACGGAAGTCGTTTGGGGAACACCACATTGCCCCCGAATCAACTGTTGAACCGAAATAACCAACATCTTTTTCCCGAAAGTAACCAATGAGCTCTGAAGATCCCACTACGCCAGCACCCACCTTCCGTGACGTTTTCCGCCATATGAAGGCAAGCACCATGGGCTGGCTTGGAGTTTTAGCAGGAGTTCTCGTGGTAACCGTGCTCGGCTTTGTTCTCATCGGGTTTGGAGTATTGAGCTTCAACACTGATGGACTCATTCGTCTTGACCCCGAACGCGTAGCGATGCAGATTCAAGCTGACTACAAAGACAACTTGGGAATTACAGCTGTTGTGGAATGCCCAGACTTACTTGTTGCCCCCAAGAATTTCACTTTCAAGTGCATGGCTCAATCTGGAGCAGCAGTGGCAACTGTTAATGTCACCATCACTGATCTCATCGGTAACATCATCTGGTTTCCTGAGTCAGACTTACCCGTTGGTTAGCCAAGTTATAACCCAAAACAACCCCGCGGTTCCGCCAGTATTACCTCCTTGTTCAGAAGGGGTTAACCGAGCCGGCTTAGCTTTATTTTGCTAGGCAAGTCTCAACCTCTAAATTACAAAGGACACCGCGGTGGCATCCCACGCTCGCCCCAGAAAATCCATGATTCTCCGTTCGGGAATCAGTGGACTGGTGGTTGCGTTGCTGTTCGGAACAGCAGCAGGATTGCTGACCAGCCTTGGTCAAACTTCAGAAGCAAATGCTATTTCTTCAACCGCTGAAACAGTTTCTGCCGCAACTTATGACCCAGCAGTGAGTAGTGCACCAATGCCTGATTTAGAGGTTACGGTTTCACAAACTGCAGATCTTGGTTCACAGGGTGTCACCATCAATTGGACAGGTGCGGAAGCTCCCACCCTTCGTCCGCAAGCGGGTACTGGTGGTGAGAACTTCCTACAGATTGCTCAGTGCTGGAAGGAAGACCCCAATTGGCCAGGGCATCCTGACCGCACATCTTGCCAATACGGTGGTTTCGAAACCGCAGCTGCGCTCCGTGAAAACAGTTTGGCCTCGCTAGCCAATGTTCACGCGAATGACGTTCCATTTACTGCTCCTGGAGCTAGTCAATTTGACTCTCCACTCACTTCAATACCTTTTATTTCAAATACTGGCGTTGAGGTCAGCGATATCGCTCTCAATCCCACCACCAACAGATTGCAGCAGTATTACTGCAAAGACAACGCCAACAATCCTGTCTTCCTGCAAAGTACATGTGGACTGAACTACATCAACGTCAACAGCAACCAGTTCTTCACGAAATACACCACAAACGAAATCCCTTGGGCTCCTTCTTCTGCAGACGGATCTGGCTCGGTCAAGTTTGAGATGCAGACAGTGATGGAGTCACCCGGTTTGGGTTGTGGTGCACCTACCACCGCAAATGGTGTGACAACCGGACAGTCCTGCTGGCTCGTTATTATTCCTCGTGGAACCAGCGACGTGGGAGAACCATATGTCACAAAATCAGGTTTGTTCTGGGACGCATGGAAGCATCACATTGCTTTTGAATTAGATTTCAAGCCTGTCGGTGTCCGCTGCCAAATTGGTTCGGCTGAAAAACAAATCGCCGGAAGTGAGCTCATGGCTCAGGCAGTTGCCCAGTGGCAGCCAGAACTGTGCCTTGGTTCCACGGGTGCAACATTCGTTGTCAGCGCAGGAGACGAATCCTCTGCACTGACTTCCGCAGCAGGAACTCGTGCCAGTCCACTCGCACTCACCAGTCGCCCATATTCAAATAGTTCTGACCCCCTTGTTTATGCACCCGTTGCAATCTCTTCCGTTGCACTCACTTTCACTATCGACCGTCAAATCGATCCGGATCAGAACGTTCCCAACGAAGTGGTTGCGCGGAATGGACTTCCCTTTGACAGCCTCAAGCTCAATCCACGTCTTGTTGCCAAGTTGTTGACGAACTCCTACATTCAGTCGCTTCCTTTTGGTGCGCCTCTCACACAGGTTGGTTTCATCGACGAACAACGTCCAGGTTCTAACGCAACAAACTTGACCCAAGATCCTGAGTTCCTCGCCATCAATGACCCTGAGTGGCAGTACATGAAGCTCAACGGTGCAGCACTAGGCGACTTCCTTATCCCCCAAGGACGTTCTGACCTCGCCTATCAGCTCTGGGCTTATGTGATGGCCGACCCAGATGCACGTGCATTCTTGGCAGGAACCCCAGATGACTGGGGCATGGTTGTGAATTCCTGGTATAGCTCAAATGCGGCACTGAACCCCTCCCAAACTGGGCTTTCTTTGCCGAGGAGTAACTTCCCCAAGGCTGACCCCATCGAAAAAGCTGACTCATATAACGCCAATACTCTCCAGGGAACAGGGGTATTGAACCTCGTTCAATACAGACCGTATGTACATGATTTGCAAGAAGGTGCTCTCCAAGTTCTTCGTGGTGATGGAAAAGTATTGGGCGGCTGGGACACGTCAAAAATCCCTGCAGCTTGGGGTAAATCCGGTCGAAGTTTCTTGGGAACTCGTCAGGTGTTGGCTGTGACGACAGCTGGAGCAAGTTCACGCTTCCAAAATGTCAACGCAATGTTGCTCAATCCTGCTGGTGAATTTGTTGCTCCAACTACTGCCAGCATGAGTGCTGCGGTCGCCGCTATGACGCCAACAAGCAATTCCAGTGTGTATGGTTTTGACTTCGCCTCTTCACAGGCACAGGCAGCCACGACCGCATATCCCTTGACGATGCCAATTTATGCAGCACTTAACCCCAAACAGTCAGATGCGGGTTTGCGCGAGGTCTATGCAGCCTTTATCCGCTTTGCTGCAAAAGATGGTCAAACACCAGGAACTGAAGCCGGTGAACTCCCGGAAGGTTACGCCCCGCTTCCAGCAAGTTGGGTAAACCAAGCTCTTCAAGCTGCGAGTGCTATCCAGTCCGGTATCAAGCCTGCAGCTGCTGTGAATCTGGGAACTGTTTCTCAGGGAACCTACACAACGACTAACTCAGTTTCTTCAGCTCCTGTTGTTGCCCCCGCAACGACAGTGGCAGCTACCGGAAACGCAGCTGGGGCATTATCCAGCGGTGAAACTCCCAAAGATCCCTCGGTTGGCCCTCTCGCGGTTGCCGTACCAGCAGGTTTTCTCTCGGGAGCTGCCGCTGCCGCTGCAGTGCCGCTCCTCAGCCGGAGGCGTTTGCGTCTGAACTAACTCAAGCTTTCGCTAGGCGAATCATGTCAAGCGAAATTCAAAGAACCACCCGGTTCAATGAAGCACCACCCAACAAAACAAACCATAGGAAAGGAATCCCTCGTGATTTCAAAGAAATCAGTTGCAATCGCTGCAACTCTTGGCGTTGCCCTTTCAGGCCTCGCCTTGGCACCCGCTCAGGCAGAACCTGTCTCTAACAGCTACGCCATCGTGGGATCGGACACCCTCGAAGACGTCGTCAGCGCTATCGTCAACGGAACCAACATTTCAGGCGCATCCGTTCGTGCAACTACTGGTGGAAACACTCTCGGTTCGTTCGATGCAACTGGTACTGCTTACATCACCACAAAGCCAAACGGACCCCGCTTCGGTCGCCCCAACGGTTCTGGTGATGGTGTGAAGGCGCTGAGCCGTTCCATGGACGGTGTTGCATACACTTCGGGTACCACCGGTGCACCTGCAGCAGTTGTTATCACTGGTCAGGTTGACATCGCTCGCTCTTCGAGCTCGGGAACTTCCAACGCCGCTGGTGAACTGCTCTACATTCCCTTCGGTCGAGACGCAATCGCATACGCCTACGGCGCAAGTAGCGGTTCGCCTGCTCTTGCAACCAACCTCGACTCACTTACCCTTGCACAGCTGACCTCTTTGTACACCTGTGGTGGCAGCACAACTGACACCACACAGATCTTCGGTGGACAGACAGTTACTGCTTACCTCCCCCAGGCTGGTTCAGGAACCCGTAAGGACTTCCTGGCAAAGATCAGCCTGACTGAGGCACTTGTAGCTCCTGCTATTGCAAGTGGTTGCGTGAAGACTGGCCAGGAGCACGACGCTTCTTCGCTTGCTACAAACTCGATTATGCCAATGTCTGCATCTCGTTGGATTGCTATGAGCAATGGCGCTTCCTTCAAAAAGCAGTCGGCTGTTGCAACTATCGCTGGTGTTGCCACCACAGCAGGAACTCCAGTTGCTGCAGTTGATGGTTCTGCTGGCGCACTTGAGCCCAATGCTTCTTACTACGCAAACTCAACCTGGGGGCGTGACACTTACGTCGTCGTTGAATATGCGCGTGTAAACGCAGCAGACCCTGCATATGACGCAGACCTTGCCAACGTAGTAAGCACCACTAACACCAAGAGCCTCACCTACAACGGTGCAAGTGCTCTTGCCAGCACAACCTTGGCAGTAAAGAAGAAGTTTGGCTTCCTTGCTCCTTCGGTTTCCGCTGTCAATATCCGCGTAGCTAAGTCTTAGTTGCTCCTCTACTAAAAGGATAAAAACGTGAAACTCAACAAAAAGAGCATGTTCGGCGCAGCGGCTATCGCTTCCGTCGCACTGATCGCTGGGGCTGTAGGTGCTGCTTCGGCAGCAACTCAGTCCAACGGTTCAGATGGCCCCATCTACTTCGCCAACGGCGATACTGGTGCCTTCATCACCGATGGTGCAAGTAACGCATGGGCTGGAAACTTCACTGCTTCCTCCTCTGCGAGCGACGTTGCACTTCCTCCGATTGCATGCCCCTCAACTGCAACTGGTGCATATGGCTTCCTTGCACCAGCTGGATCTGAGCGCACCAAGGCATCTTGGTCGGCATACAAGGTAGACGCATTCGTATCTGGTACGAAGAATGTCAACCTGCCAGACCTTTCGCCTACCTCGATGATCAACGGAACACCCGGTCAGGCTGCAGTCAAGGCATCTGGTGGTAACTACTCACTGGGTATTGCCTGCACCACCAACAATGGTGTAACCATTGTTGGTGCTTACTACCGCTCTATTGCAGTAACCGCTTCGACGGGTGCATTCACCTTCGCTGCGACTTCTGATGTATCGAGCACGCCTGCTCCTTCTGCTGTCACCACCGGTAACATCGCTCTTTCGGCGACTACCGTTGCTGCAGTAGACGGCCCCTTGAGCCTGTCAGTACCAGCTGGTGCTGCAGCAACTTTCGGGGCACCCTCTTTGGTCAACAACCGTTCGACCACCACCGGTACGCTCCCGAACATCACGGTGAATGATGGACGTATCAGCACTCGTCAGGGTTGGACCTTGACAGCAACAGTTGCTGATTTCGTCAACTCGGCAGACTCGGCAAACACCATCTCGAAGGCAAATCTTGGTATTGCCCCAGCGATTGTTGTTGGCTCGACCACTGCCGCGGGAGTAACTGCAGGAACTGCAACTGTTGCAGGATCTGCTACCTATGGAGCACTCTTCGCGGAGGCAGCACCAAATAGCGCGGTTGGCACAACCGTACTCAATGGTTCGTTGACCTTCGTAGCGCCACAGGACAAGGCCGCAGGTACCTACACCTCGACCTTGACCCTGACTCTGGTATCGAAGTAACTCTATAAAGACGAAATGCGGGAGAGCCCGGACCGGCTCTCCCGCATTTCACCATAGGAAACCCCCACTTTATCACCTCACTCGGAAAGGGTTGCGATGCGTTTCTTCACCGCGATTCGCACAGCCGCACTCACGGTGCTGGCTGTTTCTGTCGTTGTGCTCGGGTCGTGGAGTTCAGCTCAAGCCACCTCTGTCGCAAGCCCAGATATTTCTTTCACCGTGAATGTCGTTGATTCAAGTTCAACTCCGTCTGGTTCTGGAAATACCCTTGCAACTGCCAGATACTCGGTCACCGTCTCTGGCCTACTTGTCGGTTCACAAATTCACATTCTGGTGGATACAAATCCGACACCAATCGCCGCAGGCGTAGCAGATGGCACGGGTACGTACACCGTGACAACTGCTCTACCTACGGATCTTGCTGTCGGAGGCCATGACATTTTTGCTGAAGGCACGACCGCAGCAGGTGTTCCTTTCAGGAACGCTATTGCCTCACTGAATGTTTCAGGCGCAGGTCTTGTGACTCCTGGTTCTACCGGTGATGGAACACTTTCTTTGGTTGTCCCAGCAGGGGCAGCCACCACTTTGGGAACAACTGTGTTGGTGAACAACGTCTCGACCTCCACCGGAATGTTGGGACAGATTTCGGTTAATGACCAACGAACTGTTTCCAAGCAGGGGTGGACAATGTATGCCGATGTCACCAATTTTGTGTTGAGTACCGACAACACCGTAACGATCTCTAAGAGTCAATTGGGTACTGCTCCACAATTGGTTGCTGGTTCCACAGAAGCAAGTGGAATCTCCCTCGGAACAGCTACCCTCGCTGGTGCTGCTGCGTACCCAATGATTTTTGCTGATGCCGCAGCTCAAGCTTCTTCCGTTGGGCACAGTACCTTCGATGCGGCACTCACTTTTGTTGCCCCTCCGGAGTATCCGGTGGGCACATATAACGCCACGGTGACCATCACGTTGGTCTCTAAATAGCGCAGATCTGTTTTCTTAATTCAGTTCTGTTCACCCGGGCGTTAACCATCTGTCCATATGGTGGAAAGCAGAATAAGGCTTACTTATTTCATGCGTTTGTTCACCTTGAGCCTTCTTCGACCTCGTCGGCCGCTTTTACTAGCATTTGCAGCACTTGTGGCATTCTCTGTCCTCGCTAGCTCTGTTGTTTCGGACTCTGTTTCTGCCCGAGCTGAAGACACGGCGGGTATTGCTGGAGCACCATCTGATGGAGGGAAAATTGATCAAACTCGTTCACGTTTTTCCTACCAAGTTGAGCCCGGCCAAGTCATCCAAGATGAATATTTAGTCTCGAACTCTGGTTCTACGGCCGCTGAGGTTTCTGTATACGCAACAGATGCCTACAACCTCGACAACGGCGATTACGCTCTATTGGAGTCGAATCTCACGCCGGTCGACGTTGGTACCTGGGTCACATTTGCTGACGGATCTGATCGCATGGAGCTGAGCTTGGCCCCAGGTGAATCTCGTTCGCTTCCCTTCACAGTGAACGTTCCCGCGGATGCAAGCCCTGGTGATCACGCAGGAGGGATGATTATTTCTTCGTTGACGGAATCGGATCAGGTCAAGCTTGATCGTCGCATCGCCACGAGGTTGTATTTGCGTGTCAAAGGCGATGTGACGGCCCTGATGACGGTGAGTTCCATCTCTGCTGACTATCAGCCCTCAATTAATCCATTTGCGGGAACAATGAATATCACCTTCACAATTACCAACAGTGGAAACGTGTCTTTGGGTGCCAATGCCGTGGCACTCGTCAAAGGTTTGTTTGGTATCCCTCTTTCGGGCACAGTCCGTGTTGATATTCCAGAAATGCTTCCAGGAACCTCCCGCAGCATGACCGTTCCAGTGGAAGGAGTGGGCCAATGGATATTCTTGAACCCCTCCATCAGCATCATTGGAACAATCGACGATGATGCAATCAACCCAGGCCCTCTCCCTGAAGCTGAACGTGATGTTCCGCTGTTCGTGGCGCCCTGGGCATTGCTGATTATTCTTGCCCTTGCTGGCGGAATCTACTTCTTTATTCGCTGGCGTCGAAAGCGTGACCACGAACGTGCACAGGCATGGCTTGAATTCATGGATTCTGAAGAGAAGCGCCGCGCCTCCGCAGAAAGCGTCGAGGCGTCATGATGTCGTTCTCCGTTTCACGTCCCGCAATTAGTGCGGCTCTGGCTCTCGCTATGGTTGGGGGCATTGCTCTCGGGATTGCGGGCGTTTCTTACGCGGATGAAAATGACAGCGTCCCCATCACTGTGCAGGTGGTAACTCCTTCCGTCGCTCCTTCTCCCCGGACTGAAACTCCGGTGGTTGTACCGGTTAATACCCCCGTCTCGGAAGCTGTATTCCCCATTGTGTTGAGTGGTCTCGAACCCTTTTCCTATATTGAGATATTTGCGAACTCAACCCCTGTCTTGATTGCGTCGGGTTTTGCTGACTCAACCGGCCGTTTTGAAGCATCAGTCCGATTGCCTGCGAACCTCCCGGTTGGCGATCACACCATCTCCGCTACGAACACCCTTGCCGATGGCACCAAGCTCACCACCGTCGCCGTGGCATTCTCCGTCAGCAGCTCGGGAACTATCGCTCCTCCAACTAATGGTGGTGAGAGTGTGAGCGCCGCCGCATCACGCAGCGCCTCTAATGCCGCAGGCACTGCTTCTGGAACGACTGTCACTGAAGAAACCGTGACTGGAGCTGATGCAGCAGTATTGCTGGGGCCAGATCCCTTCAACTTGGGTGGCGTTTTTTATGTAGGCGGATTGGTAGCTCATGCGTCATACCCCTTGACCCCATTCTCTCCTGCAGCTCAAGTCGCTTTCGCAGTGAGAAACGTTAGTAGCCAGACGTTGGATGCCACTTTAGATTTCACCATTGAAAATGCTGTGGGAATGCCCATCGCAAAGCTCTCTCACTACACAATTCAGAATCTAAAACCAGGTGAAACCCGTGAAATAACTGCTCTTGTGAGAAATATTGGTCAATGGGGTGTTTATTCCGCACGAATGACTTTCGTTCCTCCCGAGAAGGTTGATGGCAACACCCTCACCTCCTTCAGTCTCTCTAGTGGATTTATCGCTCTTGCTCTGTGGGTGATCCTTGGAGCGCTCACCGCTTCTAGTCTGGTTGTGCTTTATTTACTTGGCCACCGCTTCTGGCACTGGCCGACTCCTGCTGAGCTGTTCAGTCAGTTACGAAAGATGATGCCCTTTCGAACGCATGAAAATGAAGAAGAACTGGTAGCAGAAAGCGTCGACGTTCTTGAAGAGCGTGAACCTGTGGGGGCGCCACAGTGAGTTCTTTTGTGGATTGGTTTGATCGCCGCGCCAACGACGTCATGGTGTGGATTTCGTACCGCCGGAAACAGAAAATGGCTCGGGCTGAGGAAAAGAACAATAGACCGCAACTCCCCAAACCTCCCCGAGGCTGGAAGCCAGGGAATCCGTTTGTTTCGGAGCAGGAACTTGAGGCAGCTCGAGCAATTCGTGCAGCTGTTGATGCTCAGAGTGCTGACTCGAAAGCAGACAGTGGTGCCCCAGGTTCGTCTCGCCGTGAGGTTAAAGAATCTGCACCTCAAGCCCCGCTCACACTCGCTGAGCGCGTAACAGGAATCTTTCAGTTCAAGAAAAAAGATCCACAGGCGCCTCCACCAATGCCTCGCAGGCTGCCCGCGATGGTTCGAGAGCCGCGGCACTTCACAAGCCGAGAGTTATTGACACGCAACGTGTTGATTGCGGTAACCGTAATCATTTTTGGCTTTTTTGGCAATTTGTTCTTTTTGAGTCATTTGCAACACGAAGTCTCTCAGCAACAACTTTCTAACCAGTTCCGTCAAGAACTCGCACTCGCAACAGCTCCTGTAAGCGAAGGTGATAAAGATTTGATCCTTCTACCCAATGGTGCGCCTGTTGCTGTGTTGACCATTCCTGACTTGGGAGTCAATGAGGTGGTTGTTGAAGGAACCGACTCTGCATCCCTCAAAAAAGGTCCAGGCCACCGTCGCGACACAGTTCTCCCCGGTCAAGCAGGTGTGAGTGTCATCATGGCGCGAGCAGCAGCTTATGGAGGTCCTTTTGGGAACATTCAAAGCTTGCAGCCAGGGACCCGTATTTCTCTCATTACCGGACAGGGATATCACGTGTATTCGGTTATCGGAGTTCGTTATGCAGGTGACCCTGGACCAGCTGAACCGGCAGAAGGAGTGGGACGCCTAATCTTGGAAACCGCTCGTGGTGGTCCGTATACACCGGATGGTGTCTTGAGGGTTGATGCACAATTGGTTTCTACTTCCAAGACGGCACCGGGCCAGGCCGAGACCATTTTGGCTCAAGTCACTACTGCTAAGAGTTCGTCCACCCCTGCCGTTTCTGGGACAGCAACTTCAATGCCGAATTCCACTTCAGCAGCATTGCCTACAGCAGGCCCAACAGCTGCACCTACTCCAACGACAATCGCCAGTGCTCAGCCAACCACCTCTGCAACACCTTCACCAACAGGTGCTCCTGCTACAGACACTCGGAATCCTGCAATTGCATTGGCATCTGTCAAAGCTTTGGATCCAGGACCCAGATACACAGGGACAAACACACTTGCACTGAATGAGCGTGAACTGGCAACCGACACCACCATGTTGTGGGCACTCATTTTCGCCCTGCAACTCCTCATCGTGGTTGAAATTGCAGCTATCTGGGCTTACCGAAGAGTAGGTCTGGAAAAAACCTGGATTGTGTTTATTCCCATATTCCTGTTGACCGGGCTGCTTGTTTCTGACCAACTCGTTCGATTACTTCCCAATCTTCTTTAAGCCCACTAGAGAAAGAAAACTGATGACTACTTCTGAAGCTAAGAAGCCCTCTATGGCGGGATCTTTTGTTGACTCTATGAAGGATGGCCTCGGGGCTGTTAAAGGAGTTTTCACACGAGAGCGCGACAGTAGCTCTAGTTCTGGTTCGCGTCTCAGTGAGCTCAAGCCTGAACCTGCCACTCTGCAAGCCAATAACATCTCCGCTTGGTTTGGAACCCACCAAGTATTGGACCGAGTATCACTCGAAATGCCTGCCGGCGTCATTACGTCACTCATTGGTCCTTCTGGTTGCGGTAAGTCAACTTTCCTTCGAATTCTCAACCGCATGCATGAGTTAGTTCCCTCTGCTCAGCTCGCCGGAGAAGTATTGATTGATGGTCAGGACATTTACGATCCAGAACTTCGGCTAACACAAGCACGTCGCGAAATCGGCATGGTGTTCCAAAAGCCAAACCCTTTCCCTGCCATGTCCATTTATGACAACGTGGTTGCCGGTTTAGCTCTGACAGGAATCAAAGTCAGCAATGACGAACGTGATGAGCTGGTTGAAACCAGCTTGATTCGTGCTGGTTTGTGGAAAGAAGTTCGTGACCGTCTTCGCTCTCCAGGTGGCGGGCTTTCCGGTGGTCAGCAGCAGCGACTTTGTATTGCGCGCTCACTTGCGGTGATGCCTCGAGTGCTCCTGATGGATGAGCCCTGTTCAGCCCTTGACCCCACTTCGACTCGTGTTATTGAAGAAACCATGTTGGAACTTGTCAATGACGTGACCATTGTGATTGTGACCCACAACATGCAACAAGCTCAGCGAGTTTCTCAGCAGTGTGCATTCTTCTTGGCGTCGCAGGGCACCCCGGGAGCAATTGTTGAGTATGGGGACACTGAGGCAATGTTCGACAGTCCTATTGACCCTCGAACATATGACTACGTCAACGGTCGCTTCGGATAAATCTCTTCCGACAGTCGAAGCGTTGCTTTCCCCGCGATAGGTTTGCTCTATGAGCACTCGTCGCGTAGTTATCACCGGAGCAAGCTCCGGTATTGGTCAGGCCACTGCACGTCTTTTCGCCCAGCATGGCTGGAGCGTGGTGGGTGTTGCCCGCCGTGCTGATCGTCTTGCTGCCTTGGCAGCAGAGACCGGCATCAGCACCTTCGTTGCTGATGTGACCAAGCAAGAAGACGTGGATTCTCTGCGTGACTTTCTCGCCGATTCAGGCCCTGTTCACGCTCTGGTGAACAACGCCGGTGGCGCCTTCGGCGCCTCCTCGGTTGAAGACAGCGACCCTGAGGACTGGAAGCGCATGTTTGACGTCAATGTCATTGGTGTTCAGCGCGTGACCAGTGCGCTGCTTCCCTTGCTCCGCAAGGCAGCAGCAGACGGCCACGCCGACATCATGACCGTGACCTCCACGGCAGGATTCGTTCCTTATGAAGGCGGCGGCGGATATAACGCGGCCAAGTTTGCCGCTCACGGTGTCGTGGGTGTGCTGCGCTTAGAGCTTGCCGGTGAACCCATCCGTGTTCTGGAGATTGCTCCCGGCATGGTCAAGACTGATGAGTTCGCGTTCAACCGTTTAGGTGGTGACACAGCCAAGGTCGACGCACTCTATGCAGATGTGAAGAACCCTTTGGTGGCTGAAGATGTTGCCGAAGCGATTGTGCACGCCATTGAACTTCCTAGCCACGTCAACATGGACATGATCACGATTCGCCCGGTTGCCCAGGCTGCTCAACACAAGCTCATCCGCGGCGAACTCAAGCCGAAGGCATAGTTATGGAATCTCTTTCTCGTCACACCGACTACGGCAATGTGCCCTTCGACGAATCGATTGCGCTGCCTGATCCTCTGGCTCAGTTTGCGCAGTGGCTGAAGCAAGCTGAAGACGAGGACGTCTTTGAGCCCAACGCCATGGTGGCCAGCACCATCGATCCCGATGGTGCAGTGAGTTCCCGCACAGTCCTGCTCAAGGGTTTGGACGACACGGGCCTCGAGTTCGTCACCAACTACACCTCCCGCAAGGGCAAGGCTCTGCTGCACAACCCCAGCATCTCGCTGCTGTTCCCCTGGTATGGACTCAAGCGCCAGGTGATTGTCTATGGCGAAGCTAAGCCCACCGTGGCAGAGGTGAGTGACCTCTACTGGAACCGTCGCCCCAAGGGTGCTCAGCTCGCCTCGGCAGCAAGTGACCAGTCAGCGCCTATTGCCTCACGTGAGGAATTGGACAAGCAACTGGCAGCACTGGAAGAGAAGTTCCCCGGCGACACCGTGGTGCCCAGACCCGAGCACTGGGGTGGCTTCCGTGTGATCCCTCACGCCTTCGAATTCTGGCAGGGTCGCTCGATGCGTTTCCACGACCGCGTGCGTTACGAACTTGTGGATAGTCACTGGCAGATAACTCGTCTCCAGCCCTAGGCTGAAGCAATGAGTACTCCCTTCACCAGCTTCACTCTCGACCAGCTCAAAGCCCGCACCAGCGCCAAATGGAAGCACTACGGACCTGACGTGTTGCCGCTGTGGGTGGCAGAGATGGATGCCACTATCGCGCCCTCTGTTGTCGAGGCAGTGAATGCAGCAATGACATCTGGTGACACCGGCTATGCCGTGGGAGACGCCTATGGTGAAGCGTTTGTTGAGTACTCGAAGCGACACTGGAACCTCGACCTCGACCCTGCCTACACAATCCCCGTCATCGATGTGATTCGTGGACTGGGCTCGGTCATTGAGCACGCCACCGAGGCCGGTGCCCCGATTGTGATTACTCCTCCGGTGTATTACCCCTTCGCCATGATTGTGGCCGGCACGGGTAGGACTCTGGTCAATGCTCCGATGACAGCAGCTGGACGTTTTGATCCAGAAACACTCGACAAGGCTTTCGCAGAAGCTGCCGCGATGGGTAAGGGTGGGATGGTCTTGATCAGCAACCCCCACAACCCCACTGGCGTGGTGCACACGCGTGAAGAGCTCACCATCTTGGCCACGCTCGCCAACAAGCACGGCATCCGCATTCTCTCCGATGAAATCCACGCCCCACTGACGATGCCCGGCTTCGAGTTCATCTCGATCCTGGACATCCCCGAGGCAGCGGATGCCATCGTGGTGACCAGTGCCTCCAAGTCCTACAACCTTGCTGGTCTCAAGGGTGCACTCATTGTGACTAACAAGGAGTCTTCAGAATTTGTGCGCAAGATGAAGGCAGAATATCTCGAAGCCCCAAGCCACCTGGGCACTATTGCCCACGTTGCAGCGCTGCGTGGTGGGGATGAGTGGATTGCTGCCGTGAACAAGGACATCGACCGCAACCGTCACCTCGTGACCGAATTGGTGAACACTTTCCTGCCCGGTGCGAAATACACCCCGGTTGAAGCCACTTATTTGGCGTGGGTGGACTGCCGAGCTCTGGGGCTCGGAGATGACCCGGGACAGGCCTTCCTCGAAAAGGGCAAGGTTGCCTTCTCAAGCGGTCATGTCTTCGGTGAAGGTGGCGAAGGCCACATTCGAGTGAACATGGCAACCAGCCCCGAGATTCTGACGGAAGCATTCCGCCGGGCTTCTCTCGCTCTTTAGCTGATCGTTTCTACAGGGCCAGTATCGGGCAGCGGAGCCCCGTGGCCTCCCCGGAGGTCGGGGCTCCAGCGGAATGTTCCTAAAGCGCCAATGGCGGTAATGAGGGCAAAAAGTGTTGCGGCAATAATGGCCGTCTGGGCGCCAAAGTGGTCAATGCATAAACCAGCAACGGCTGATCCCAGCCCGGCACCAATCAACTGACCACTGCCAATCCAGGCATAGGACTCTGCGGTTTCACTGAACTTCATGGTGGCGCTCACATTGGCAAAGAGCACCGTGAGGGCAGGGGCAACACCTAGACCTGAGATAAACAGGGTGACAGCGAGCCACCAGAAGTCAGACGAAAGTGATGCAGCGGCAAGTCCAGCAAAGACCAACAGAAGTCTGCGCGTCATAGACCAGGGGGCAATTTCGCGGTGGCCCCAGGCTAGGCCTCCCACGAGGGAACCCAGGGCGTAGATGGCCAGAATCCATCCAGCTTCGGGGCCATCCTCACCAAAGAGGCCAATAATTCCTGCCTCCACGGCAGCAAAGCAGGCAACCAGGGTCAGGCCCAGCAGGGTGGAAATAATGACCGGTGGCCTGGAGAGCACGCCGCCGAGGCGACGCTTGCTCATGGGAATGCGAACCTGACCTACCGAAGGTGAGGTAATAAACCACAGCCCACCGGCAGCGAGGAAGGCCATCGCTGCCAACACTGCTTCCACGCTGCCCACGCGGAGTGCGACAAAGGTGGTGAGCACGGGACCCACAATCCAGATGATTTCCTGAGCGGAAGCATCCAGGGAAAACAGGGGAGTGAGTAAGCGGTTAGGAACCAGCTTGGGATAGATGGTGCGCACGGCGGGCTGGATGGGTGGGAAGGAACATCCACCGATAAAGCCGAGAACGACAAGTGCGGGGACAGACAGCGGGAAGATTGCCATCGACGACAAGGTAATCACTGCAACTATTGTCATCACCGACAGGAGTGGGCGCATGCCCCAGCGTGCCATCAGTCGTGAACTAATGGGGCCTGCAATGGCTTCGCCCAGGCTGATAGCGGCAACGACCAAACCAGCCGCCGCATAGGAGTGGTGAACCTGCTCCACGTGGATCAAGAAGGCGATGGAGAGCATTCCGTGGGGGAATCTGGCCAAAAGTTGCGACAACAAAACACGGGTTACGCCTCTGACCCGCAGTAGTTCTAGATAAGTTTTCACAACCTCTCCACTCTAGCTGGGCTATTTTGTGGGCGCCTGAGTGTCCGTGGGTGCTCGGAAGATGTATTTCTACGCAAATAGAGCAAAAAGAGGTGTTGATATGTGCATAAATGAGGAAAAGTTATCCACAACTGGGGATGACACGCCCACAACATCTAGGGATTCAATTTCACCCCCAACCCCTTATATAGTGGTCAAGCACCAAGAGCAGATCAATCACGAGGAAGAGACAACAGACGTGGCAATCACCGTCGTAAAGCGCAACGGACAGCGCGAGCAGTATGACGCCAACAAGATCAACATGGCGATCGAAGAGGCAACACATGGCCTCCACGACAACATTGCGTGGGTGACCCAGATTGCCACCGAGCTCGAAATCACGCTGTTTGACGGGATTACCACCCAGCAGCTGGATGAAGCAGTTATCCAGGTTGCACTGCAGAACGTCAAGGATGACCCTGCATTCGACGTTGTTGCTGCTCGTCTTCTGCTCAAGACCATCTACAAGCGCGTACTGGGTGACTTCTCTACCCCAGAACAGCTGAGGAAGCTGCACCGCGAACACTTCGCTGAGAACATGAAGCGCGGCGTTGAGGAAGGTCTGCTCGACCCACGCCTGACCGAACTCTTCGACCTCGATGCTCTTGCTGCTGAGATTGACCCCAGCCACGATGACCTGCTCAAGTACATCGGTGTTGTTACCCTCAACAACCGTTACGCCATCAAGGGCCGCAACGGTGACCCACTTGAGGTTCCTCAGTACTTCTGGATGCGTATCTCCATGGGTCTGTCTTTGAATGAGAAGAACCCCACCGAGCACGCGATCAAGTTCTACAACAAGATGAGCCAGCTCGAGTACCTCGCAGCAGGTTCAACCCTGGTTAACGCCGGAACCATCTACCCACAGCTCGCCAACTGCTTCGTTCTCGAAATGCAGGACGACATGGAGCACATCGCGAAGACCACTCGCGATGTGATGTGGCTGACCAAGGGAACCGGTGGTATCGGTCTCTCGGTAACCAAGCTTCGCGCACAGGGTTCACCTATCCGCTCGAACAACACCACCTCGACGGGGCCAATCCCCTTCATGCACACCCTGGACTCGATCCTTCGTGCAGTGAGCCGTGGAGGCAAGAAGTTCGGTGCAATGTGCTTCTACATGGAGAACTGGCACATGGACTTCCCCGAGTTCCTTGACCTGCGTCAGAACTCTGGTGACCCCTACCGTCGTACCCGTACCGCCAACACTGCTGTCTGGATCTCCGATGAGTTTATGAAGCGTGTCCAGAACGATGAAGACTGGTACCTCTTTGACCCCCTCGAGGTCACCGACCTCAACGAGCTCTACGGCAGGGCATTCTCTGAGCGCTACAGCCACTACGTAGCTGAGGCAGAAGCTGGCCGCATCAACCTCTACAAGAAGATTGGTGCCCGCGAGCAGTTCAAGCAGATCCTGATTTCCCTCCAGTCCACCAGCCACCCCTGGTTGACCTGGAAGGACACCATCAACCTGCGTGCCCTCAACAACAACACCGGCACCATCCACTCTTCGAACCTCTGCACCGAAATCACATTGCCTCAGGACGAGGACAACGTCTCGGTATGTAACCTGGCTTCAATCAACCTCTCTCGTCACCTCACTGACGACAACAAGGTTGACTACGCCAAGCTTGCAGAAAGCGCCAAGCTCGCTGTTCGCCAGCTCGACAACTTGATCGACATCACCCGTTCTTCGGTTCAGGAAGCTGACTTCTCCAACAAGGAGAACCGTGCAATCGGTCTGGGCCTGATGGGCTTCACCGACATTGTGGAGCGCTTGGGCTACTCCTACGAGTCCGAAGAGGCATATGACCTCATCGATGTCATCACCGAGCACATCTCCTACGCAGCCATCGAGGCGTCGGCAGAGCTTGCTCAAGAGCGTGGTGCTTACTCCAACTTCGAAGGCAGCCGTTGGTCACAGGGTCTCGTGCCCTTCGACAGCATTGACCTGACCGAGGCAGACCGTGGTGTCCCCATCACTGTCAACCGCAACACCACCCTCGACTGGGATGCTCTGCGCGCCAAGGTCAAGAACGGTGTCCGCAACGCCACTCTGATGGCTATCGCCCCAACTGCCTCCATCGGTCTTGTTGCTGGAACCACTCCTGGTCTGGACCCACAGTTCTCACAGATCTTCAGCCGTGCAACGAGCTCGGGTAAGTTCCTTGAGGTCAACCGCAACCTCGTTGCTGACCTGCAGGAGCTCGGTCTCTGGGAGACCGTCCGTGAAGACCTGCTGCGTAGCCAGGGTGACGTTCAGAACCTGCCTCAGATTCCTGACCACATCAAGGCTGTTTACAAGACCAGCTTCCAGCTCTCGCCCTTCTCCTTCATTGAAGTTGCCGCGCGTGCACAGAAGTGGATTGACCAGGCCATTAGCCGCAACATGTACCTGGAAACTCGCGACCTCGGCGAAATGATGGAGATCTACTCCGAAGCATGGAACCGTGGCGTGAAGACCACCTACTACTTACACATGAAGCCACGTCACACTGCTGAGCAGTCCACTGTGAAGGTGAACAAGTCGGAAGACATCAACGCTGGTGGTTCGGGCGCACCCAAGAAGGGCTTCGGCTTCGGCAGTGGCTCGGGTTCCAACCCAGAACCTCACGCTGTTTCAGCAGTAGCTGAGGCAGAACCAGCAGTAGCAGCTCCAGCTCGTAAGGGCTTCGGATTCGGCTCGGGAGGTGGCAACTAATGAACTACACCACTTCAGTAGACGAGTACGTCGTTCCCGTCGACCCCATGGATGAACTTCAGTGTGACTCCTGCCAGTAGGCAGGACCACCCTGATCCACAGACACCCCTGCAACACCTGCACCATCTGTAATAACCCCGCCGCACCCCACTGATCCACCAGGATCAACCCCCGCGGGAAACAACAGATCACCACACATATTTAGACGACTAAAAGGAGAAACACCATGGGTATTCTCGGTACCGGAGTTCAAGAAGGACTCATGCTCAAGCCTGTCAAGTACAAGTGGGCAATGGACCTCTACGACCAGGCTGTAGCTAACACCTGGTTCCCCAACGAAATCCAGCTCGGCGAAGACATCGCTGACTTCAAGAAGATGAGTGACGAAGAACGTCACGCCATCACCTTCTTGATGAGCTACTTCAATCCCAACGAGCTTCTCGTGAACAAGGCACTCGCCTTTGGCGTATACCCCTACGTGAACGCTCCTGAGGCTCACCTCTACCTCGCAAAGCAGATGTGGGAAGAAGCAAACCACTGCATGAGCTTCGAGTACGTCCTCGAAACCTTCCCCATTGACCGTGAGGTTGCTTACAGCTCTCACGTCAAGGTGCCTTCCATGGCTCGCAAGGAAGAGTTCGAAGTGGGCTTCATCAAGCGCATGACTGAGCAGACCCTCGACATCACCACCACCGAGGGCAAGAAGGACTTCGTTCGCAACCTCGTTGCCTACAACGTCATCCTCGAGGGCATCTGGTTCTACTCAGGCTTCATGGTTGCCCTCAGCTTCCGCCAGCGCAACCTGCTGCGTAACTTCGGATCTCTCATGGACTGGGTTGTTCGCGACGAGTCGCTTCACCTCAAGTTCGGTATCAACTTGATCCTCACCGTTCTGGAAGAAAACCCAGACCTGCAGACCGAAGAGTTCGCAGCAGAAATCAAGCAGATGATTCTCGATGCAGTCGAGATGGAGTCGGAATACAACCGCGACCTTCTCCCCAACGGCATCCTGGGCCTGAACTCGAACTACATCAACCAGTACGTGAAGTACTTGGCTGACCGTCGTCTCGAGGAGCTCGGCTTCGAAGCAGAGTACAAGGTCTCGAACCCTGCAAAGTGGATGGCTACCGCCAACGACACTCTGCAGTTGGTCAACTTCTTCGAGTCGACCAACACCAGCTACGAGTCGAACGGTGCGACTGCCTAGTCACACCTCACACTCGAACAGAGTTAAGGGCTCTCCTGATTACAGGAGGGCCCTTTTCTGTGCCCCAAATGTATAAAAGGTGTATAACTTCCGTCTAAACTATTGGTATGAAGAATTTCTCCCTCAAGGCGCTTGGCGCCTTCATTTTTGCCGCTGGGCTTGTAGTTGCTGGTGTTGCTGCACCTGCCCAGGCGGCACCAATTACCTCACCTAGCGTCACTACTTCAGGTTTAGTTCAAGGTCAAACAAACCCAAATCCCATCGTCATTAGCATGACAACCCCTACAGGATCTGATGGGGCAAACGTAACAATTCCGAGTGACTGGTCGTGGACACAAACCATGTCCCCTGCGAGCACTCCCTGCGTAGCGCCGGTCCAGGTTTCGGGTTTTACTGCGACATTTTGTCGTTATGGAGTTTCACCTTTTGTGTTGGATTTATATACAAGTAACAACTTGAACCCAATTACAAGTGGCACCACGGTGACGATCACCATTGCAGCCGGAGCCTTGAATGTTGGCGCAGCCACCGACTTTATTCTCAGCTTTCAGAATGGTGCAACTGTCGTTGATACTTCGACTGTGAGTGTCGGTGCAAGTAGTGCGAAAACGGTAACTTTCAACGCAAACGGTGGAACTGGTTCAACTGCTACACAGTCATCAAGTAGTGCGGCTGCTTTGACAACAAATGGCTACTCCCGTTCCGGTTACGTATTTGCCGGATGGAACACGGCTGTAGACGGTTCAGGAACCGCCTACGCTGATGGTGCAAGTTTCCCCTTTACAGCTAATACAACCCTCTATGCACAGTGGACGGCAACCCTTGCCAACACGGGCATTAGCAGCGCAACTGGAATCTCCCTACTTGTGGGCGGACTATCACTGGCAATTATTGGCGCAGAGCTCTTCATGATTGCTCGCCGCAAGCGCAGCAACTAAGCGGTAAACCTCAGAACACCCCAGCCTTTTGGCTGGGGTGTTCTTTGTTTATGCCAAGACTTTCTTAATCCTCTGGAGCGAGATGGGCTCTGCAGTCCCTAATGACTGCGCAAACATGCTCACTCGGAACTCTTCAATCATCCATCTGACTTTCACAAGTTTCTCTGGTGAGTGCGGGGCAAGGGGAATCTTCCCTCCTGCAGCTTCGAACATGTTCAGTGCTTGATCGAGTTCCACAGATGCTGTTCTATCTCTTCCTGCATCTTCGAGCATTTTTGTTATCCGCATGGTGATTGCTCTGACATAGATCAAGATGCGGGGGAGTCTGTTGAGGCCAGCTTCAGAGATGAACCCTGGTTGCAGTAGTTGCTCAAGGTGAGCTTTCTCTTGTGTGAGCTGGGCAAGGAAAGACATTGGGTTTGCACTTGCCATGGCTTTCTGTGCTTCCTTAGCTGCACTCAAGATACGTGCGGTGAGGGAGACAGCATCAAAGATGTTGTCCATAATGGCGCCTTGGACGCGGTCCCTGAGGGTTTCGAACTCTGCCTTCTGGAAAATCATGCCGTCTTCGCGCATAGAGAAAAGGACGCTATCCACGCTTGCTGCAATGGCATCTGCGATCAGAGCATTCAAACTGGGGTAAGGGCTTTGGGTGAGGATCAGTTTCTCTGCCGCAGTGAGGTGTTCTTGCACATATTTCGCAGGTGAAGGAATTGCGGCAACAACTAATGCTCTGGTGCCTTGAGGGTGTTCACGCTTCTGGTCTGCTTCGGTGGCTAGGAGTCTGATGTTGACTTCTTGCTTAGCTGTTCCTGAGTTTGTCACAACAAGTGCAGGGTATGCACGCACGGTGTTGCCACCGTGCTGGGCATCAACTGTTCGAGGGAGTTTATCAAAGTCCCAGCTGGTGAGACCGTCACGTTCTAGTGGGGAAGTAACTCGCTCAGCAACCTCGGCAACGGCATCTCTGCTGCGCTCTGCTAGGCCTCGCTGTAGTTTGCTTAAGTTTTTGTCGGTGCCCAAGTTCTTGCCTGTGTTGCCAATAACCCGATAGGTCATGCGCAAGTGATCTGGGAGGCGGTCTGAGTCAAAGTCTTGTGCTGAAACCAGTGCTCCACTGAGGCTTTGGAGGGCTTTGGCAACTGCAACCAGGAGTTTGCCTTCTGGTTGTTCGGGCAAGGTTGAAGCTGCTTTGGCTGCCCAGTCCGCTGCCGGGACTACTTGTCTTCTAATGTTCTTGGGCAGGGTTTTGATGAGGCCAGTAATGAGCTCGAGGCGAAGACCAGGAACAAGCCACTCGAAGGCTTCTGGTTCGAGCCTGGCTAGTAGTGGCAAGGGAATCTCAACCGTGACGCCGTCGTCTTCACGTCCGGGTTCAAATCTGTATTTGAGCTTGAGGCGTTGATCGCCATAGAACCACTCAGACGGGAACTCGTTCTCGTCGTGTTCTGCTTCTGTTTCTTCTAACAGGTCTGCACGTTGCATGGTGAGGAAGTCAGGGTTGGTGCTGCGCTCCTTTTTCCACCAACCTTCAAAGGTTCTGGTGGAGAAGACATCTGCAGGGATGCGCTGGTCATAGAAGGCGAAGACGACTTCGTCGTCTGCCAAGATGTCACGTCTTCTTGAGCGCTCTTCGAGTTCTTCGAGTTGTCTTCGCAAGGCACGGTTGCTGCGGTCGAATGCTTGCTTGGAGTCCCATTCGCCATCCACCAGCGCATGGCGAATAAAGAGTTCTCGGCAGAGCTCTAAATCTATTCGTGAATACTGCATTCGTCGGTGGGCAACGAGAGTGACACCGAATAACGTCACGCGCTCATACGCGACGACTGCACCCTGGTTCTTCTCCCAGTGTGGTTCGCTATAGCTGCGCTTGCAGAGGTCTCCTGCGAGTTTTTCTGCCCAACCCGGATCAATGGCAGCGTTGGTTCTGGCAAAAAGTCTGCTGGTTTCCACCAGCTCCGCACTCATCACTGCTGCGGGTGGTTTCTTAGCGAGAGCAGAGCCAGGGAAGATGACAAACTTCTGGTTTCTGGCACCCATGAACTCATGCTGTTGTTTGCGGGGGCTGTTGTTGGCCCCTCGCTTGTCACCGAGTTTGTTGTCACTGACCTGTTTGAGGCCAATGTGGGAAAGAAGTCCTGAGAGCAGGGACTTGTGAATGCCGTCGGGGTCAATCTTGGGTTCACCCAAGCTCAGACCCAATGGCTTAGTCAACGTCTTGAGCTGGCGGTAGACGTCATTCCATTCACGCACGCGCAGATAGTTCAAGAACTCTGCTTTGCACATCCTGCGGAAGGCGCTCGAGGAGAGTTCTTTCTGCTTTTCTTCGAGGTAGTTCCAAAGGTTGAGCAAGGACAGGAAGTCACTGGTGGGGTCGGTGAATCTTGCGTGGGAGAGATCTGCTTGTGGGCGCTTCTCTAGCGGGCGTTCCCTAGGGTCTTGAACTGTGAGCCCCGCCACAATGGCCATGACTTCACGGGTGACACCGTGATGCCGGGATTCCAATACCATCCGCGCAAAGCGGGGCTCAATAGGAATGCGGGAAAGGTCGTGACCGACCTTGGTGAGTTTGGTTGCTCCCGTGTTGTTCTGGATAGCGCCGAGTTCTTTGAGGAGGTCCAGGCCGTCCTTCACGCCACGTGAATCTGGCGTTTGTAGGAAGGGGAAGGCTGCAATGTCGCCCAAGCCCAGAGACGCCGCCTGCAGAATCACCGACGCGAGGTTGGTGCGCAAGATTTCGGGGTCGGTGAATTCTGGGCGGCGCTCAAAGTCTTCTTCTGAATACAACCTGATGGCAATGCCGTCACTGGTGCGACCGCAGCGTCCCGAGCGCTGGTTGGCACTGGCTTGAGAGATGGCTTCGATAGGCAAGCGCTGCACTTTGGCGCGGGGTGAATATCTGGAGATGCGAGCGGTACCGGCATCAATGACGTATTTGATGCCGGGAACAGTGAGGCTTGTCTCCGCCACGTTGGTGGCCAAGATGATGCGTCTTCTCAAGCCTGCAACCTTGCTGGGTTCAAAGACTTTGTGCTGGTCAGCGGCTGACAGGCGACCGTATAAAGGCAGCACTTCCGTGCCGGCCTTCATCCGGCCGGCAGCGATGTGACCTTCGATGGCTTCTTGGGCATCACGAATCTCTGTCTCACCGGAGAGAAAGACGAGCACATCTCCGGGAGCTTCCTTTTCTAACTCATTGAGGGCAGAGATGATGCCGTCGAGATAGTCACGTGCTGAGTGCTCGGGAGCTTTCGTTGCCTTGTTAGGTTCATCTGCGAGCTCGTCGTCATCGACGTCATCGCTGGACATCTTGTCTTCGACCAGTGGACGATATCTAATCTCAATAGGGAAAGTTCTTCCGGAGACCTCAATCATGGGTGCGCCACCAAAATGTGTGGAGAAGCTCTCGGGGTCAATGGTGGCGGAGGTGATGATGAGCTTGAGGTCCGGACGCTGGGGGAGAAGCTGCTTGAGATAGCCGAGGAGGAAGTCAATGTTGAGGCTGCGCTCATGGGCCTCGTCGATGATGATCGTGTCATAGGCGCTCAGCAAGCGATCACGCTGCAGGGCGTTGAGCAAGATGCCGTCGGTCATGACCTTGACCTCGGTTTCAGCACTGGCCTGGTCGGTGAAGCGGACTTGGTAGCCGACAAGGCCACCCAGTTCCACCTTGAGTTCTTCGGCGATGCGCTCTGCTACGGCCCGTGCTGCAATACGTCGGGGCTGGGTGTGAGCAATACTGGTGCGACCCAGTTCCAAGCACATCTTGGGAATCTGGGTTGTTTTACCCGAGCCGGTGGCACCAGCAATGATGACAACTTGGTTGTCCCTGATTGCATTCAGAATCTCTTCACGACGCTCACTGACAGGTAAGTCAGGAGGATACGTGATGAGTGCGGCGTCCATGGGCTTCTTCCAGCCTACGCGAGGGTATTTATACGGCTGGTCTAATGTGCCAAACTGTCACAGTCACCAATAGAGGAGTCCATCCGTGTCAACATCAGCTACCGCAGGAACCGCACCTGAAACAGGCTTTCGCCGTTCCGCCGTTATTCTTCTGGGTCTCCTAGGTGCAATCCAAGTAGCAGACCCACTCATTTCTTCCCTGGCATTGGTGAAAGCCTCAGACCAGCTCAACTTTTCGGCTTCGACGCAGTCCCTTGCTGTCGGTATCTCAACACTTGCTTTGGCTGCCACTGCTATTCCTGGCGGAATGCTCGCTGATCGCTTCGGCCGCAGGCTTTTGTTGGCACTGTCGGTGTTGGTTGCTGCTGCTGGCCAGCTCTTGACGGCGAGTGCTGGTCTCATTGACCCCACTGCCGGCACGGCAGTGGGGATGTATTTGCTTGGCCGCATCATTACCGGTGTTGCTCTCGGTGTGACCTTCGGTGCCGCATACGGCATGCTCCGTAACGTCTCCAGCTCCAAGTCGCTGGGACCGGCCATGGCCACCTTCAACATTGTCAATGGTGTCA
The DNA here is from genome assembly GCF_003194085.1 of Aurantimicrobium photophilum. Classification (NCBI taxonomy): domain Bacteria; kingdom Bacillati; phylum Actinomycetota; class Actinomycetes; order Micrococcales; family Microbacteriaceae; genus Aurantimicrobium; species Aurantimicrobium photophilum. Next base: position 1,354,924 of record NZ_CP023994.1, on the reverse strand, counting down.
TTCCCGTCATTGCCATGGTTCTCGGTGGTGTGCTCATCGGTATTGACTGGCGTTTGGCTTACCTGATCCTTCCCGTGATCTCCGTCATCGGTTTCTTTCTGGTCAAGCCCATCCTGCCCAAGATTGACAAGCTTCCCGCCTCAAAGGTCGACTACCTCGGCATGCTCTTTGTCGCCGTGGGTATCGCTGGGCTCCTCTATGGCATCAGCGGTGCGACTAACGGTTTCGATCACCCCTCGTTCTATGTTCCCGTCATCGTTGCGCTGATCTCTTTGGCGGCGTTTGGTATCCGTGAGAACCGCACTACGTCTCCCGTCTTCCCCATCAAGTTGCTCACCCACCCCGCATTCTTGGGCGCTGTCATCATGGGTGTCTTCTGGAACATGGCATCGGCCTCAATGAGCCAGATGCTTCCCAATATGTTCCAGTACGTCACCCACATTCCTGCCGGTCTTTTGGGCGCAGCTAGCTTGCCTATGTCAGCAGCAGGCATTATTGGTTCCGTACTTGCCGGAACGTTCCTCGGTAAAGGTTCGAAGCCTCGCACGACCGCAGCAACCGGTTATGTGCTGATGGTGCTCGGTTTCTTCACCTTCCTTCTGCTCTCTCCCACCTCTGGCTACCTCATGTTTATCCCCGGTATGGTCATTGCTGCGGTGGGCTGGATGATGAATGCCACCAGCCAGGGCAACCTCTTCATTACTTTGGCCCCGGCCAAGTTCTATGGTCCGGTGACCTCCAGCAAGCTCGCTGTGGGACAGTTCGGTTACGCTCTCGGTCTCACCGGCAGCACGGTCATGGTGTCGCTGTTCACTCTGTCCGGAGTGAGCACAGCAACAAAGGGCGCAGTTGCTGGAGACAGCAACTGGGATGCCATCACGGGTTACCTGGCCACCGGTAAGACCTCAAATACTGCGTTGTCGGCAGTGAGTACTTCTGACCTTGCCGCGATTTACACCAGCGCCTTTGTGACCACCCTCACCGTTATTGCCGTCATCACTGCTCTCGCAGGCGTGATCATGTATCTCTTGCTCAAGAACAAGAAGGCAAGTATTCCTGTTGATGAGTACCTGGGATTGACGAACTAAGTCATTTCGACTTTCTTCGCCCTCGCTTACTTTTCTAAGCTCTACTCATGTTGTCCTGTGATGAGTTCCTTACTCGAGTAAGTGTTCCCCTCGCCATTGATGGCGGAATGAGCACCGAGCTGGAACAGCAAGGCTGTCGACTCGAGGGCTCGTTGTGGACTGCTCAAGCTCTGCTCGATGATCCTGGACTCATTGAGGCTGCACATAAGGCCTATGTCGATGCGGGCGTTGGCGTTGTCATTACCGCCAGCTACCAAATTTCTCGTGCGGGTTTTGTCGAGAACGGTCATACTGCTGAGGATGCTGACCGCGCTCCTCTCTCAGATCTCCATTGCCTTTCGGCACCTGCCGAACTTCACGCAGGGAGCCGGCCGTCAAGGGAACGTGGAATACCGGACTGAGCGCAGCGAGGGAGGATATGCCGCGAAAGCCCTTGACGGCCGGTGTCGCGGCTGCCCGCCACCTCGCCTCCCAGGGCGGGGTGGTAGCCACGCTCGTCGGCGAAACGGGCGTTACCCCATACACTCGGATGCTCATCAAGGGCGTCGCATTCGGCCCGACCCCTCCGGGATTCATCACGCTCCGCCTGCCAGAGGTAGAGTACCTTGCCGATACCGTCACCGGCATTGATCCTGGCGACCGGGAAGTGCGTCTGACGTCGGGGGCGCGGATCGGCTATGACGCCGTCATCATCGCCACCGGCAGCCGGCCCCGCCTGCTGCCCGACACCGTCCTCGGAGCAGGGGCCGCGATGGAGCGGGGGCAGGTGAGCCCCCTCCACTCGCTCGCGGATGCGCAGCGCATCCGCGAGCGGCTGGCAGGGCTCGGACGCCGAGCACGGATTGTCATTTACGGCGGGGGGATCATTGCGGCTGAGACCGCGTCGACGCTGCAGGAAGCTGGGCACACGGTCATGCTCATCAATCGCGGCACCGTCCCCGGCTTGGCAGCGTTCGGCGCCCCGGTCGCCGAGCGCCTCGCCGCCGAGCATCAGTCCCGCGTGCGTACCTACTTCGGTCGCACCGTGCGCCAGGTCGAAGCCGGCGATCATGGCGTCGTGGTCACTCTCGACGACGACAGCCCCCTCATCGGGGACATCCTGTTGGTAGCGCTCGGCACGATCCCCGCTGCCCCTGCCCCTGCTCCGTGGACGGGCGGCGTCGACGTTGACGCCCATCTCCGCACCGACGTCCCGTACCACTATGCGGCCGGCGGCGTCGCCATGCACCACGACGCCCTCGGCGCCTGGCGCATCGACCACTGGGAAGACGCCGCCGCCCAGGGCGCGCACGCGGCTCGAGTCGCCCTGCACGATCTCGGCCTCGACGCCGCCCCCGACCCATATCTGCCGCGTAGCCCCTACCTGGCGCTGGTCTACGGCCACGCGGTCGCCGGGGTCGGTTCCACTGTCGGCGCCGTCTCCCGTCTCGAGGAGGGGGACGAGTTCATTGTGCGGCACGAACGCTCCGGAACCGTCATCGGCGTGACCGGCATCGACGCCGTCGGAACGGTCTCCCAGTGGGGGCCGCAACTGCACCAGGCGGCTGCCAGACACAGCGGTGCCCAATCGCGACCGCCATTCTTGAAAAATACCCCATAGGGGTATAGGGTTGTGAGGAATGCCGGGTTGTGCAGGTGCGGCGGCCCGAAGCATCACTGCTGAGTGACTGCCTCACCTGATCCGGCCGCAGAGACGGGAACCAACCCGCACGACTCGTCCACCGAGGAGCAGCGTTCATGACAGATCCGAACAGCCACAATCACGATCACCACGACCATCCGAGTACGACAGCCGCTGGGCACGGGGGCGGGCATCACCCAGCGCCGACGCAACTCGACGAGCAGGCTCCTCAGCAGCACGACGCACATCACGGTCACGATGCGCAGGCCGGGCACGGCCCGCACAATGCCCACCAGGATCACGGCGGCCACTCCGGTCATGGAAACCACGGCGGTCACGTCGAACGTTTCCGCAGACTGTTCTGGATCAATCTGATCATCGCGCTCCCGGTGGTCGCGTTCTCGCCGATGTTTGCGATGCTGCTCGGCTACGAGGTGCCCGGCTGGGCGACCTTTGTCGCTCCCGCGCTCGGCACGCTCATGTACGCGTGGGGCGGATGGCCCTTCCTCACCGGCGCATGGAGCGAGCTCAAGGCCCGCAAGCCCGGCATGATGCTCCTGATCGCGCTGGCGATCACCGTCGCGTTCTTCGCATCCTGGGCGGCCACGCTCGGGCTCGTGCACCACGAACTCGAGTTCTGGTGGGAGCTCGCGCTGCTGATCGTCATCATGCTGCTCGGACACTGGATCGAGATGCGATCCCTCGCCCAGACCACCTCGGCGCTCGACTCCCTCGCCGCCCTCCTGCCCGACGAGGCCGAGCGCGTGGAGGGCGACGAGATCGTGAAGGTCGCCCCCGCCGAGCTCGCCGTCGGCGACATCGTGATCGTGCGGCCCGGCGGCAGCGTGCCCGCCGATGGCCGCATCGTCGACGGCCGCGCCGCGATGGACGAGTCCATGATCACCGGCGAATCGCGCACCGTGACCCGCGGGGACGGGGATACGGTGACCGCCGGCACGGTCGCGACCGACTCGGGCCTGCGCGTCGAGATCACCGCGGTCGGCGACGACACCGCACTGGCCGGCATCAACCGACTCGTCGCCGAGGCGCAGAACTCCTCGTCCCGCGCCCAGCGCATCGCAGACCGCGCCGCCGCACTGCTGTTCTGGTTCGCCCTCGCCGCCGCCGTCATCACCGCGGTCGTGTGGACGATCACCGGGGATCCCGATGCGGCGGTCGTGCGCAGCATCACCGTGCTCGTGATCGCCTGCCCGCACGCCCTCGGCCTCGCCATCCCGCTCGTGGTGTCGATCGCGACCGAGCGGGCCGCGCGCGGCGGCGTGCTCATCAAGGATCGCCTCGCCTTGGAGTCCATGCGCCAGGTCGACGCGGTGCTGTTCGATAAGACCGGCACCCTCACCAAGGGGGAGCCCACCGTCACCGGCGTCGAGCCCGCTGGCGAACTCGACGCCGACACCGTGTTGGCTCTCGCCGCGTCAGCCGAGGCCGACAGCGAGCACCCGCTCGCGAAGGCCATCCTCGCCTCCGCGAACGAGCGCGGCCTCACCGTGGAGCCCGCAACCGGGTTCTCCTCCTCACCGGCGGTCGGGGTGACCGCTACCGTCGCAGGCCACGAGATCCGCGTCGGCGGGCCCCGCCTGCTCGAGGAGACCGGACAGCCCGAAACCGCAGCCGCGGACGCCTGGCGGGAGGAGGGCGCGATCATTCTGCACGTCCTGCGCGACGGGCAGGTGATCGGGGGTCTGCGGCTCGCCGACGAGATCCGCCCCGAATCCCGCGACGCCGTCGACGCGCTGCACCGCCTCGGCGTCGAGGTCGTCATGATCACCGGCGACGCCGAGGCCGTCGCCCGGGAGGTCGGCCGCGAGCTCGGCATCGACCGCGTCTTCGCCGGGGTGCGCCCCGAGGACAAGTCGGCCAAGGTCGCCGCCTTGCAGCGAGAGGGCAAGAAGGTCGCGATGGTCGGCGACGGCGTCAACGACGCCCCCGCACTCGCGCAGGCCGACGTCGGCATCGCGATCGGTGCGGGCACCGACGTGGCGATCGCCTCGGCGGGTGTGATCCTCGCGAGCTCCGACCCGCGCAGCGTGCTCTCCGTGATCGAGCTCTCCCGCGCCGCCTACCGCAAGATGAAGCAGAACTTGTGGTGGGCCGCCGGCTACAACCTCATCTCGGTGCCGCTGGCGGCCGGTATCCTGGCTCCGGTGGGCATCGTGCTTCCCATGTCCGTCGGCGCGATCCTGATGTCGCTCTCGACCGTGGTCGTGGCAGTCAACGCGCAGCTGCTGCGGCGCATCGATCTCACCCCCGCAGCCAGCACCCGTTCCGTCCTGGAACGCGAGAAGTAAGGATCCCCATGGCACTCGACACCGACACCGCCGCCGAGCACCACGGCTACATCGACGACAAGGCGCAGTATCTGCAGCGGATGAAGCGCATCGAGGGGCAGGCGCGTGGCATCGCGAAGATGATCGACGAGGAGCAATACTGCATCGACATCCTCACGCAGGTCAGTGCGCTCACCCGCGCGCTGCAAGGCGTCGCTACGGAGCTGCTCGACGACCACCTCAAGCACTGCGTGCTCGAGGCCGCAAAGCTCAGCGACGACGCCGCCCACGCGAAGATCCAGGAAGCCAGCGACGCGATCACCCGCCTCGTCCGCTCCTGACCGTCCGCCCTGGCGGGATCAGTCGCGAGGGGTGAGCCCCGCGACCAGGTTGAACGCGCCGGTGAGGAGATTCAGGGAGACCACCCCGACGACGTCGGCGATCTCGCGCGTGCTGTACCCGAAGGCGCGCAGCTCGTCGATCTGCGCATCCGTGATCGATGACGGCTCGCGATAGACCAGGACGCCCAGCCGGATCATCGCCGCGATCGCAGGGAAGGGCGAGGTGCCCTGCCGGGCGGCCTCGATCGCGGACTCGCTCACACCCAAGGCACGCGCCGCAGCGATATGGGAATCGAGGCACAAGCTGCACCCCTGCCGCGACTGCACCGCGATCGAGATGAGCTCGCTGATCTTGCGGTCGAGCTTTGCACGGCGCATCGCCCGGCTCAGTTGGAGATATCCGCCGAGCAGCGCGGGGGAGTGCGCCATCGTCGACACCATGTCCCCGACGTGGCTGTGCCGGACTACCAGGTCGCCGAGCAGCTTGCGAGAGGCGCTGACAGCTGATGAGGGCGTGAGTTTGGGGAAGCGGGGCATGACGAGGCCTCCTTCGGAATCGGTCAGGGGCCCGGCAGTGCGGGCAGGATAACGGTGGATTCGTCACCGTCGAGGGCGACGATGCCGCGCTCGTCGACGAGGATGACCCTGCCGGTGGGGGAGAGCCCCAGGGCTTCGACGGTGCCGGCCGCCGACCCGATCGACTCCCAGCCGGTGTCGCCGGCGCGCTGCCAGACCTGTCCGTCGGTGCCGACCCCGACGACCGTGTCCCCTGTGGCCTCGAGCAGATACAGCAGCGGCGCATCGGCTGCGGACGTGAACGACGCCCCATCGTCTGTGCTGGTGCGCAGGCCCTCGGGGGTGGCGGCGGTGATCGTCCCGTCCGTGGTGACGGCGAGATCGACGGCGGCGATCTCGCCGCGGGCCTCCCAGGTGTCTCCGCGGTCGTCGCTGACCCGTAGCGCGGGGCTGGTCGACCCGATGCCGTAGAGCCGATCGTCTGGTCCGGCAGTGAGAACGTGGAAATCCTCGGTGTTCGTGAATACGATCGGCTGCCAGCTCTCCCCGGCATCCTCGCTGCGGATGATGCCGAGATTCGGGGAGCCCAGCTCCGCCGGGGTGTCAAGGCCGGGATGTCCGGAGGCGATCAGGGCGTCTCCGCTGGCGGCGAGCCCCATCAGGTCGAAGTCGTAGCCTCCCAGGGGACCGTCCACGGTGCCGTCCTCGTCGACGCGGTAGAGGCCGGTGTGCGTGCCGACGAGGAGGGTGCCCGTATCCTCGGGGATCACCGCGTGAATGTGGCCGAACGTCGGAGGCGGCGAGGAGGCCGGCGCCGTGGGAGCGGTGGCCGCGCACCCGGTCAGGACGGCGGCGACGGCGGCCGTCGCCGCGGCGAGCAGCAGCCGTCCGCGCAGACGGGGTGTACGGGGGAAGCGGGATGCGGGCATGTGAGCACCTTTCAGCGGGATGCGAGCAGGCGGCCTGGTCAACGGAGGGATGCAGGTGGCACCGGGGAGCGGTGCGAACTGCGGGGATGCGGGCGGGATCCCCGCCCGGGCCTGGGCGGGGATCCCGTGCCGGGGCCGGGGTTAGAGGCTGTCCAGGATCTCCTGCATCGTGGTGATCTCCGCGCTCTGGCCGTCGATGACCTGCTGCGCGAGCTCGAGTACGTCCGGGTTCTCCCCGCCGTCGAGGGCGGCCTGGGCCATCTCGATCGCGCCGGTGTGGTGCTCGATCATGCCCTCGAGGAACAGGCGCGTTGCCTCGGCGCCGGTGGCCGATTCCAGGGCGGTCATGCTGTCTTCCGACATCATGCCGCCGCCATGATCCATGCCACCCATCGACGAGTCGTCTGCGGACACGCCCCAGTCCTCGAGCCAGGCCTGCATGGTCTCGATCTCAGGGCCCTGGGCGTCCTTGATCTGCTGGGCGAGCTCGATCACCCGCTCGTCGATGCCGTCCTTGGCGAGCAGCATGTCGGCCATGTCGATCGCCTGCTCGTGGTGCGGGATCATCATCGTCACGAACATCTGGTCGGCCGCATTGAACTGCGCGGAGGTCTCGGCAGGGGCCGTGGAGGAGCTGGATCCGTGATCCATGCCGGCCATCCCGTCCGACGTCCCGCTCGGGGAGCAGCCGGCCAGCAGCAGGGCGGTGGACAGCGCGGTCGAAGCCAGCGCAAGCGTGCGAATACGCATCAGTATGCGTCCTTTCATTCAGTCAACAAAGTCAGAGATTCGCGCCCCGGGCAGGGCGCAGCCGTGCTCCAGCCGTGGCCGGAGCGGGCGCGAATCAGGTGCGACTGATCGACAGAACGCGAAGAGACGGGGGCCGCGGGCGCGGTAAGACGGTGCCCGCAGGCGGCAGGGAGCGGATCGCGAGGACGAGGGAGCGCCAGGAGTACCCCAGCATGAGCGGCGCGAACAGCAGCACGACGGCCACCAGCAGCGCGAGCACGCACCCGACCATCAGCATGACGTGACCGGGGTCCGGATCCCCGCACGGGCCAGGACAGTGGGCATCCCCGGGTGCGGGATCCGGTGCGGCCATCGTGCTGGATGCGTGCACCCCCGCCGCCGTGACCACGCTGCCGCCCATGTCGGCGCCCGCGGCTTCGTGATCGGTCGCGATGAGCGCGGCCGGGGATCTCGTGTCGTGGCCGCCGTGCCCGGCCGAGCCGCTCAGCACATGCATGCCGAAGAGCCCCACCAGCACCAGGGTGAGCAGGCCGAACGCGAGCAGGCGGCGTCGCGCGTCGCCGCGCCGTACTCCGGGATCGCTCTGCATCACGGCCTCCTCTCCGCTTTACCCCTGCGCTGCGCGCAACTCGTTGGCATGTTCTAGGTTCTACGCTAAAGCATCCCAGGCGCTCCGCGCTGGGAATCGCGGCGCATTGCTGCATCATCTCCAGCCATTGCGGCCATTGGCGTCAACTGCGTTGACCCTTCTGTTGTCTCTGCTGCTATTGCTGAGATTCGCAGCGTGACCGATCTGCCCGTGGTGATTTATGCCAATGGTGGTGGAACCTGGAATGCGCAGACGGGCGTCTGGGAGAACGCAGCTGCGGATGCGCTCGTTGCCTACTCGGCAGAGTGGATTGCGCAGGGAGCGAGCCTTATTGGTGGCTGCTGTGGCACGCATGCAGGCGATATTCGCCAGCTTGCCTCTGCGCTTTAGCTAGCACTCAATAACGTTCACAGCGAGACCGCCTTCGCTGGTCTCTTTGTATTTGGTCGACATGTCCAAACCAGTTTGACGCATGGTTTCAATCACGGTGTCGAGGGAGACTAAGTGGTTGCCATCGCCATGGAGAGCCAGGCGAGCTGCACTGACAGCAGTGGAGCTGGCAATGGCATTGCGTTCAATACACGGAATCTGAACCAGTCCACCCACGGGGTCGCAAGTGAGACCCAGGTGGTGTTCCATGGCAATCTCTGCTGCGTTCTCCACCTGACGGGGTGTTCCGCCTAGAACTGCACACAGACCGCCGGCAGCCATGGCGCAGGCAGGACCGACTTCTCCTTGGCAACCTGCTTCAGCGCCGGAGATACTCGCATTTGCTTTGAAGAGTGAACCAATGGCCGTGGCAGTGAGGAGATAGCGGCGAATACCCTCCTGGTTCGCCCCAGGTACAAAGCGCAGGTAGTAGCTGGCCACAGCAGGAACAATGCCGGCAGCACCGTTCGTCGGTGCGGTGACGACGCGGCCTCCGGCCGCGTTCTCTTCGTTCACCGCCAGGGCAAAGGCATGCAACCATTCAATGGTGGTGTCTCGGCTATTGGCGGCATCTGCGGTGACGAGGTGTTCACGCAGCTCGGCTGCGCGGCGCTTCACGTTGAGACCACCGGGCAGTGTTCCGGCCGAGGTGAGTCCCGCATTCACGCAGTTATGCATGGTGTCCCAGATGGCATCGAGGCGTTCGTTGACCTCGTCCAAGTTGTGCTGGGAGAGTTCGTTCTTCAGAGCCACCTGATCGATAGTCATGTTCTGCACATCGCACAAGGCAAGCAGCGCAGTGGAGGTGCCATAGGGCAGGGGCCACTCTGTAGTGATAGAGCTGGCTTCTTCGCCGTCACGGCGAATAAAGCCGCCACCCACGGAGTAGTAGGTCTGTTCGAACAGGGGAAGTGCGTCGTTGCCGAAGGCGCGGAGGGTCATCGCATTGGGGTGACCAGGGAGTCTCGTTCGGGGCTCGAACATGATGTCGTCAGCTGTGAAGGCAATGGTGTGGGTTCCACTGAGCTTGAGGGTGGGGTCAGACTCGAGGGTGCTCCAGGCGCCACGAACCTGTTCGGGCATGCACGTTTCGGGAGCGAGACCGCTCAAGCCCGCGATCACGGCACCAGGGGTGCCGTGACCAATACCGGTGGATCCAAGGGAACCATAGAGGCTGCAGTTCACGCTGGTGACAGAACCTAAAAGGTTTTTGTTCTTCAGAACGGTGACGAAATCGAGGGCTGCTCTCATCGGTCCCACGGTGTGGGAACTAGAAGGCCCAATACCTATAGAGAACAGGTCAAAGGCTGAGACGTACGCTGTCACAGTCTGAGTCTATGGTGAGGCGCTCTATCTGGCTAGAGAAGTGACTGTGGGAGTGTCCGGTCAGTGAGACTGTCTAGATCCAGCTGGGCATCCACATGTGCAGGTGCCAGTACCAGTAAGGAATCTGCATTCCACTCCACAGTGGGTAGAAGAAGATGCTCAGCAGCACGGTCAGGATGCCGAAGACCGTCAAGATGGCAATCCCGGTGCTGCGCTTGTACTCATCCTTGGTGGCCAAGATGAGGCCCACCACAAAGGTGATGGCCAGAATCATGTAGGGCTCATAAACAATGCCGTAGAACTGGAACACTGTGCGGTTGAGATACATCAGCCACGGCACATATCCGGCAACAATACCCATCAGGATGAAGCCAACCTTCCATTCGCGGTAGCGAACGAGACGGTAGGCAAGGTAGGCCAAGGCAGCGGTGCCACCCCACCAGATCAGGGGGTTTGCAATAGCTGTGATCGCAGACGCACACGAGTCAAAGGTGCAGCCGGCATCACCCTTGTTGACGCCTTCATAGAACATGCTGGTGGGCCGCCACATAATCAACCACGTCAGCGGGTTGGCTTGATACGAGTGTGGTGTGACGAGGCCCACATGGAATTGATAGGCAGAAACGTGATACGCCCAGAGGCTCTGCGCCCAATCAGGAACCCAAGACAGAGGGCCACTCCAACGCAATCCAGACTCTGCGGTGACGAGGTCACGATAGTACCCACCTGAGGTGAGAATCCATCCTGCCCAGCTGGAGATATAGGTCACCACAGCGATGGGCACCATCAACAGGAAGGTGGCAGGAGCTTGTTTCAGCACTGCAGCTGAGAACCAGAATGGCAGCCCCACACGTCGTCGATCTAGCCCATCCATCACCACGACATAGAGGGCGAAAGCAGCCAAGAAATACATTCCCGACCACTTCACTCCGCATGCCAAGCCAAAAGCCACTCCAGCAAGAATCAGGTAGGGGCGGTTCCACAACGTCGGGCCCCAGGTGGGGCCAACAGCATCATCGCCAAGCTGTGCACGGCGACGGCGCATCCACGCCATGAGTCGGGGGAGGTTTTGTTCGCGGTCAAGAAGGACAAGTCCAAAACCTGCCAGCGTGAACAATGTGACGAAGTTATCCAGCAAGCTCACCCGGGAGAGAGTGATGGCGTGGCCATCAATGGCCATCAGGCCACCGGCAACCACTGTCAACAGGGTGGAGCGGAACAGCTTCTGGGCAATGAGCATCACCAGAAGAACAATCAGAATGCCGGCGATCGCTACGCCACAGCGCCAACCAAAAGAGTTGTCAGCGCCAAAGAGCGCCATTCCTGCGCCAATGAGCCACTTGCCCAATTGCGGGTGGACAACATAGGACGGGTCAGTGGTGAAGCCGTCCGTGATCCCGGCATTGAACTTTTTGTCGGGGTCATCGCCCCAGGTGGACTCGTAGCCGTTGTTCCACAACGACCATGCGTCTTTGACGTAGAAGGTCTCATCAAAAACAAGGGAGTGGGGGTTACCCAGGTTCCACAGGCGCAGGACGGCAGCCAGCAGAAGTACTGCTGCAGGAGCTCCCCAGGCCAATGCTCGTTTCACCAGTTCAGCCTACAGACCAGAACCCTGCCAAAATGGGAGAGTGATCATCCTGGCAGCAACTCCCATCGGCAACTTGGGCGATGCCTCGACCCGTTTGGTAGAGGCATTGACTGAGGCAACCGTGATTGCCAGTGAAGACACCCGCACCACCTCCAAGCTCTTGAATGCTCTCGGTATTGAGAACCGTCCCCGCCTCATCGCGTTGCACGATCACAACGAATCAACCAAGAGCCCCGAGATCATTGAGCTGGCCAAAGAAGGCAACGTTCTGGTTCTGTCAGACGCGGGCATGCCTACTGTCAGTGACCCCGGCTTCCATCTCGTAGAGGCAGCTGCCGCTGCCGGTGTGCAGGTCACCGCTATTCCTGGGCCCAGTGCGGTGATTACCGCGCTCGCCGTGGCGGGACTTCCCACCGACCGCTTCACCTTTGAAGGTTTCCTACCTCGTAAGCAGGGAGAACGTAAGGCAACGTTCCGAGCACTGGCTCGTGAGTCGCGCACCATGGTGTTCTTTGAATCCCCCAACCGTATTGCTGAGTCACTGATCGATGCTCGTGATGAGCTGGGGTCTGAACGACCTGCTGCAGTGTGCCGCGAGCTCACCAAACTCTATGAAGAGGTCAAGCGCGGATCATTAGCAGAGCTCGCCGACTGGGCCGCCGACGGCGTCCGCGGCGAGATTGTTCTGGTAATTGGTGGCGCTACTGCGGCAACGCTGACGCTGGAGGACGGACTTGTTCAGGTTCAGGTGCTCGTGGCCGATGGAGTGCGCCTCAAAGAGGCGACGACACAGGTTGCTGAAGAGACTGGCCTCTCCAAGAGAGAGCTGTATCAGGCAGCTCTCGCAGCTAAATAGGTACTCCTACACAGCAGTAGCTCAGTGCTTCGTTCCACAGAGAACAGTTCTGGGAACCTGCTTGGTTGTTGCAAAGGCATTCTGCATGAATGTCGTTTCTCACTTTCAGTCATGTTCTTGTATCTGACAAGTTCATTGAGCATGTTGTTCATGGAGAGAAAAGTGAAATGCTCGGAGGTCATCTCTCCGGCCTTTCACGGCCAGGAAAGACAGAATTTCCGCCTTCATGGACTCGTCGCCACATTCGTGAAGCCATCAATTCGATTCTCGAACAACCGGAAGTCGTAACTTTCTCCGGGAAAAGAATATTTCTGCAGAAAACCATTAGGGGCGTTCAGATTGAGTTGAAGCTGGTCATTACGAAGAAAGGTGTTGTGCCAACATCGTGTTTCCCAGTCTGGGGAGACGGAGTTATACGAAATGTCGGAGGACAACAGGTCCATATTGATGGGAACAACGAAAAGGAAGGCGAGTAGCATGAAAATCATGAAGGATACAACAGCTATGGCCTATGAATTGCGAGAATTTCTTGCGTGCCAGATTTCGCGTTCGCGGTTGCGTTTTGTTGATTCAGCACTCTTTGCGGGCGAACCAGTAGATGCCATGATGACGGGATTTGCTCTCGCTTACGACCTTCGCCTTTATGTCCCCCAGGCAATCCGTGACGAATACCTCGGTGGAGTTAAGTGGACTCCTGAAGAGTTAGAAGAACTTAACGAATACTTTGAGGTAATCCCCCTCGAACGAGCTGCATAGCTCGGTATTTCTCACCATCTGGGGCGAAATAGAATAGAACCTATGTCTGCCGGCAAAAGCTTCTACGTCACCACGCCTATCTTCTACGTCAACGACGTGCCACACATTGGTCACGCGTATACGGAGGTCGCTGCTGACGTGCTCGCACGCTGGCACCGTCAGGCCGGAGACCGCACCTGGATGCTCACGGGTACCGATGAGCACGGTGAGAAGATACTCCGCACTGCCACCGCTAACGGTGCCACTCCACAGGAGTGGGTAGACCGACTGGTGGAGTCTGCATGGAAGCCCCTGCTGGACACCATCGACATCTCGAATGACGACTTCATCCGCACCACGGACGCTCGTCACGAAGACAACGTAAAGAAGTTCCTGCAGCACCTCTATGACGCCGGCTACATCTATACCGGTGAATACGAAGGTTCCTACTGCGTGGGCTGTGAGGAATACAAGCAGGACTCTGACCTGGTTGAGGGCACCGGAGAATTCGCAGGCGAGAAGGTCTGCGCCATTCACTCCAAGCCCGTGGAAAACCTACACGAGAAGAACTACTTCTTCCGCATGAGCGACTTCACCCAGCCACTGCTGGATATGTATGAAGCGAACCCCAACTTTGTGCAGCCTGAGTCTGCTCGCAACGAGGTTGTCCAGTTTGTGAAGCAGGGTCTCAACGACCTCTCCATCTCTCGCTCCAGCTTTGACTGGGGAATCAAGCTTCCCTGGGATGACTCCCACGTTGTCTATGTGTGGTTTGACGCACTACTGAACTACATCACTGCTGCCGGCTATGGCTATGACGAAGAGAAGCTTGCTACTCTGTGGCCTGCCACCCACATCGTGGGTAAGGACATCCTGCGATTCCACGCGGTGATCTGGCCCGCCATGCTCATGGCTGCCGGTGTTGAGGTTCCGCACCAGGTTTATGGTCACGGCTGGCTCCTCGTCGGTGGCGAGAAGATGTCTAAGTCCAAGCTCACCGGAATTGCACCCAACGACATCACCGACACCTTTGGTTCTGATGCGTTCCGCTACTACTTCATGAGCGCCATTAGCTTCGGCCAAGATGGCTCGTTCAGCTGGGAAGACCTCTCTGCTCGTTACCAGGCAGAACTGGCGAACGGTTTCGGAAACCTCGCTTCTCGCACCTTGGCTATGGTCACTCGTTATTTCGACGGTGTTGTTCCTGCTGCAGGCGAACTGACACCTTCAGACAAGGCCATCGCAGATGTTGTTGCCTCAGCTGCTGTGGAAGCAGACGCTGCTATTGAGCGTCTGGCTATCCACGACACAGTGACCGCCATCTGGACCATCGTGGATGCCCTCAACGGCTACATCACTGAGCAGGAGCCCTGGGCGTTGGCAAAGGATCCCGCGAATGCTGGTCGTCTCTCCACGGTGCTCAACACGGCTACTGAGGGTCTTCGTGCACTTGCTGTTTTGCTGTCTCCCTTCATGCCTCAGGCAACCCAGAAGTTGTGGTCTGCTCTGAACGTGGAACCCAACCTTGGCGCTCTCACTGCTCAGCCCATTCGCGAGGCAGGAAAGTGGAACCAGGTTCCCATTGGCACCACCGTGGGCGCTCTCGAAGCTCTCTTCCCCCGTATTGAGTCCTCCGCCGAGTAGTCGGAAAACCAATATGACCGAATCGGCATATATTCGTCAGCGCGACACCACAGCCGAGCACGGCCAGAAGCGTGACTTGTCCTACCCTCCATTGCCCGAGCCACTCCCGGTCGCGGTCTATGACAACCACACTCACCTTGAGATCTCTGACGGGGAACAGCCCATCGATTATCACGAGCACCTCGAACGTGCTGCTGAAGTCGGCATCGTCGGTGTGATTCAGGTTGGTGGTGACGTGGAGACCTCGAAGTGGTCTGCCTCTGTCGCCGCGGCTGAACCTCGCATGCTGGCTGCCGTTGCCATTCACCCCAACGAAGCTCCTCGCTATGAAGAAGCCGGCACACTCGATGACGCTCTGGCAGTTATTGATGACCTCGCCTCCTGGCCTCGCACCCGCGCGGTGGGGGAGACCGGTCTCGACTTCTTCCGCACGGGACCTGAAGGTCTGGCTGCTCAGCGTCGCTCTTTTGAAGCTCACATCGAGATTGCCAAGAAGCATTCCATCGCGATGCAGATCCATGACCGTGATGCTCACGACGACGTCATTGAGACCCTGCTTCGAGTCAGTGCGCCAGAGAAGACGGTGTTCCACTGTTTCTCTGGCGATGCTGCCATGGCAAAGATTGCTGCCGACAACGGCTGGTACTTGTCATTCTCGGGCACCGTCACGTTCAAGAAGAACGAAGAGCTGCGTGAAGCACTCCAGGTGATTCCTCGCGAACTCGTGCTGGTTGAAACCGATGCACCGTTCCTCACGCCCACACCGTTCCGTGGTCGCCCCAACGCCCCCTATATGACTCCTCACACGGTTCGTGCGATGGCAGAGGTGTTGGGAGATGACCTGGGTGATCTGTGTGCACAGATCGCCTTCAATACCGAGAAGGTTTATGGCTCCTGGGCAGACGGGCTCGTCGAATGAGTGTGAAGCTGCTCGGCCCCGCCGAGATTCGTGACCTGGCAGAACTGCTCGATGTCACCCCCACCAAAAAACTTGGTCAGAACTTCGTTATTGACGCCAACACCGTGCGCAAGATCGTCAAGGTTGCTCACGTTGAAGCCGGTGACTCTGTTGTGGAGATTGGGCCAGGTTTAGGTTCTCTGAGCCTGGGCATCGTGGAAGCCGGAGCTTCCCTGGTTGCGGTCGAGATTGATGGCCGCCTCGCAGCGCAGCTGCCGGCGACCTTTGCCGAGATGGCTCCGGACGCCAAGCTCACCGTCATCCACGAAGACGCCATGAAGATCATGGAGCTCCCCGATAAGCCCACGCGCCTGGTTGCGAATCTTCCCTATAACGTCTCCGTTCCTGTGTTGCTGCACTTCCTAGAGCACTTCCCCAGCATTCGCTCGGGTGTGGTGATGGTGCAGGCAGAAGTTGGGCACCGTCTTGCTGCTGAGCCCGGTTCCAAGGTTTATGGCGGCCCCAGTGCCAAGGCGGCCTGGTATGGCAAGTGGCGTATTGCTGGCACTGTCAGCCGTCAGGTGTTCTGGCCTGTTCCAAATGTGGACTCGGTGTTAGTTGGTTTTGAACGTGATGCTGTGCAGCCAGGTGACGAGGCCCTCCGTCGTCGCACCTTTGACATCATCGATGGCGCATTTGGTCAGCGTCGCAAGATGCTGCGCCAGGCACTCTCTGATTTGTGTGGGTCGAGTGCTGCTGCAACCGAGTTGCTGGAGCGTGCAGGGATTGATCCCACGCTGCGCGGTGAGCAGCTGAACATTGCTCAATTCGTGTCTATCGCCAACGCCAGCTAGTTTGGAATTATGACCGAGACTGGTGCACGCGAGGTGGTTCACGTTCGAGCCCCCGGCAAGATCAATGTCTCGCTCGCTGTTGGCGCCGTGATGGATGATGGTTACCACGATGTGGCGACCACCTATCAAGCCGTCAGCCTCTATGAAGAAATCCGTGCGTATCCCGCAGACGATTTCTCTGTCTCCTTCACCGGTGACTTTGACCTGAGTGGTGTTCCGCTCGATGCGTCCAACCTTGCCATCAAGGCAGCGCAGCTGCTTGCACGCAAGGCGAAGTATCGCGGCGGTGTTCGCCTCGAAATCCAGAAGAACGTTCCCATTGCCGGTGGCATGGGTGGTGGCTCAGCAGATGCTGCGGGTGCTCTCGTTGCCTGTGATGCACTGTGGGGAACCAACCTGGGTAAAGATGCTTTGTTGAAGCTCGCAGCCGAACTCGGTGCTGATGTTCCCTTCGCGCTGATGGGTGGCACTGCCATTGGTACAGGACGTGGAGATCGCCTGAGCCCCGTGCTCACCAGCCACGAACACTTTGAGTGGGTTCTGGTTCCCGCCGACTTTGGCCTCAGCACTCCTGCTGTCTATGGTGAACTCGATGCTCACCGTGAACGTCACATTGCCGACATCAAGCCCGCACCACAGTCGCCCACCGTCGACACTGCGGTTCTCCAGGCGCTGCGTGCAGGTGACCCCGTCATGCTGGCAGACGCTTTGAGTAATGACCTGCAGGCTCCTGCCCTTCACCTCCAGCCTTCACTCGTGGACATCCTGGAACTCGGTGAGAAGAGCGGTGCTCTGGCCGGCATCGTCTCGGGCTCTGGTCCAACTCTTGCTTTCCTTGCCGAAGATGCTGAGTCAGCTATTGATCTTCAAGTTACCCTCAGTGCTGCCGGTCATCATGTTCTGCGCGTATCGGGCCCCGTGCACGGCGCCCGAGTAGTGAACGACTAATGGCTCACTTGCTCGGTGGAGAGAACCTCCAGCTCGAATTCCCCACGCGCGTCATCTTTGACGGCATCACGGTGGGACTCAACGACGGTGACCGTATTGGTGTCGTTGGTCGCAACGGTGACGGTAAGTCCACGTTGATGAAGATTCTTGCCGGACGCCTCGAGCCAGACTCTGGCCGCGTCACCCGCCGCGGTGGCATCACCCTCGGCATGCTCGACCAGTCTGATGAAGTTGATGGCAACCTCACTGTGGGCGAGGCTATTGTCGGCGGTATTGAAGAACACGTCTGGGCAGGTGATCCCAAGGTTCGCGATGTTCTCACAGGGCTTGTCACCGATATTCCGTGGGATGCCAAGGTCGGCGACCTCTCTGGTGGTCAACGTCGCCGTGTTGCTCTCGCTGCCCTGCTCACCGGTGACTGGGATGTCATCTTCTTGGATGAGCCCACCAACCACCTTGACGTGGAAGGTATTTCTTGGCTTGCCGGTCACCTCAAGAAGCGCTGGCCCAATGGCCAAGGTGGTCTCTTGGTCGTAACCCACGACCGTTGGTTCCTCGATGAGGTTTCCACCGACACCTGGGAAGTCCACGACCGCATCTTGGAGCCATTCGAGGGCGGCTATGCCGCCTATGTACTTCAGCGCGTGGAACGTGACCGCATGGCTGCGGTCAGCGAGGCTAAGCGTCAGAACCTCATGAAGAAAGAGCTGGCGTGGTTGCGCCGTGGAGCTCCTGCTCGAACTGCAAAGCCTAAGTTCCGCATCGAAGCCGCGAACGCGCTCATCGCAGATGAGCCGCCAGTTCGCGATGCCATTCAACTTTCCTCGATGGCTATGCAACGTTTGGGTAAAGACGTTGTGGATCTTGAGGGTGTCTCGGTTAGCTATGGCGAGAAGCACGTCCTGCGCGATGTGACCTGGCGTATTGCGCCTGGTGAGCGCACAGGAATTCTTGGTGTGAACGGTGCTGGAAAGTCGACCCTGCTTGGACTTGTCTCTGGCCACGTGGAACCCAGTTCTGGTCGCGTGAAGCGCGGCAAGACCGTCAAGATCGCGACCCTGACTCAGCAACTCGATGAACTCACCGCCGTGCAGGACATGCGTGTGAGTGCTGTTGTTGCCGAGAAGCGCACCACCTACTCCGTTGGCGGCAAAGAGATGACTCCTGGCCAGCTCTTGGAGCGCCTGGGCTTCACCTCAGCGCAATTGTCGACTCCGGTGAAGGACCTCTCCGGTGGTCAGAAGCGTCGCTTGCAGCTGCTGTTGATTCTGCTCGACGAGCCCAACGTGCTGATCTTGGATGAGCCCACCAACGACCTCGACACCGACATGTTGGTCGCCATGGAAGACCTCCTCGACACCTGGCCAGGAACCCTGCTCGTCATCTCGCACGACCGTTACCTGCTTGAGCGCATCACAGATAACCAATACGCCGTGCTCGAAGGCCACTTCACCCACCTGCCCAACGGCGTTGACCAATACTTGGCACTGCGTGCCAAGCAGATGGCTGCACCGAGTGTCTCGGTCACTGCCCAGGCCACGGCAACGATGAATAAGCCCGTGCCCAAGCTGGCTGGTGCTGAGCTGCGCAACGCGGAGAAGGAATTCGGTTCCATCGAGCGCAAGATTGCCAAGCAGCAGGCAGATGTTGCTGAGATTCACGCCAAGATGGCCGCTCACGACCAGAACGACTATGTCGGCCTGGGAGAATACGCCGCACAGATAAGTAAGTGCGAAGGCACGATTGCTGATCTGGAGATGCGCTGGTTAGAACTCAGCGATCTGCTCGGACACTAGCAACTGTTTAGTAACTAGACACTTGAAGTGTTTAGGCGCTAAACTGTAGTATGCGAGCACGAGAAGTTAACTCCCGAATTGAATCACTGGGAGGACAATTTCTCAGACAAAAGGGATCCCATCGTTTGTATCGGATTACTCGAGAAGGTGTCAGTGTGATGGCTGTAGTTCCGCAACATGGTGGAGATATCCCCATTGGAACATTGCGTGCCATTGAACGCAGTTTGGAAGAAGTGTTAGGGAAGGGGTGGCTGCGATGAAGTTCGTTGTCAGAGTTGCACGTGAAGGCCAGTCTTGGCTGGCCGAAGTACCAACTGTTCCAGGAGCGGCAACTTTTGCTGGCAACCTCGTGGCGCTTGAGTTGGCAGTCCGAGAAGTCTTGTCACTCCTTCTGGATATCGAGGATGAGTCAATCTTTACTTTCGAGTTTGAGTTTTCGAACGTGGGTGAAGAAATGCTTGCTGCCGTAGAGCTTGGTAAGCGACGTGAAGAACTCGAGCGCGAACAAAAAGAAATTATGACGGCCTCAGCTCGCTTCATCCAGGAGCTCTCTAAGGAGGGCTATTCCGTGAGGGACCTCAGCGGAATCCTGCACATGTCACCTGGCCGGGTGTCGCAGATTGCTAAGGAATCTGAGCGACTTCGCGCGTAATCAACGAATAACAGTTACACCTGGGAACTTTGCCCAAGCTTTATCTGCAGTGATGATGGGAACTCCCAGCCGTTGACCCATGCTCAAGCACAAGCGATCTGCGATTGATAAGCCATCTCCTGCTTCCCACAGAAGCGCAGCAACTTCGGCATCTTCTTCGGTTACGGGTTGAACGATAAGTCCCACAGCCTTGAGCTGTTGGCTGATGTTTGCCCAACCCAGGTTCTGGTGCAGGATTTTTTGACCAAGTTCTGACCAATTAACTGCACTGATCATTCCGCCATCTGAAAGATGTTGTTCAACGTGGTCTGCACCAGGCTCTTCATAGATAAATGCAAGCAGTGCAGATGTGTCAAACAGCGGCAGCTGGGTCACAGTCCCAGGCTTTCATCTTCGAGTTTGGCCTCTGCGCGTTTTTCGGTAATGAACTGATCTACTGAGTAGCCGGAGCCTTTGAGGATTCCTCGGAGCTTTGCCAAACCTTCTTTTTGGGTGGTGATTCTCACGCCGTCTTCAGACTCAACCAAGATGAGTTCGGTACCGGGCTCCCAATTGTGGCGGGCACGGATTTCTGAGGGGATAACTACACGGCCTTTATCTCCCACTTGGACTTTGTAAGTGTCACTCATATCAATATCTTCCCACTTTTGTGGGACGGACACTAGAAATGTGTGAGTCGTCATGCGCTCAGAATAGGGATGCACTCAGCGCCGGGAAAAGCATCGGCTCAAGCTGTGGAAAACATGGGACTTTTCAGTCCCGGGGATAAAGCGGAACTAAACCCCTGCGAGACCTTCACCGATAAGGAACGTTGCCTCAACACGGTGAATGCCACCGTGAGCGACATCGCAATGAGGTTCATGACAGAACGCTGTCTGTTGAACACATAAGTAAAGAGATTCACTGCTGCTGCAATGCCCACTCCCACCACGCCAATGAAAGGCATGACCCAGGTGTCTGTTAGGGGAACCGTTTCACGGAATGCGCTGGTGATCATGGGGAGCACCAGCCACAGCAGAAAAGCGGCGACAGCAAACCGGAGTGCTACTTTGCCTGGCTTTTCATGAGGCCAGAACGTTCGCTGCTTCGCCATGGGTTACTCCGCAGAGTCTTGTGTGTCCACGTCGATGCTGAGGCGACGTAGGGACTCTGCCAAGCGGGTCTGCTCACTGCGTGACAGGGATGCCAGGAGTAGAGCCTCTGCATCAACCAAACGAGTAATAGCTGCGTCAACGCGGGTGAGCCCGGCGGCGGTCATCTCAACCAGAACGCCACGGCCGTCATTGGGGTCTTCGCGGCGAACCACCAAACCGCTGTCGACCAGACGGTCGATGCGGTTTGTCATGGTTCCACTTGATACCAGGGTCTGTTGCAAGAGCGCCTTAGGGCTCAGCTGATAGGGAGAGCCTTCTCGGCGCAGTGCAGCGAGAACGTCAAATTCCCAAGATTCCAGCTTGGATTTGTGGAAAGCGTCCTTGCGGGCGCGGTCCAGCATCTTGGCGAGACGGCCTACACGAGAGAGGACCTGCAGGGGAGAAAAGTCGAGATCGGGGCGCTCGCGCTTCCACGACTGCACAATGCGGTCGACTTCGTCATTCTGAGGTGCCATGCATCCATTATCCCTGCTGGTATCTGGCAGACTGTACTTGTGGGTTTCCTCAAAGAGAATCCATATTCCGCCATAGTGTAAAGGCAGCACAACAGTCTTTGGATCTGTTGGTCTAGGTTCGAATCCTGGTGGCGGAGCTCCGGATCAAAAATTGGAGAAGTGAGTGACCGACGCACAACTAGCCATCGTGGTTCTTGCAGCTGGTCAAGGTACTCGCATGAAGAGCTCCACTCCCAAGCTTCTCCACAAGCTCGGTGGAGTTTCTGTCGTCTCCCACGTTCTCGCAACAGCTCGCGAACTGAACGCTGCACACGTCGTCTCCGTCGTTCGTCACGAACGTGATCGCTTGGTGGAGGTCATTGAAGTTGACCTGCCCGAGAGCATCATTGTGGACCAGGACGAGGTTCCCGGCACTGGCCGTGCTGTTGAGCTTGCTATTGCAGCTCTCCCTGCAGGCTTCGCTGGTGACGTGCTTGTGGTCAACGGTGACGTTCCTTTGCTTGATGCTGAGACTCTGCAGGGTTTGATCAACCAGCACCGCGATGCGCAGGCAGCAGCGACCGTGCTCTCCACAATCCTCGATGATGCCACCGGTTACGGTCGCGTGATTCGTTCTGCTGATGGCAATCTGGAGAAACTCGTTGAGCACAAGGACGCCAACCAGGATGAACTGGCCATCAAGGAAATCAACGCCGGTATTTATGTCTTCTCAGCTCCTGAGCTTCGTGCGCAGTTGAGCAACCTCACTCTCGACAACGCTCAGGGCGAGAAATACATTACCGATGTGATTGGTCTGCTTCGCCAGGCTGGGGCAACTGTTGCTGCCGTTGAAATCTTGGACTCCTGGAAGGTCGAAGGAATCAACGACCGTGCACAGCTTTCTCGTGCTGCAGGTCTGCTCAACGGTTTGATTGTGCGCGGCTGGCAGCTTGCCGGTGTGACCATCACCGATCCTGCTTCAACGTGGATAGATATCCAGGTTCAACTCGCTCCTGACGTGGAGATCAAGCCAGGAACGCAGCTCCTCGGTGCAACAGTGGTGGAGACAGGCGCTGTGATTGGCCCAGACACCACCCTGCTCGACACCGAAGTAGGCGAAGGTGCTGTGATCAAGCGCACCGATGCGACCCTATCGGTCATCGGTGCTGGCGCTTCGGTTGGCCCTTTTTCTTACCTGCGCCCTGGTACCTACCTCGAGGCTTCCGGCAAGATCGGCACTTTCGTTGAGACGAAAAATGCACGCATTGGCAAGGGCAGCAAGGTTCCTCACCTTTCCTACGTGGGAGATGCCACCATCGGAGAAGAAAGCAACATTGGTGCGGGCACCATCTTCGCTAACTACGACGGCGTGACCAAGAGCCACACCACCGTGGGTTCTCACGTGAGAACTGGCTCTCACAACACGTTCGTTGCGCCAATTAGTATTGGCGATGGAGCATATAGTGGCGCCGGTGCAGTCATCCGTAAGGATGTCCCAGCTGGTGCTCTCGCCATTAATGTTGCTCCCCAGCGCAATATGGATGGCTGGGTTCAAGCCAACCGTCCCGGCACCGCAGCAGCTAAGGCTGCTGACGAGGCCAAGTAACACCCTCCATTACGAGTCACCCCACCCGAAAGGCCTTCAGTGTCCGAACTATCAGTGCCGACAAAGAAGAAGCTCGTAATTGTGAGTGGACGTGCTCACCCTCAGCTGGCGACGGACGTTGCTGCAGAGCTGAAGACTCATGTCTCCGGTACTGATCTGCGCACCTTCGCCAACGGTGAAATCTATGCCCGTTATGACGACAGCGTTCGTGGCGCGGATGTCTTCGTAGTCCAGTCACACACTGCGCCCATCAACGAATGGGTGATGGAAACCTTGATCATGATTGATGCACTCAAGCGTGCATCGGCCAAGCGCATTACCGTAGTGGCTCCCTTTTACCCCTACGCACGTCAAGACAAGAAGGGTCGTGGACGCGAGCCCATCTCTGCTCGTCTGATGGCTGACCTGTTCAAGACTGCTGGTGCTGACCGCATCATGAGCGTTGATCTTCACGCAGCTCAGATCCAGGGCTTCTTCGACGGTCCTGTTGACCACCTCTTCGCGATGCCTGTTCTGCTGGAGCACTTCCGTGCACAGCTAGACCCCGCAACTTTGACCGTGGTGTCACCAGATATGGGCCGCGTTCGCGTTGCGGACATCTGGAGTGAGAAGCTCGGTGCACCTCTGGCCATCATTCACAAACGTCGTGACCCTAAGGTTCACAACCAGGTCACCGTCCACGAAATCGTGGGTGAAGTTTCGGGCCGCGTCTGCCTCCTCGTTGACGACATGATCGACACTGGTCGCACCATCGTGAAGGCTGCGGAAGCACTTGTTGCCAACGGCGCTATCGGTGTTGTCGTTGCTGCAACCCACGCAGTCTTCTCAGATCCTGCATGCGAGATTCTGCAGTCTGAGTTCATCAGTGCTGTTGTTGTCACTGACACCCTTCCCGTCCCAGAAGACAAGCGCTTCGAGAAGCTCACTATTCTTCCCATTGCGCCGCTCCTGGCTAGCGCTATTCACGAAGTATTCGAAGAGGGTTCTGTCACCTCGATGTTCGATGGTGCTGCCTAAGCACTAGTTCTTCACAGTCCTCTCTGGACTGCGGATTTCAACCGCTCTGAAGTTCAGAGGTATTTGTCATGCACGGGTTACGTATTTTGTGCCTATGGTGATGACAAAAGAGCTTGTATATACTTATAACATATACAAGGAGAAGCTGATGACTTCAAGCAAAATCTTCTACAACAACACAACCCAAGCGGTGCGGTTACCCAAGGACGTCGCGTTTCCTTTAGAAGTAACCGAGGTAGACATTTTCATTCAGGGTGAAACCCGAGTTATTGCCCCTAAGGGGCAAAGTCTCGTTGCCTGGATGCAAACCGGTCCACATTTCACTTCGGACTTCATGGTTGACAGGGATCAGCCCCCCATGCCTGAAGACGAAGAAGGGATATTCGAATAGTGGGTTACCTCTTTGATACGAACATCCTTATTCATCTTGACCGTCACGGTGATCTTGAACTTGCTGAGCGTGTTCAATCTGTGATGTCAGATTCGGGTGTTTCTTCCATCGCAGTGATGGAGATGTATTACGGAGTGGCCCGATCAACTCACATTGAACCAAATTTGATCAAGACGAAATCTTTGTTGAGCATTTTCCCTATCTTCGAATTTACTGCAGCAGACGCGTTTGAAACTGGAATGCTTCGCGCCGAATTACGACGTGCAGGGACGCCTATTGGCCCATTTGAGGTGTGCATAGCAGGCCAAGCTCGAGCCCGAAAACTCACTCTAATTACTGCAAATGTTCGTGAATTTGAACGCGTTCCCGGACTTCGCGTAGAGAACTGGTTGAGCTAGTTAGTTTTTCGCTGAAGGCGGGCAGTCTGCCCATATAGTGCTGTGCGGGAAAGACTCTTCGAGGACCTGCAGCGTCTCCTGAAGAGGAAGTGGCTCCAGCGTTGGAGTTCCAAAGACGGGTGCCAGCGGTGCATCCAGCACGGTGAGTGCAAAGAGGATAACCGCCAGCATGCCCCACGACATTGCTGCAGAGATGCGCGCGAGGAGCTTACGGTCTGCCAAATGCATGGCCAGAAGTGCCGTCATGACAAAGGCTGAGAAGTAGATAACCAGCCAGACCACAAAAGGAATCAGAGCAGAGTTGCCCATGACCAGCTCTTCACGCGCACTTGTCAGCTCTGCAACACTCGATGCCAGGATTGGAAAATTCTGCTGTTGCTGAATTGTGCTCAAATCTGCATGTGCAACATCAGAATTGAGTTTGAGGAGCCATTCAGTAGTAATCGGTGACCCACCGCGGTCGCCGTTGCCGATGGCCTCCCAGTCGTTATTCACACTCGAACGCAATGCGCATGCCACATCGCGGCGAATCTCAACTCGCTGTTCCTCGGCTAAGGATTCTGTGGCAGAGAAAATGGTGAGGCTCGTGCGTCCCATGGACTGGATGCTGCCCTTTGTGGCATCAAAGTCAGCAACAGCAAAGCTGAGCAGCAGACCCAGCAGAATACCTACCGCGCCACCAACAAAGGCAAGTGTGTCGGAGAGGCGACCCAGTTCGTGACCTTTGAGGTCACCTTCTGTGAAGCGCTTATCGGCGAACTTGTGAATGAGGCCACCGGCGAACCAGCCCAACAGCACGCACCCGAGCAGGATGCCCTGGGTAATCAGAACTTGGGTGGTCAGCATCAGGTTTACAAGCCTAGTTCGGCGAGCGTGGGTGGGTTACACCCAGCACGTGAACAGGTGATGGCGCCAACCTCAGCTGCAAGAGTGAGCAGGTCAATCCACTCATCCAAGGTGACCCTGGCAAGGAGTTCTTCAGCGTTACCGCCGAGTGCACCACGCTGCTGCAGGCCATAGAGAGTTGCGCCGAGGAAAGAGTCACCAGCACCAACGGTGTCGACGAGTTCAATCACGGGGGCCTTCACGCTGACGGTGTCACCGGTGGGGGTGAATAGCGTTGCACCATCAGCACCACGAGTCATGATCACGTGGTGACCTGCGCTAGCCCACAGGCGTGCGGTGTCAACAGGGGAGCGGTCGGGGTAGAGCCAGGCCAGGTCATCATCAGATGCCTTCACGATGTGGGCGAGCTTGATCTGACGCTCCACGCGAACGGTCTCGTTCTCGCGCTCAAAGCCGAGGCCTGGACGGATATTGAGGTCAATGATGACAGTGGAGTTCTCGGTGGAGTGCAAGTGACCAGCGAGGTTTTCTATCACCGAAGCGCCGGGTTCGATCGCAGTTGCCACAGAACCAATCACAAGTGCTGCAGGGGGCTCCACCTCGAGGTGAACAAAAGCACCTAGGGTCCAGCCCCAGTCGGCAGTTCCTTTGAGATAGAAGCTGTAACTGGCTTTGCCCTGGTCATCCAGTGATGCCACTGCCAGTGACGTGGGGTCACTGGTGCGCTCAACTAAGGAGAGGTCAATCTTCTCTGGAGAAAGCCAGTCGTGGAGCTTCTGGCCGAACTTGTCGTTGCTCATACGGCCAGCGAAGCTGACGTTGGCGCCTAAGCGAGCCAGGGCAATAGACACATTGGCAGGAGCACCACCAGGCTTTGCCTGGTAGCTGCCATCTGCTTGCTGGATGAGGTCAATCAGTGCCTCACCGATGACCACAATGCGATCACTCATGGATGTCTCCTTTGAGCGGGGGAGGGAATTCCCGCAATCGGATTAGTGGGTGCTGGGCTCAGCTTCAATTTCGGTGCGGTCACCAGACCACAGGGTGTGGAAGGTGCCAGGCATGTCGATGCGCTTGTAGGTGTGAGCACCGAAGAAGTCACGCTGACCCTGAACAACAGAAGCAGGAAGACGCTCGGCACGCAGACCGTCGTAGTAGGACAGCGAGGAAGCGAAAGCGGGGATGGGGTATCCAGCCAGTGATGCGCCAGCCACGATTCGACGCCATGCGCCCAGTGACTTGGCAACAGCGTCGGTGAAGTAGCCATCAAGCAGGAGGGACAGCAGGTTTGCGTCCTTGCCGTAGGCCTCAGCAATGCGGTTGAGGAACTGTGCACGAATGATGCAACCACCGCGCCAGATCTTGGACACAGCGCCCAAGTCAATGTTCCAGTTGTATTCCTTCGCACCGGCGCGAATCGCGTCGAAGCCCTGTGCGTAAGCAACAATCTTCGATGCATAGAGTGCGCGGCGCACGTCTTCAACGAATGCTGCCTTGTCTGCAACGTTGTAGTCCACGGTGTCTGCAGGAAGGTTATTGGCAGCGTCGCGCTGTGCGCGCTGAGAAGACAGCGAACGAGCGAATACGGCCTCAGCAATACCGGAGACAGGAACGCCCAAGTTAAGAGAGGTCTGAACAGTCCAGACGCCGGTGCCCTTCGAGCCAGCCTCGTCAAGGATGACGTCAACCAGTGGCTTGCCAGTCTTGGCGTCAACCTGCTTGAGAACCTCAGCGGTGATTTCGATGAGGTAGGACTCGAGCTCGCCCTTGTTCCATTCGGTGAAGATGTCTGCGATCTCGGCAGGAGAGAAGCCACCGATGTTGCGCAGCAGGTCATAAGCCTCTGCAATGAGCTGCATGTCTGCATATTCAATACCGTTGTGAATCATCTTCACGAAGTGACCAGCACCGTCGGTGCCCACGTGGGTGACACAAGGCTCTCCCTCAGCGACAGCTGCGATGGAAGAAAGAATGGGGCCGAGGGTCTTGTAGGACTCAGCAGAACCACCAGGCATGATGCTGGGGCCCTTGAGCGCACCCTCTTCACCACCGGAAATACCAGCACCAACAAAGTGAATGCCGGTGGGGGAGATAGCTGCCTCGCGGCGAAGTGTGTCAGTGAAGAGTGCGTTTCCACCGTCAACAATGATGTCACCTGGCTCGAAACGCTCAGCGAGCTGGCTGATCACGGCGTCAGTACCTGCCCCGGCCTGAACCATGATGATGGCGGTGCGAGGCTTAGCCAGCGACGCAACGAAGTCATCGATGGTCTCAGAAGCGATGAAACCTGCTTCGGGGTGCTCGGTTATGAGCTGCTCGGTGCGGGCGTAGGAGCGGTTGTAGACGGCAACGGTGTTGCCTTCGCGGCTGGCGAGGTTGCGTGCCAAGTTTGAACCCATAACGGCGAGTCCAACGACTCCGATGTTTGCCTTCGCGCTCACGAATGCGTCTCCTAGCTGAAGTAAGAAATAAAGAGGGAAAAGTAGAGGTATTCAGTCGTCTCTTAAGGAATAGGTCTCTGTTTCAATCGTACCCGACCGAAGATTGACCTTTTTGCCCGATTTCGCGCTGTTACGCCTTTCCCGCTACAGTAAAGAAGTACTTCGGCGAGGGATATCTCTTGGATATCCGTTATCGACGCGGTGGAATGTGGCTCTCGCCGTTTCCTCACGCTGACATGCGTTCGAGTTGAAATAACGATCGAGGCCACGGCCTCTAGATAAGGAGGCCATCATGGCTGAAGTTGATAACAAGGTACCCGCAGAGGTACGTACCCAGTTCGGTAAGGGCTTTGCTCGCCGTCTCCGTGTTGCAGGTCAGATCCCTGCTGTTGTTTACGGTCACGGTGCAGAGGTTGTACACGTTGCAGTTCCTGCTCGTCAGGTAACTCTTCTTCTTCGTAAGAAGAACGCAATCCTCGACCTCCAGATCGATGGCAAGAGCACTCTTGCTCTCGTGAAGGATGTTCAGAAGGACCCCGTACGTCAGATCATCGAGCACATTGACCTCGTTGTTGTAACCAAGGGTGAGAAGGTCGTTGTTAACGTTCCTCTTCACATCGTGGGAACTCAGCAGGCTGGTGCAGTTCTCGAGCTTGACGCTAAGGCTGTTCCTCTCCTCGCAGAAGCAACTCACATCCCAGAGTTCATCGAGATCAACATCGATGGCAAGGCTCCTGGCTTCAAGGTGACCTTCGCAGACCTCGACCTTCCTGCAGACGCAACCATCGATGGTGAGTCCACTCGCCTCGTTGTTCACGTTCACGCAGCATCGGCTAAGGATTCTGCAGAGTCAGGCGAAGAGCTGGCAGCTGAGCTCGCTGACGAAGCAGCACACGCTGAGCACAAGGCAGAAATCCACGCTGAGCAGCACGAAGCAGAGAAGGCAGAAGCACTCGCTGACGCTGAGCTCTCCGGTGCAGCTGCTGCAGCTGAGGCTGCTGAGTAATCACTCAATTGAGCACAACCTGGCTTGTAGTCGGGCTCGGTAACCCCGGGCCCGACTACGCCGGTCATCGCCACAACGTGGGCCAGATGGCTGTGTCGCAGTTAGCCAGCGACATCGGTGCAACGTTTAAGTCACACAAAGCAAATGCATTGGTTGCAGAAGGTTGGGTGCGCCCCGGAGGCCCCAAGCTCGTCATTGCCAAGCCCAATACTTTTATGAACCTCTCGGGTGGCCCAGTAGCTAACCTGCTGAAGTTCTATGGCGTTGAACCCGCCAACTTGATCGTTCTGCACGACGAGCTCGACATCGACTTCGATGTGATCCGACTCAAGAGCAACGGTGGCCACGGTGGTCACAACGGACTGCGCGACATCATCGCTGCCATCGGCGCCAATGAATTCAATCGTGTGCGCATCGGCATTGGACGTCCTCCCGGACGTCAGGATGCCGCTGACTTTGTGCTGTCGAACTTCAACTCGTCCGAACGAGAGATTTTGCCTCACGTCTTGGCTCACGCCACTGATGCAGTGGAAACCATCGCAGAAGAGGGCATCCTTGCCGCTCAACAGCGTTTCAATTCCCCTGCCTAAGCTCTCAGCAGGCTTAAAGCTTCTTCTGGATACCCTTAAGCCGTGAAGTTTTCACCACGAGTTCAGATGATTGCCGCACTGGCAGTCAGCACAGTGCTGGTCACCAGCACTGCCGTTGTGGTGGGAACAAACTACGTCACCACGCAACAAAGTGCTCAGTCAGCACTTTTTGACACTGTGGCTTCAGGGAATGAGAAGGTCACGGCGGTGACGCAGCGTGCTGCAGATCTGGAACTGGCCATTACGAATGCTCAGAACATTCTCCAAGACTCCAGCGGAAAAGTACTCGACGAAGCCTCGCGTCAAGCTCTCGAGAAGTCGATTGCTCAAGCACAGCAGACCCTCAAACAGCAGAAGTCACAGCTAGTCAAACTCAAGGCATCAGTTTCGTCCCTCAAAACCCCAGCACCACTGGATGTGTTGTGGCCATACGGAAAACAGCTGCGCGCTCAAGAAGTTCAGGACAGCGACACCACCAGCGTCGATGTGCTCGTCAAAGCAGTCATGGCACTCGGTGGGGGAATTCAAAACGTCCAAGCAGCTCAGGCAGCCTGGCAAGCAGAGCAGGATCGCATTGCGGCAGAACAGGCAGCTGCCGAAGCTGCAGCAGCAGCTCAGGCCGCGGCAGCAGCACGTCGTGCAGCTCAAGCGCAGACTCTTGAACAAACCGGTGGTTCAACAACCCCCACAGCTCCAGCTCCTCCCGTCACAGCGGCGGCAGCGGCACCGGTCACACAAGGGTTTAGTGCGGAAGCGTATGTCACCGCACTTGCTCCCAACTCTTATGTCGTCTGGGATAACGGAATGTGTGCCAGACAGTTTGGCGCCAATGTTTATCTCTGCGGGTTTGCCACGGTTAATCTCAACGGTTCCAATACCGATCGTGTCCCTATCACACTGGATAGCTCATTAACTGAGCGTTACTCCAACAGTGTTGGTGTGTCAGTACTCGTGCACGAAGCCGCCCACGCTCGGCAGTGGTGGAAATACGGCCCTTCCATCATGACCGCCTACAACGCTCTTGTGCCAGGTCAGACCGGTTCAATGCCGGTGGAGTGGATGGCAGACTGTGCCACTATCGTGAAATTGGGCTACAGCACCGGTGCTTACACTCGAAACTGCACAGCAGAGCAGCTCGCTGAGGCTGCCACACTCTGGTGAGCGCCCTAGACTAACCTCATGGTATTTCAGGGGCTTTCGCGCGCCCTTTCGCGCACCCCAAATATCGCCGAAGCTCTCAGCTACGCCAACAAAGATGCTGATTTCTCTGTCGTTGAAGGCCTCAATGCCCCGCTTCTCTCGGCACTGATTGACGCACGTATCTCGGCAGGACTGCCACCTGCGGTAATGGCGGTCACCGCCACTAACCGCGAAGCAGAACGTCTGGCCGCTGCACTCTCAAGCTTGATGCCCCATGCCCAGCTCTGTGACTTCCCAGCGTGGGAAACGCTTCCTCATGAGCGCTTGTCACCCAGCCCTGAAATCGTCGGTCGCCGTTTCGAAGCGCTTCGCCAGATGCGTGACTGGGATGGCTCCCACCCTCTTGTCTTGATCACTTCTGTTCGCGGTGCTCTGCAGCCCATTGCTGACAACCTCGGAGACGTGGAACCCATTGCGCTCAGCGTGGGCAGCAGGGGCAATGACCTGATGGCCATTGCGGCCCAGCTGGTTGACCTCGCCTATGTGCGCGTCGACATGGTCACCCGCCGTGGAGAGTTTGCCGTCCGCGGTGGCATCTTGGATGTGTTCCCACCTGTTGCCGACCACCCCATTCGTGTGGACTTCTTCGGTGATGAAGTGGATTCCATTCGTGCCTTCTCCGTAGCGGACCAGCGATCGCTGGACGGTGACATTCCGAACATTGCTTTGCCACCGAGCCGTGAACTTCTCCTGACCGCACCGGTTCGTCAGCGTGCACGTGAAATGGAACACGAGTTCCCGGGTATTAACCAGATGCTTTCCAAGATTGCCGAAGGTATTGCCGTGGAGGGTATGGAGTCGTTGACTCCTGCACTCGTGGATCGCCTGGTTCCCATCACGAACTACCTTCCTCAAGGCGCTGCGGTTGCGCTGCTTTCTCCTGAGCGCATTGCCACGCGTGCGATTAACCTCACTGAGACCAACCGAGAATTCCTGCATGCGGCATGGAATGCCGCCAGTGCTGGAGCACAGTCACCGATTGACCTCTCTGCCGGTGACTTCCTCACCGTGACAGAACTGCGCACACATTATTCCGGTGGTGCTTGGTGGACATTCAGTGCATTCCAGCACGGACCTGATGCCTCCGAACCACTGCCGGAAGAACTCGATCTCGATGAGATCCTGGCGATTCGCATCCACGCCAAAGCTGTGCCCACGTTTGCGGGCAATGTGGATGGTGCTGTTGATCACGTGGAGGCTCTGCTCAAACAGGACTGGACCGTCATTGTGGCGGCCGAAGGCCACGGTCTTGTTGAACGAGCAGGACAGGTTCTTTCAGAACGTAACCTTGCTGCGCGCATGGTCGCGGAGCTTCCTGGCGAGCTCGAACCTGCTGTGGCATATCTCGTTCAGGCTTCCGTCGAGGCAGGCTTCGAGCTCGAGGAAGCCAAGCTAGCCGTTATCTCTGAGGCTGAGTTCTATGGCCGTGCTGCCGGTTATGACGCCCGGGCACCACGCAAGTTGGCCAGTCGTCGCAAGAATGTGGTGGACCCACTCAAGCTTGAAGCAGGCGACATCGTCGTCCACGAAACTCACGGTATTGGCAAGTTCCTCGAGCTCGTTCAGCGTGAAGTGTCCTCCGGTGGTCGCAATGCGGTGAAGACCACCCGTGAATACCTCGTCATTGAATACGCCCCCAGCAAGCGCGGCTATCCCGGCGACAAACTCTATGTCCCCACCGATCAGCTCGACCAGCTCACGCGGTATGTGGGCGGGGAAGCACCTGCGCTGTCCAAGATGGGTGGCAGTGACTGGGGCCAGGCCAAGAGCAAAGCTCGCAAGGCAGTTCGTGACATCGCCGTTGAACTGGTCAAGCTCTATAGCGCGCGCATGGCTAGCCGTGGATTCTCCTTCAGTCCCGATACTCCCTGGCAGCGCGAACTCGAAGAAGCCTTCCCCTATGTGGAGACCGTAGATCAGCTCACCACGATCGATGAAGTCAAAGCAGACATGGAGCGAGCCATCCCGATGGATCGCCTTATCTCGGGTGATGTGGGCTTCGGTAAAACAGAGATCGCGGTTCGCGCCGCGTTTAAGGCTGTCCAAGATGGCAAGCAAGTAGCCATCTTGGTGCCCACCACGCTGCTGGTGAAGCAACACTTTGAGACCTTCCAAGAACGCTTCGCGGGATTCCCTGTTCACTTGCGAGCTCTCAGCCGCTTCCAAACGGATAAGGAAGCCAAGGAAACCTTGGCAGGCATGGCTGATGGCACCGTGGACGTGGTCATTGGAACCCACCGTCTCTTGGCGCAAGGCGTCACGTTCAAAGACTTAGGGCTCGTCATCATCGATGAAGAGCAGCGCTTTGGTGTGGAGCACAAGGATGCGCTGAAGAAGCTCAAGACCAATGTCGACATCCTGGCCATGAGTGCCACGCCCATCCCTCGCACGCTTGAGATGGCCGTCACCGGCATTCGAGAAATGTCTACCCTGGCCACCCCGCCAGAAGATCGCCACCCCATCCTCACCTTCGTGGGTCCCTATTCAGAGAAGCAGGCAGCTGCCGCTATTCGTCGCGAGATTCTGCGTGAAGGTCAGGTGTTCTTCGTTCACAACCGTGTCTCCAGCATCAACCGGGTTGCTGCGCAGATTGCAGAGCTCGTTCCCGAAGCACGCGTGGGTGTTGCTCACGGTCAGCTCACTGAGCACCAGCTTGAGCAAGTCATTATCGACTTCTGGGAACGCAAGTTTGACGTGTTGGTCTCCACCACCATCATCGAGACCGGTCTTGACATTGCCAATGCCAACACCTTGATTGTGGACAGGGCAGATAAGTATGGACTGAGCCAACTCCACCAGCTTCGTGGTCGCGTGGGCCGTGGGCGCGAACGCGCCTATGCCTATCTCTTCTATGACGAGACCACGCCACTGAGCGAAACAGCTCACGATCGTCTCAACGCGCTCGCGATGAATAACGAGCTGGGCTCGGGTATTCAGATTGCGCTCAAAGACCTTGAGATTCGTGGAGCAGGAAACCTACTCGGCGGGGAACAGTCTGGCCACATCGCTGGCGTGGGCTTTGACCTCTACCTGCGCATGATTGGCGAAGCCGTCTCAGCCTTCCGCGGCGATGTCGCCGAAGGCCAGACCGAGCTCCGCCTCGAGCTTCCTGTCGATGCGCGTATCCCTGAGGACTATGTCGATAGTGAGCGACTGCGCCTTGAGGCTTACCAAAAACTCTCAGTTGCCAGCGGCCCACTCTCTCGTGACGAGCAGATTGATCAGGTCTTGGAAGAACTCACCGACCGCTATGGTGAGCCTCCTGCTCAGGTGCACAACCTCATCTCCATCTCGCGCCTGCGCAGACGAGCACACAAGTCCAGTCTGAGCGAAGTTGTCGTGATGGGCTCCAACCTGCGCATTACTCCCGCAGACCTCCCTGATTCGATTCAGGTGAGACTGGCGAGAATGTATCCGGGAGCGAAGTATGTTCCAGCTGCTCGGGTTATTACGGTGCCCCTGCCAGAAGATGCGGATCTCATTGCCTGGACCGGCAATCTACTCGATGCCATCTTCCCGATAGCAAAACCTGAAGTTAGTGCTGCTTCCGATAGTGGTGAGAACGCCAGCTAACCAGAGCGCCACCAATCACAATTGCTATAGCCGATCCGACTAGAACGGCCAGCACGCCCTCATCGCGGATAGCGTCATTGCCGGCAAAAGCTAGCTCGTTCATGAGCAGTGACACCGTGAACCCAATACCGGCAACGGCAGCGACGGTGAGCAAGTCCCAGCCGCGAATGAGTGTCTCGGTGGCCTCGCCACGCTTGGCTATCAGTGCCACGATGCTGCCGGCAATCATGATGCCGATGATCTTGCCCACGGGTAGTCCCACAGCAACACCCCAGAATGCAGGGCTGAGTTCTGCAGGGGAGACCGCTGGAATAACAACGAGCGCCGAAGCGAAAGCAAAGAGCGGCAAGATCGCAGCATTGGTCACGGGCTGAAGAGCATGTGCTGCTTTCGATGCGAGCTTGGGGTTCAGTACCAAGCCCAGAGCAACACCTGCGATGGTGGCGTGCACGCCGGAAAGGAAGGTGAAGTACCAGGCGAAGAGTGCCACCACAACCAGAAGTATCGTTCGAAGTCGAGGGTTCGAAATACGCCCTTCGCAGCCAATGAACCGGAACAGATAGACGGCAACAACGGCCATGCCCAGTGCTAGGAGATCAATGCTGTGACTAAAGAACACCGCGATGATGAGAATCGCGATGAGGTCATCGAGCACAGCCAGGGCGAGCAAGAAGACACGAATACGTCCAGGCAGCCCGCGACCCACCAAAGCAATCAGACCGAGCGCAAAGGCAATATCTGTTGCCGTGGGGATCGGCCAACCTTGGGCAAAGTCAGGTCCAGCAATGGCGAGATACAGCGCAGCAGGAACAACCACACCGCCCACGGCAGCGATCCCGGGGGCGAGTGCATGCTTGACTGAGTTGAGTTCACCCACAGTAAGTTCGTGCCGCAGTTCCACCGCCACGATGAAGAAGAAGATCACCAACAGGCCGTCGGTGATCCAGTGGCCAATGCTGAGGTCGAGCTCGAGTGCCGGAAAGCCAATGTGGCTAGCGAAGAGTTCGATCAGGCCAGGGCCGGCAACAGAATTGGCCAGTACTAAACCGAGAACGGCAGCTGCGGCCAACGAGATGGCGGCATAGCGTTCGGATCGAAAAATTGTGCGCATGCTGACTCTGGCCATAGTTCTAGCCTAGGCGCCGGCGTTAGCGTGGCGCTCGAGGAAGGCAAAGAGCTCGTTGTCATCCACGCCGGGGAAGGTTCCAGACGGCAGGGGAGAGAGCACGTGCGCGTGCATACGCGCACTGGGCCATGCCTTGCCTGACCAGCGGTTGGTCAGATCTTCGGCGGGAACCTTGCAGCAGTTCTCATTGGGGCAGGTGGAGACTTCGCGGTTGTCTGTGTCGCGTCCACGGAACCACTTGGCGTCGTCGAAGGGAACGCCGACGCTAATCGAGAAGACTTCCTTCTCACCGGTTCCGGTCTGGGTGGAGTCCCAGAAGGTACCGCCAGGAGTGTCGGTGTATTGGTAGAACTCGTTTGTGCGGTTGGTGCGCTCGAAAGCCACACGTGCCGGCCACTTGCGGCAGACAACCTGACCCTCGATCGAGCCATTCGCATCTGCTGGGATGCGGAGGCCGTCGTTGGCGTAGCCGCGGAAAATACCTTCACCCTGGTTCACGCGCAGGAAGTGGGTCCTGAGCCCCAGGTGCTCAGTAGCAAGGTTAGTAAAGCGCAGGGCTGCTGCTTCGTGCGTCACGCCAAAGGCGTCACGGAAGTCCTCGATAGCAATATTGCGTTCTTTCTTGGCGTTTTGCAGGAATGCCACCGAACGTGAACGCGGCATCAGGCAGGCTGCCGCGAAGTAGTTGATCTCGAGGCGTTGCTTGAGGAACTCGGCATAGGTGTGTGGCTTCTCATGCCCCAGCACGCGGTGAGCCATGGCTTGCAAAGCCATTGCGCGCAGGCCGTGACCGCCCGGAATAGAGGCGGGGGGCAGGTAGATACGGCCATTGGCTGTATCAGTTACCGAACGAGCTGAGCTGGGCAGGTCATCTACGAAGATCAGTTCAAAGCCGAGGAGGTTTGCCATCTCTGCCACGGTGCGGTGCATGAGGGCACCGGTTTCGTGTCCGGTGCGCTTGACCAGATCTTCTGCCAACTCATCAAGTTCGGGCAGGTAGTTGTTCTTCTCGCGCATAATCGCTTGCAGTTCGGTGTTGGCACGACGTGCCTCTTCCGGGGTGGCAATGGATTGGCGTGAGCGACGCTCCATTTCTTTGTGGAGGCCGACGATGGCTTCGAGTGCCTCATCACTGAGTCCTTTAGTGCTGCGCACGGTGGGGAGGTTGAGCGCGGTGTAGAGCTCGGACTGCTGCAGGCGGTCGAGTTCAATCTCGAGCTCTGATCGGCGGTCAGGAGCCTCGGTGCTGAGAAGTTCAGGCACGGTGACACTGAGTGAGCTCGCAATGGCATTGAGAAGCGACAGCTTGGGTTCGCGCTTGCCGTTCTCAATCAGGGAAAGCTGGCTCGGCACAACGCCAACGGCGTCGCCGAGCTGTTCCAAGGTCATTCCCGCGGTAATGCGGAAGTGCTTGATGCGTTTGCCCAAAATCATCATGTCAGTGGCCATTTCTTTACAATACGAGAAAAACCGCGATTATTTCTAGTAAAAACGGTGAACATTTTTGTATACAGGGGTGAATACTTGAAATATCACCAAGTTTTACTTCCCTCGAAGCTTGGGTGAGACAAAGGAGACTCAGATGTCGATCGCAGACCTCACTCGGACAGAACCCATCGTTCAGCCTGAGGTGCCCATCGCCACTGACCTCAACGCTCCTCCCTTCGTCACGCAGCGTGCACTGCTGCACTGGGTAGCGGACATTGCCAAGCTGACCAAGCCTGAGCGCATCGAATGGTGCGACGGTTCCGATGCTGAATGGCACCGCTTGACCAAGCTTCTCGTTGACGCAGGTTCCATGATTCCTCTCAACGCCCAGAAGCGTCCCAACTCTTTCTTGGTTCGCTCTGACCCTGACGACGTTGCGCGAGTCGAAGACCGCACCTTCATCTGCTCCGTCAACGAAGCAGATGCTGGTCCGACTAACAACTGGCGCGACCCTGACGAGATGAACGAAGAGCTGCGTGGACTCTTTGACGGTTCCATGCGCGGCCGCACGATGTACGTCGTACCTTTCTCCATGGGTCCCTACGGCGGTCCTATTTCTCAAGTGGGTATCCAGCTCACGGATTCTCCTTACGCTGTGCTCAACCTGCGCATCATGACTCGCATGGGCTTTGACGCTTTGGCTCAGATCGATGAGAAGACCCCGTGGGTTCCTGCCGTTCACTCGGTGGGTGCGCCGCTGGTTGATGCAACCGGTCGCCGCGTTGCCGACGTTGCCTGGCCTTCGAACTCCACCAAGTACATCTGCCACTTCCCTGAGACTCGTGAGATCTGGTCCTTCGGTTCTGGTTACGGCGGAAACGCTCTGCTGTCCAAGAAGTGCTTCTCACTACGCATAGGTTCCTTCATGGGTCTGCAGGAAGGCTGGCTCGCTGAGCACATGCTCATCCTCAAGCTCACTTCGCCCGAGGGCAAGGCGTACCACATGGCTGCGGCCTTCCCTTCGGCCTGTGGCAAGACCAACCTCGCGATGCTCCGTCCCACCGTCCCCGGCTGGAAGGCCGAGACCATCGGTGACGACATTGCCTGGTTGCGCCCCGGCGCAGACGGTCGCCTCTTTGCAATCAACCCTGAAGCAGGCTTCTTCGGTGTTGCTCCTGGCACCGGCGAAAAGACCAACCCTGTCGCGATGGATACTGTGGCCTCCAACACCATCTTCACGAACGTGGCACTCACCGATGACGGCGACGTCTGGTGGGAGGGTATGACCGAAGCTACTCCTGATCACCTCATTGACTGGCGTGGTGAAGAGTGGACTCCCGATTCGGGTCGTCCGGCTGCTCACCCCAACTCTCGCTTCACGGTGCCCATTCAGCAGTGCCCCACCCTCTCCGAGGAATGGTACGAAAACGCTGGTGTGCCACTGGATGCCATCATCTTTGGTGGTCGCCGTGCAACCAACATTCCTCTCGTTGCCGAAGCCTTCGACTGGCAGCACGGTGTCTTCATCGGCGCCACCATGTCGAGCGAACAGACAGCAGCTGCTGAAGGAACCGTGGGCGATCTGCGCCGCGACCCCTTCGCCATGCTTCCCTTCTGTGGCTACAACATGGCCGACTACTGGGGTCACTGGCTCGAGATCGGTAAGACCTTGGGCAACAAGGCTCCTTCCATCTTCCAGGTCAACTGGTTCCGCAAGGATGCCGATGGTTCCTTCCTGTGGCCTGGCTTTGGTGAGAACTCCCGTGTTCTCGAGTGGATTGCACGCCGCGTCGACGGCGACGTCGCCACTGAGAACGCACCTATGGGCCGTGTTCCTGCCGCCGGCACCTTCAACCTCGAAGGCCTGGATGTCTCGGACGAGGCCATGGAGAAGCTTTTCCATGTGGACCGCAACATGTGGACCGCAGAGTGCGACCTCACCGAGGAGTACTTCGACAAGTTTGGCGAGCGCGTTCCAGCTGCGCTCACCGATGAACTGGCTCAGCTACGAGGACGTCTCACCACGTAGAACTACTGAGCCATAACCGACATTTTATTGTCGGACGAGTGAACCGGGCCATTGTCTCTTTGACTCGGTGAGAGGATGGGGCTGTACATCTGGAGGGAAACTGATGACCAGCCCCATCTTCTCCTCACTTCGAGGAGTGACAAGCACACGCTATGTCGCCGCTATCTGGACCTCACGTGTCCTTGCTCTCGCGGTCACGGCACTGTATTTCACTGCCTGGTGGGATGAATCACAGGCACGGCAAGAACCCATGCTTGGCGGTGCATCAAACCCCAGCCTGATCTACACCTGGGCAGTGTGGACTCACCTGTTTCCTGCCGTGGCCATCTTGCTGTTCACGGTGGTGGGCTGGAATCGTCCAGGCCTAGCCGGTATTGGCTTCGCCATCTTTGCACTGCTACAAGCCTTCACCGTCGGCACGGAGCTTGCCTTTCTGCCCATCGTCGTTGCCCCAGGACTGATTGTGGCAATTGCTTATGTCACTGCATATCGTTGGGGCATGCGTGATGTGTATCTGGAGAAGAACAAATGAGTGACGACCAGATAGAGAAGAAAGAACAATCCAAACTCGATGAACTCATCGAGGTAATGGCTGTCCTGCGCGCGCCAGGTGGATGCCCCTGGGATGCTGAGCAGACTCACGAGTCCCTCATCAAGTACTTGGTCGAAGAGACTTATGAGCTCATTGACGCCATTGAGTCAGGTAATCGTGAGGAGATGATCGAAGAGCTTGGTGACGTGCTCTATCAAGTGATCTTCCACGCCGACCTCGCCTCCACCACTCCCGGTGAAGAATTCGACATCCAAGATGTTGCCGCCCACATGACCGCCAAGATGGTGGGGCGTCACCCTCACGTTTTTGGCGAAAACAAGCTAGAAACAGCCGACGATGTCATGGCGGTCTGGGATGACCTCAAGAAACAAGAAAAGCCCGGACGAACCTCCACCCTGGATGGCATTCCGCAGTCCATGCCTGCCCTCGCGCTCGCCGAAAAACTCCTCGGCAAGGCAGAAAAGGTGGGTCTCGAGAAGCAACACCTGCCCGATCCACCCATCTGGGCAGATGAAGACGAAGTCGGCAGCATTCTGCTGAGCATTGTCTCCTCTGCACGTGAGCAGGGCATTGATGCTGAGAAAGCTCTGCGTGTGAGACTGCGTGAACTCCAGGAAGACATTCGAGAGGCAGAATAGATACATGGCTCGTGACGTATCTCCTCCCCGTGGCATGCGGGATTTCCTGCCTGCAGACAAGGCAAAGCGCGAACGCGCTTTACGTGTCATTCGAGATGTCTTCGCCAGCCATGGCTTTGAAGAAATCGAGACTCCCGTTGTTGAAGACTTTGAGCGCCTGCACTCCGGTCTCGGTGGCGATAACGAGAAGCTTGCCTTTAGCGTGCTCAAGCGTGGTCTGGATAAGGAAGCTCTTGAAGCAGCTGCCAACTCAGGTGATGCACACGATTTAGCAGACCTCGGTCTGCGCTTTGATCTGACTGTGCCTTTGGCTCGGTTCTATGCAACGCACCGTGCTGAGCTTCCTTCGGTGTTCCGTGCGATACAGATTGCCCCGGTCTGGCGAGCTGAACGCCCCCAGAAGGGCCGCTACCGCCAGTTCGTGCAGTGTGACATCGACATCATTGGTGAAGCAGGACAACTTGCTGAAGTTGAGCTCATCACGGCGACCTCGGCTGTTCTCTCCACCCTGGGCCTTGAGGGTTGCACCATCCGCATCAATGACCGTCGCATCCTGGCGGGAATCCTCGATTACTGCGGTTTTGCCCCCGAGCGCTTCGGATCTGCCCTGATCTCGATCGACAAACTCGACAAGATTGGCACCGAGGGCGTCGTCAAAGAACTCTCGGAAACAGGCCCCGATGCAGCAGCGGTGCTAGGCGGACTGCTCGAACGCATCGAGCCACATCTGGCTTCTGGTGGTGTCCCGATGACTACCGCAGACATTCTTTCCGTCCTGCCTGACGGCATCGATTCCGATGCCGTGGCAGACCTGGAAACCCTGGCGAAGTCGTTGACAGAGCTTCCTTCCGGTGTTGAGGTGCGCTTCGACCCCACCCTGGTTCGCGGCATGGGGTATTACACGGGCACCATCTTTGAGATTGCCCACCCCGAGTCCGGTTCCTCCGTCGGTGGCGGCGGTCGCTATGACGGCATGATTGGTCGCTTCCTGGGCCAAGACGTTCCTGCAGCGGGCTTCTCCATTGGTTTTGAGCGCATTGTTGACCTCATCGAGGTCGACGGCGCTTACGTCTCAGACAGCGTCGTGCTGGTTCACGATGCCGTGCTGGACAGTGCTGATCTGAGTCTTTCGACACTGATTGGCATCAAGAGTGAGCTCATTGCTGCGGGTAAGCGCGTGCGTCTCGAAAAGCGTGCCAAGAACCTCACTCCCGTGCTCGATCGTGCTCGGGAAGCAGGATTTGGCTCCTTTGCCTTTGTTTCTGCCCAGACTACGAGTGCCAAAGACTTGGTCTTCAAGGACCTCGCCTAGAATTACTTGTAATTCCCTCACTTTTTCTACACACCACCTAACACATCACAAGGAGACACTGTGGCCCTCATTGACGCCATTGGCGCACGCGAAATTCTCGACTCTCGCGGTAACCCCACCGTTGAGGTAGAGGTTCTGCTCGAAGATGGCGTGCTTGCCCGCGCTGCAGTCCCATCCGGTGCATCCACCGGTGCTTTCGAAGCATACGAACTCCGCGACGAAGACAAGAACCGTTACCTCGGTAAGGGTGTTCAGAAGGCTGTTGACGCTGTCATCGACGAAATCGGCCCTGCACTCGAAGGCTTCGACGCTGCTGACCAGCGCCTCATCGATGGCGCCATGATTGAGCTCGACGGCACCGAGAACAAGAAGCGTCTCGGCGCTAACGCCATCCTCGGTGTTTCTCTTGCTGTTGCCAAGGCTGCTGCAGACTCTGCAGACCTTCCTCTCTTCCGTTACGTTGGTGGCCCCAACGCTCACACTCTTCCTGTTCCCCTGATGAACATCATCAACGGTGGTGCCCACGCTGACACTGGTGTGGACATCCAGGAGTTCATGGCTGTTCCTCACGGTGCAGAGAGCTTCTCTGAAGCACTGCGCTGGGGTGTGGAGATTTACCACTCACTCAAGTCGCTGCTGAAGAAGAACGGTATGGCTACCGGTCTCGGTGATGAGGGTGGTTTCGCTCCTGACCTCCCCAACAACCGTGGTGCACTCGAATTCATCGTGGGCGCTATCGAGCAGGCTGGCTTCAAGCCAGGTAAGGACATCGGTCTCGCACTCGACGTTGCATCTTCTGAGTTCTACAAGGACGGCGCTTACCACTTCGAGGGCCAGAAGCGCACCTCTGAAGAAATGACCGCGTACTACGCAGAGCTCGTTCGCGACTTCCCGCTGGTTTCCATCGAGGACCCACTGGACGAAGATGACTGGACCGGTTGGACTCACATCACCGCTGAGCTTGGCGACAAACTTCAGCTCGTAGGTGACGACCTCTACGTCACCAACCCTGTTCGCCTGCAGAAGGGTATCGACCTCAAGGCCGGTAACTCGATCCTGGTCAAGGTAA
This sequence comes from Aurantimicrobium photophilum, assembly GCF_003194085.1. Taxonomy (NCBI): domain Bacteria; kingdom Bacillati; phylum Actinomycetota; class Actinomycetes; order Micrococcales; family Microbacteriaceae; genus Aurantimicrobium; species Aurantimicrobium photophilum. The sequence continues at coordinate 1,312,262 of NZ_CP023994.1, read as the reverse complement.
ACCAGATTGGTACCCTCACCGAGACTCTCGATGCAGTATCTCTCGCACAGCGTCACGGCATGAAGGCCATCCTCTCTCACCGTTCCGGTGAGACCGAGGACACCACCATTGCTGACCTCGCCGTTGCTACCGACTGTGGTCAGATCAAGACGGGTGCACCTGCTCGTAGCGACCGTGTTGCCAAGTACAACCAGCTTCTGCGTATTGAAGAAGAACTGGGTGAAGCAGCTGTCTACGCAGGCAGCAGCGCTTTCCCCCGCTTCACCGCCTAAGGCGTCACTGGCCCTTTATGGCTAAGAAAAACGTTCGCGTTCGTAAGGTTCCGGTGGCTTTGGTCACCGGAACCACGAAAGCGGGCGTCTGGCTCGGCAGTATTCGACTGTCGGGCTTTTCTATCTTGATTATGAGCCTGACCCTGCTGGGCATGCTCGTGCTCGCACCCAACATCAAGATTTGGATTGAGCAGCGTCAGGTTATTGCTGATCTGCAAGCTGAAGCTGATCTGAAAACTTCTCAAATCACGGACTTGGAAAAGCAGCGCGCTCGCTGGGATGACCCTGCCTACGTGCGTGCTCAGGCACGTGATCGCCTCTACTACGTCATGCCAGGTGAAATCAGCTACCTCGTCATCAACGACGCCACCATCGATGACCTCAAGCGTGAGAAGGCAACTGCTTCTCTGCAAGACACCAGCACTGACTGGGTCTCAGGTCTGCTCAAATCTTTCCTTGTTGCTGGTTTGGGTACTCCCACTCCGGAACAAGTTCAGCCCACACAGTAAGAAAGCTTTCTATGCGCCCGCCATTTGACCCTGCCACCGACGACGACATCCGTATTGTGTCGGCGCAGCTTGGGCGTCCCGCGCGCGATGTCATAGGTATTCCGGCACGCTGTGTGTGTGGTGCTCCGACAGTGGTCGCCACGGCGCCCAGGCTGTCGGATGGAACCCCGTTCCCTACCTTCTACTACCTCACCCACCCTGCTGCCACGGTTGCCATGTCTGACTTGGAAGCTACCCAGGTGATGGCTGAGTTCACTGAGATCTTGAACGCTGACGAAGAGATGCAAAAGCAATATCTCGTCGCGCATGAGCAGTTCATCGCAGACCGCGAATCCATTGCTGTTGTGCCTGAGTTGGATGGTATTTCTGCTGGCGGTATGCCGGTGCGCGTGAAGTGCCTGCACGCGCTGGCCGGTCACGCACTTGCTGCCGGTCCTGGCGTGAACCCGATTGGTGATCTTGCACTGGCTAGGTCTTCGTGGTCACCTGAGGTGTGTCAATGCATCGACTACGACGCGGTTTAGCCTCCCTCTCTGTCCTTGCCGTCACTGCTTTGGCAGTGCTCTCGGCAACCCCCGCCCGCGCGGACTACATTCGTGACTTCGAATACTGGTTGGGCGACTACAACTTTTACCAAGCCTGGGATGTGACCCAGGGAGACGGTGTGCTGGTTTCGGTCATTGACTCCGGGATTGGCTACGCCCCCGACATCAACGCGGCTGTCGTGGGCGGTGCAGACTTCTCAGGTGTGGGTTCCCCCGATGGGCGCACCCCAGTAGGGGAGTCTCCAGATCACGGAACGCTCGTTGCCTCTGTCTTGGCTGGCCGTGGCACAGGTGGAAATAACGGCGTCATAGGTACTGCTCCCGCAGCACAACTGTTATCTGCCTCGGTAGCTTTTGGAGACAACACGGCGGTCTCTTCAGACGAGCAAATTGCTAACGCCATCAAATGGTCCGTGGATCAAGGCGCCAAGGTCATCAACATGTCCCTGACTCGAAACAGCCTGGAATGGCCCCCCAGCTGGGACGACGCGTTTATGTATGCGTTCGAGCATGACGTTGTCATCGTTGCCGCAGCAGGAAACCGTGGAGCAGGAACCACGGAGGTGGGTGCACCCGCCACGATTCCGGGTGTGCTGACGGTGGCTGGTCTCGACGTCAACGGTGAAGCAAGCTATGACGCCTCGAGTCAAGGAATCACCATAGGTGTTTCCGCACCCAGTGAAGCGCTCGTTGGGGTTGCACCCGGTGGTGCCTACATGAAGTGGTCTGGCTCCAGTGGGGCGACTCCGATTGTTGCCGGCTTGGTGGCGCTGGTTCGTGCGTCACACCCCGAGCTCGATGCCAACAATGTAATCAACCGCATCATCTCGACAGCTACTCCCGTGGGCGAGGTTCCCAGCCCCATTTATGGCTACGGCAAGATCAATGCCTATGCCGCAGTGACGGCAGATGTCCCCACGGTCAAGAAGAACCCTTTGGGGTCTTTGGAAGAGTGGATCAAGCTTTATCGCCGTGGAAGTAACACCACCACACCCGAGCCCTGGGACACTTCCACGGCCACGCCACTGCCATTACCCTTCGACAGTGGGAATATTGCCGGGCTTCCAACCCTGTATCAGCTGACCACCGTGGGTGTTCCGTTATTGTTTTTCGCTGGATTCGGTACGATTGTAGTTATCGGGTACATCGTAGTTACTCGAAGACTTCGACCTGTTGTTCCCCGTGACAATTCCCATCACGAAACAGACGAGACGCCCTAACCCCACTTTGTCTAGCTGGAGACGTATTACTGTGCCCAAGATTCTTATTGTCGGTGCTGGCTACGCAGGTTTCTATACCGCGTGGAAGCTCGAAAAAATCCTTCGTAAGTCAGAGGCAGAGGTCACCATTGTTGATCCATTGCCCTACATGACCTACCAGCCATTCCTGCCTGAAATCGCAGCTGGCTCCATCGAGGCACGTCACGCTGTCGTTGGTCACCGCTCACACCTCAAGCGCACCCGCATCATCTCGGGCAAGGTTGTTGGCATTGACCACAAGAAGAAGACCGCAACCATCGTTCCCAACGCGGGCAAGGAATTCGCAGAGAAGTATGACCAGGTCATCTTCACCGCGGGTGCTGTTTCTCGCACCTTCCCCATCCCCGGCATTGCAGACAACGCTATCGGCCTGAAGACCATTGAAGAAGCAGTTGCGATCCGCGACCGCATCCTCTCCAACTTCGACAAGGCTGCTCAGCTTCCTGCAGGTCCTGAGCGTGACCGCCTGCTCACCGTCACCGTCGTTGGTGGTGGCTTCGCAGGTATTGAGGTCTTCGCAGAGCTTCGCTCGCTGGCTTCTGACCTCATCAAGGACTACCCAGAGTTGACCTTCGAGGACACCCACTTCCACCTCATCGAGGCTATGGGCCGCATCATGCCCGAGGTTTCGCTCGAGACTAGCAAGTGGGTTCTGAACAACCTCGCAGAGCGTGGTGCTCAGGTTCACCTCGACACCCAGCTTCAGTCGGCAGAAAACGGACTCATTCAGCTCTCCACCGGTGAGAAGTTCGAGTCTGACCTCATCATCTGGACCGCTGGTGTCATGGCTAACCCCATGCTCCGCGCAACCGACTTCCCCCTCGACGAGCGTGGCCGTCTGCGCGTTCGTGCGGACCTCCGCGTTGAGGGCGACAAGGGTGTTATCGAAGGCGCCTGGGGTGCTGGAGACGCAACCGCATGCCCCGACCTTTCAGGTGGCGGCGTTGGCGGTTACTGCGTTCCTAACGCGCAGCACGCTGTCCGTCAGGGCAAGCTGATGGCTCGTAACGTCGCAGCGGTTATCCGCGGCGAGGGCCCAACTGACTACTTCCACAAGAACCTCGGTGCGGTTGCAGGTCTCGGCCTCAACATCGGTGTGTTCCAGTCCGGCAAGCTCGCCCTCAAGGGTTACATCGCCTGGCTCGCACACCGTGGTTACCACGGTCTTGCCATGCCTTCCTTCGAGCGCAAGTTCCGCGTTGTTGGTGGCTGGTGGAACAACTTCTGGCTCGGCCGCGACATCGTCTCGCTCGAAGCTCGTGAGACTCCTCGCGCAGCATTCGAAGAGTTCGCTTCGCGTCCAGCTCCTGCAGCAGCCAAGGTTGCCGCAAAGCCTGCAGCAAAGAAGGCTCCTGCAAAGAAGCCTGCGGCTAAGAAGTAAAACTTCCAAAACGAAAGGGAGGCCGCATCGGCCTCCCTTTTGCTTTGCTAGCCTGAGAAGGTACGCCCCCATAGCCCAATCGGCAGAGGCAATCGACTTAAAATCGATCCAGTGTGGGTTCGAGTCCCACTGGGGGTACCAACAACTATCAGCTTCGACGCCGATAGGCAGTTCTGCGATGTGAGACCAGAACGATTTCAATCATGATTTCGTTGTCGAAGATTTCATAGATCACGCGGTATTCACCGCGTCTGGCAACCATCATGCCGGCAAGGTCACCGCGGAGAAGTTTTCCTATCCGATGAGGGTTCTCGGCTAGCGGGCCGTAGATAAACTCAACAACTGCAGCAGCTACTTTCTGGGGGAGCTGGAGCTCAATGGCAACACGTGCCGCGGGAAGAATTTTGACGGTGTAGGTCTGTTTCATTCGGGCATTCTGGCAGCGATGCTCGCTAGCAATGTTTCTTTATCCACAGCCACGCTCATGCCTGCTTTTTGCTGGGCCAATGCCACGCGAAGTTGAACCATGGTTTCTTCATCGCCCAGGATGTCGATGGTCTCGATGAGGGAGTCATATTCATCTGCGCTCATGAGCACAGCATCCCTGGCCCCGTTACGAGTGATCTCAAAAATCTCTTGAGTGGTGACAGCTGCCTCAACAAGCTTGGAGAGGTTAGCTCTGGCTTCAGCAAGGGGGAGGGTTGTCATGTACAGAATTCTAGCGTTAATGAATTCTGGCAAACAGGGGCTTGTGAATAACTAACCCTGCGTGAACCAGCGCATCTCATAGGGTGCGAGAGGAACTCCGGCGCCAATATCGAAGGTGTGGCCTGTGAGGTGGTCGGTCACAGAACCGGACAGAGTTCCCAGCTCGGTGGCGGTGAGCCAACGTGGACTGTCCGAGAGGTTATAGACCTGGACAATGTCCCCGGCAGGGTGAACGCGGTCAAAGATCACCACACCCTGTCCTGTTCCCTTGCGCACGGTCGTGGCAACACCGGCGTGCAGGGAAGGCAGGGATTTCCGCACTTCAATGACGTGCTTGATGCGGTTATAAATAATGCCCGCAGCCTTGTCATCGAGTTCACCAGCGGCTGCCGCGTCGGCAACCTTCCAGTTCATCTTGGGGCGGTGGAGCCAGCGGTTATCTTCGGCCTTGGTCTCGTCCTTGAGGTAGCTGTGGTCGTTGAGCAGGCCAATCTCGTCGCCCATATAGAGCAGAGGAATGCCGCCGAAGCCAAAGATCATTGTGTAGGCACAGAGGTATCGCTCAATGGCGAGGGCAAGCTGCTTTTCATCCTTGAGTTTGAGGGCTTTCTCAATACCGGCCAGGCTGGCGCCTGTGCCGGAGGTGCGGCGCTCACCGCTAACGGGGTCCGGCATAAAGGGCTCACCGGTTGCGAGTGAGCCATAGAAGCTACCCTCGAAGTATTCAGCCAAGAACATCCGGTGGTCGTGGCCATTGAGGCCCACCTCGTGGGCATCGGTGTCATCGATAGCCCAGCCGATGTCATCGTGGCAGCGCAGATAGACACCCCAGGCGGTGGTGCTGGGCAGGCCAGTGAAGCGAGACATGGTGTGAACCATGAGAGTGGCATCCTTGGCGGCGATAGCCGACCAAATCTGCACCATCAAGCTGTTGTGATACGCCAGGTCAGACACCTTGCCCGCATGCTTACCCTCGCCGAAGTAGGCACCTACTTGGGCGGGACCCACGATAGCTTCCGCTTTGAAAATCATGGCAGGGGAGAAGATCTTGGTGAAGGCACGCAGGGCTTGAGTGATCACGTGAACCTCGGGCTCACCCTGGCAGATAGTGCCCATGCGCTTCCACATAAACGCAATGGCATCAAGACGTATGCAGTCAACACCGTGGTTAGCCAGGTTGGCAATGATGTCGGCGTATTCGCAGAACACAGCAGGGTTCGACCAGTTCACATCCCATTGGTAGGAGTTGAAGGTGGTCCAGACCCAGCCGCCCAGCTGCTCATCCCAGGTGAAGTTGCCAGGGGCGAAGTCGGGGAAAACTTCGAGCAAACTCTTCTCGAACTCATCAGGGATGGTGCGGTCGGGATAGACATAGAAGTAGTCGCGGTAGGCAGGATCCCCGGCACGAGCTTTCTCTGCCCACTCGTGCTCCTGCGCAACGTGGTTGAGCACCAGGTCGAGGGTGAGAGAAATGCCTGAGTCATGCAGTTTGTCTGCCGTGGAGCGCAGCTCCTTCATGGAACCCAAGTCTTCGCGCAGTGCGCGGTAATCCATAACGGCGTAGCCACCGTCGTTGGCACCAGGGCGTGGCTTCAAGATGGGAAGAAGGTGCAGGTAGGTCACACCAAGGTTTTCAAGATAGGGAATGCGTTTAGCTATGCCTTTGAGATTCTTGGCAAACAAATCCGCATAGGCCACATAGCCAATAGTTTCGGGGCTTTGGAACCAGTCTTGTTCCAGCACGCGCTCGCGGTCACGCTGCTGTAAAGACTCATCGCGCTGCAGGTGGGCAGCTGCCATCACTTCAATGAGTTGGGGCAGAGCGGTCTCTATCGGATAGATCTCGGCAAGTGCCTCGACCAGGTCACCACCCCAGCGATCGAAGCGATCAAGCAGGTCCTGAGCACCACGAGTTGTCGTGCCAATAAGTCCCTGGAGCTGCGCGCGTGCAGCGTCAACAAGGTCGGGGGAATAGGGCATGAGGAGGGACTCCATTGTCTCTGGCCCGTTCGTCTCTTAACGGGTTGAGAAAAGTGTATTCCCGTGGGGTACAAGACGGAAACTTCCTGACCGATTTATGCCTGAATATGCGTTAGGAGACAGGTGCAGGTGCATTGCGAATACGGAAGCTGATCCACGCTGCCACAGCACATAATGCCGCAGCACCAAACCAAGCCAGGGTGTATTCACCGGTTTGGTCACGGATAACACCGGCTGCCAATGCGGCGATAGAAGCACCAACCTGGTGCGAGGCAAAGACCCAACCAAAGACGACAGGGCCTTTCTTTCCAAATACTTCATTACAAATGGCAATGGTGGGTGGAACGGTGGCCACCCAGTCCAGGCCATAGATCACGACAAAAAGAATCAGGCTGGGGTGAATGGCATCAGAGAGGAGCACGGGCAAAAGCATTAGTGCGATGCCACGGCCAAAGTAGTACAGCGCCAGCAGTAGGCGAGGGTTGACGCGGTCAGTCAGCCAACCCGAGGCAATCGTTCCGAACACATCGAAAATGCCCACCACGGCCAACAATCCAGCGGCCGTGGTTTCGGGCATGCCGTGGTCGTGAGCTGAAGGAATGAAGTGGGCGCCAATCAAGCCATTAGTTGTGGCACCACAAATGGCAAAGCCAATAGCTAGAGCCCAGAAGGTCTTGTTCTTGGATGCGTCAACAAGCGTGACCTGAGCATTCTTTGCAGGGTTAGTGGGTGCCGGGTTCTGGGCAGCATCAGAAGCGACCTTGGCGGCAATCTCTGGTGTTTCGCCAAAGCGAAGAATGCCCAGCTTGGCAGGGGAGTCCTTCATGAAAATGAGAACGAGAGGAACTACCGCTAAAGCAGAAAGGGAAACCACAATCGAAACGAAGCGCCAACCGTTAGTTTCGACCAAGCCGGCATAGGTGGAGAGGAAAACCAACTGACCGGTCGCGCTTCCAGCGGAAAGCACACCTGAGACCAAGCCTTTGCGAGCGTAGAACCAGGTGTTAGTAATCGTGGCAGCAAAGACCATCGCCATCGAGCCCGTGCCCAGGCCAATCATGACACCCCAGGTCATCATGAGCATCCACGGGCTCACCACCAAAGTGCTCAAGGCGCTTCCGGAGGCAATCATGATCAGCGCGAACGCAGAAACCTTCCGCATACCAAAGCGCGCCATCAGCGCGGCAGCGAACGGCGCCATCAAGCCATAGAGCAAGATATTGAGTCCGATGGCGGTCGAAATAGTGGTGCGGTTCCAGCCGAATTCTTGTTCCAAGGGAACCATCATCACACTTGGTGCGGCTCGGAATCCGGCAGCGCCCACGAGTGCGAGGAATCCTACTGCTGCCACAATCCAGGCAGGGTGAATTCTTCGTGAACGCGGGGAAGACATTGCTCCAGCCTAGTGAGATTCGTTCGGGGCAAAAAGGACGAAAGTATTCACGATTCTCTCGGCAGACATCCAGCTTTCTGGTCGTAACATGGAACACATGGATGTACTGCTCCCCGTACTTGGACTCATTGTCGTTGTCGCCGCCATCGTTGGCATTTACCTCTGGTCGACCTATAACGCACTGGTTACCCTTAACGTGCGCGTGGATGAGGCATGGAGCGACATCACGGTACAGCTCAAGCGCCGAGCAGACTTGATTCCCAACCTGATTGAAACAGTCAAGGGTTATGCCGCCCACGAAAAGGGCGTCTTCGAAGCCGTCACCAAAGCACGTGCAGAGTCACTCTCGGCCAGCACCCCAGCTGCTGCGGCAGAAGCTGAAGGCCACATGCAGGCAGCTCTGAAGAGCATCTTCGCTGTTGCAGAGGCCTACCCCCAGCTGCACGCCAGTGAGAACTTTCTCCAGCTCCAAGGTGAGCTTGTCGACACCGAAGACAAGATTCAGGCAGCACGCCGTTTCTACAACGGTGGCGTTCGTGAGTTCAACACCAAGATCCTCACCTTCCCCAACAACATGTGGGCAAACAAGCTGAAGTTCGACAAGCGCGACTTCTTCGATGTTGCAGATGCTGCAGCTATCGCCGAGCCTCCACGTATTCAGTTCTAATCAGAACTCCTGAGAGCTAGAGCTCTATGTATTCCGCAATCGCCGCGAATAAGCGCAACACCATCTTCATCATGTTGGTGTTCCTCGTGATCATTGGCGGTTTGGGGTGGTTCGCTGCCTATATGTATGGCGATATCAATATCGCCATTTTCACAGTGGTGATTGCTGCCGCCTATGCCTTCTTCCAGTACTACCTCGCTAGTTCACAGGCGCTCTCGATGGCAGGAGCCATCGAGATTCAGAAGGCAGACAACCCGCGGTTGTTCCGCATTGTGGAGAACCTCTGCATTGCCACAGGAACTCCCATGCCCAAGGTTTACATCATCAACGACCAAGCCCCCAATGCTTTTGCCACGGGCCGTGACCCCCAGCATGCCTCAGTTGCGGCCACATCGGGCTTGCTTGATCTGATGGATGACGCTGAGCTCGAGGGCATCATGGCTCATGAGCTTGGTCACGTGCGCAACTATGACATCCGCGTCTCCATGATTGTGTTTGGGCTTGTTGTCGCCGTCGGCTTCCTGGCCGACATGCTCGTTCGGATGTCGTTCTTTGCCGGCAACCGCCGAGACGACAACGGTGGGGGAGGTAACCCGGTCGTGATGATCTTTGGCCTGGTTGCCATGATCATTGCCCCGCTGGTGGCCACCATGGTGCAATTAGCCATTTCCCGCCAGCGTGAATACCTCGCAGATGCCACGGGAGCACTCACCACCCGTCACCCCGAGGCTTTAGCTAGTGCCCTGCAGAAGCTGGGTGCCTATGGTCGCCCCATGCAAAAGCAGAGCTCGAGCATGGCACACATGTGGATTGCAGACCCAGAAAAGCCAAGTCTAGCAGAGCGCATGCTCTCAACCCACCCACCCATCGCGGAGCGCATCGAGCGTCTCCACGAAATGGGTGGAAAGTTCTAGTGCCCTAAGATTTGGTTATGACCTCGAAGCACGTTGCTGGCCCCACTCTGGACGAGTTTGAGGCCGCCCGCGCCACCGTGGCCAAGGTGGCACAGTCCACTCCGATGGAAACCTCTCGCTACCTCAGTAGCCTGCTGGGCTCCGAAGTCTTTCTCAAGTGTGAAAACCTGCAGCGCACCGGAAGCTACAAGCTCCGAGGCGCCTATAACCGTCTGTCTCAGCTCACCCCCGACGAGCGTGCCAAAGGTGTCATCGCAGCATCTGCTGGCAACCATGCACAGGGTGTGGCCCTCGCTGCCCGTGAACTAGGAATCAAAGCCACCATCTTCATGCCTCTCGGTGTTGCCCTGCCCAAGCTCGAAGCAACCCGTGAATACGGTGCTGAGGTTGTTCTGGCTGGAAACATCTTCAATGAGTCGCTCAAGGCTGCCAAGGAGCGTGCGGCAGAAACCGGCGCCATCTTTATTGCGCCCTTCGACCACGAGCACGTCATCACCGGTCAGGGAACTCTGGGCCTGGAAATCTTGGACGAAGTCCCCGACGTGGACACCATCATTGTTCCTATCGGTGGCGGCGGCCTCATCTCCGGTGTTGCCTCTGCAGTGAAGCAGAAGGCTGCGACTCTGGGTCGCACCGTGCGCATCATTGGTGTGCAGGCAGAGAACGCTGCGGCCTATCCTCCCTCTCTGGCAGCAGGTGAGCCCGTCAATGTCGAGGTTCAGCCCACCATCTGTGACGGTATTGCTGTTGCTCGTCCGGGAACCCTGAACTTCGACATCATCAAGGACACCGTGGATGAGGTCGTCACCGTCTCGGATGATGACACTGCCCGTGCTTTGGTCATGCTGCTCGAACGAGCAAAGCTCGTTGTCGAGCCAGCAGGTGCTGTCGGTGTTGCCGCCATCATGGCGAAGAAGATCAAGAAGAGCGGAAAGACCGTTGCCATCCTCTCGGGTGGAAACATCGACCCTCTTCTACTGCAGCGCATCGTGGGTCATGGTCTTGCTGCTTCCGAGCGTTATCTCAAACTCCGCGTCATGCTTCCTGACCGTCCCGGTCAGCTGGCCCGCACGGCAGAGATTGTGTCCGAACAGAACGCCAACGTGGTTGAGGTACTGCACACCCGTCACGGACGTGGTTTGCAGATCAGTGAAGTCGAACTCGAACTCCACATCGAAACCCGTGGCAAGGAACACCGCAAACAGGTCGTCAAGGCCCTGCGCGATGAGGGCTACAAAGTCCGCATCAGCGACGACATCTAAGTCTTAACGAATAAAGCCTCCCCATCGGGGAGGCTTTATTGCTGGAGTTCTTTGTTAGCCGGTGAAGGTGGCTACGTTGATGACCTCAACCGCAATGTCTTTGCCGTTGGGAGCAGTGAAGACAGTCTTCTCGCCGACCTTGAGGCCGAGGATCGCAGCGCCCATGGGGCTGCTTTCGCTATAAACGGTGTAGTCGGTGCCAGCGGCAATCTCGCGGTTACCAAGCAGGAAGACAGATTCTTCACCGGCAATGGTTGCGGTGATGACCGTTCCGGTCTCCACAACGCCAGAGCTTTCGGGAGCTTCGCCCACCTTGACGTCCTTGAGCAGTGCAGTCAGGGTGCGAATACGAGCCTCGATCTTGCCCTGCTCGTCCTTGGCAGCGTGGTAGCCGCCGTTCTCTTTGAGGTCACCCTCTTCGCGGGCTGCTTCAATGCGCTTGGCAATCTCTTCACGACCCGTCGTGGACAGGGTGTCGAGTTCTCCCTTGAGGCGGTCATACGCCTCTTGGGTGAGCCATGTTTCTTTGATTTCTTCGCTAGCCATACTTTTCAGCCTAGGTGAGCCAACAACGGTAGACCAAACCCGTGGTGGCTGGCTGGCTGGTGGTGATGGTCTCTGAAAAGTCGCGAATTCGCTGACTGGAAGGGGGATAGACAAATACCTTCCAGCCCACAATGGCGAAAGCGGTGTTCTTGGCTTGGATGGCGCAGGCCACTTCATGTCCAGGAGTTGCCGTGAGTTCGAATTCCACTGTCACGCTGGTGTCAGTGAGGTTTTTGTAACCGAGGTCACGAGCTTCGGCTTGGGGGCCAAATCCCAAGGCATCTGTGCTGATGGCCCAAAGCGTCAGCGCGATGATAATTACTGCGGAGGTAATGATCACACCGAGATTGCGCCGGATGGGTCCCCGAGGTGTCGCTGGTCGACCATAACGGTCAGCGAGTGTGTTCTCGGTGCTCATCGGACTCCTTGGTGACGGCAAGCTCACAGCTTTTCGGCGGTACGCTCTATATCAAGGCTATTGGCTACAAACCCCTCGGAGGAACCGTGCTTTTTGCAAAAGAAACCATTGATCCACAGCTGGTCTCACCTGGTCCTGTTGGTTTCTTTGCCACCATCCTGGTTGCTGGCCTGACCTTGCTCTTGCTCCTAGACATGGTTCGCCGGATGCGCAAGGTAAACATGCGTGCGGATATTCAGGCCAAGTTGGACGCTGAAGAAGCGGCCGAAGGTTCGGCTTCAGAGAAGTAGCAGCATGTCCAATCAATTTGGAATGTATTCCGAGCAATACAGCAACGACTACTCGAAAGAGCAGAACGAGCAGTTCACCGCAGCATTTGATGCGATCACGCAGCAGTTTGTAGCTGGTCTGAATGAAGGTTTACCCGCCAGTGCCGAGGCAGTCCAGGAAGCTGTGCGTCAGCATTACGAATTCACCACACAGTTTTGGAAGCCCACTCGTGAGGCATACAAGAACCTAGCCCTGAGTTATCTCATGCCCTCGCCCTATCGGGATTCCTATGAAGGTATTGCCGAAGGTCTAGGAAAGTATCACTACGACGCCATTGTGATCTGGGCCGACAACAACCTCTAAGCGTTATAGGCGGGGTGGAGAGCAATCAGCAAGATTGCCGTCCAGTGGCACATAAAGGCCACAACCGTGAGGGTGTGGAAGATCTCATGGAAGCCAAAGACGCCCGGAATGGGGTTGGGCTTCTTGAGCCCATAGATCACAGCGCCGGCGGTGTAGGCAAGGCCACCAACGACGACAAGGATCATCATGGCCACGTTCGCTTGGAACAAGTCCACGATGTACATCATGGCGGCCCAGCCGAGCAGGATGTAAAGAGCGACGTAAAGCCAGCGCGGTGCGTGAACCCAGAACACGCGGAATGCGATGCCCAAGGTGGCACCAATCCACACCAGCACAAGAAGTAGAACACCTTTACTTGGTGGCAGTGCCAGCACTGCGAGAGGGGTGTAAGTACCTGCAATGAGCAGGAAAATGTTGGCGTGGTCAAAACGCTTGAGCATGACCTTGGTCTTTGGGCTCCAGTTGAAGCGGTGATAGAGCGCTGAGATACCAAAGAGCAACAACGAGGTAGTCATGAACACCGCGGAGCTCCACTTTGCTGCCGGACCATCTGCCAACACAATCAAGACAATGCCGGCAGCGATTGCCAGGGGGAAGGTGCCGGTGTGGATCCAGCCACGCCACGTGGGCTTCACCTCGACGTGAGGGAAAGACTCGGCATCTTCGATTAGCGGCAAGCTCATGATTCGAGCCTACGCCCGTTGAATGTGACGAAGCTGGGCGTAGAAGCCTGGGCTATACGGAAATCCAGGTCATCGAGTTCTGCTAATACGTCGGGGGAAGCCCACACCCGGTCACGACTGCGTCCAGTGATTTCTTGGAGGATTCCATCACGCGTGAGTTTCTCGAGTGCCGCATTGGCGCTCACGTGGGAGGTTGCAGTGAGACGTTGGGTTGTCTCCACATTCAGCGTCGGATGTTCCAGGAGAACATCAATGATCTCTAGTGCCGTGCTACCCACTCGATTGCGGGAAAGACCATGCCACTGCACAGGAAGGTGAATGAGCCTGCGTGCGGTTTCTGCTGCTTCGAGGGATGCCGTGTTGCACCCCTGGGCAAACAGCGTAACCAGGGGAGAAATAAGCCCGTCGTGGAAATGATTCAGCGCAGCAAAGTAGTCATCGCGCCTTGCGGTGAGGGCGCTGGCAATGGGCACAACGGAGTGCAGAGTGATCCCGCGACGGCGCAGAACCACATTGATGAGAGCTCTACCGATGCGGCCATTGCCATCTGTGAACGGATGAATGGACTCAAACTGGGCATGAACGAGTGCCGCCTGCACGAGCACGGGGACATCGTCACGATTGGCGAAAGCCTCGAGATCGGCCATGTAGGACTCAACAGTGTGAGCGGGAGGTGGAACGTAGTCGGCATTGCGAGGAGAGTGATCGCTGCCGTTGATCCAGTTCTGCACTTCCCGCCACTTCCCGGCATAGGGGCCGTCGAGTGAATCTTCTTTCATCAGGTCGTGATGCGCGGCAAGGATGCTGGCTAGAGAGATACGCCGTGTCTGGCTCACATCGTCCACAAGACGAGTCAGTGCCGCGCTCGCCGCAATCATGGACAACGCGCTGGGATTCGCTTTGCTTCCGGCTATGGCTCGGGCGTAATCGACAGAGCTGGCCTCGATGTATTCGAGCTTGGACGAGGCCACGCTTTCCGTTCTGATGAGAAAACTGTTGAGTACCTTGAGTCCCGAGCCGAACTCGGCATCGGTTCGGACAATCTGAATAAGTGCCTGTTCAGCCATTGCGATGACGTCTGGTGGCAGCATCACGTCGAGGTTGGCTATCTCAGGAGGCAGGCTCACTGTGACCTCGGAGAGAGTTCGGTCTTCACGTGTTCCAGAACGCCCGGACTGCTTCCATGGCACCACGTCATGCCCGTGCGGGGGAATTTCATGCGTGTGGGGCACGGCAGGTTCCTTACATAGTGTGTGTCTTATGTAAGTTTATATCCACTAAAACTACATAACAAGAATGCATTGTTCTGCCCTTCCTCGGATGGGCACCTCGTTCTCTGAAGCTGCTTCGGCTAACGTTAGGGACGTGATGTCGCGCGCAACAAAGACGGGTCTGCTCTACGGCCTGTACCAAAAGCGTCTGCGTCGGGGGCTCAACCAAGACAATCTTCCGCACCACATTGGAATGATTGTCGATGGCAACCGACGGTGGGCACGGGAGCGTTTCTTAGATAACCCTTCCCATGGTCACCGTGCTGGTGCACAAAAGGTTCCAGAGTTTTTGGTCTGGTGCGATGACATTGGCATCGGCATGGTCACCCTCTACCTGCTCTCTACCGACAACCTCACTGGTCGTGATCCCAAAGAGCTCACCGAGCTTTACGCCATCATTGGCGAACTGGCTGAAGGCCTGTCTCACTTCCGCAACTGGAAGATCAACCATGTGGGTAAGGACGACGTTCTACCCAAGGATCTTCTGGACACTCTGCTCGCTGCAGAAGAGCGCACCAAGAACAACACCGGCCTGCACGTGAACCTGGCCATTGGTTACGGCGGCCGTGCCGAGATTGCGGACGCCGTGCGCAGCATCATCTCCGAACACCAGAGTCATGGCGGCAGCCTGGACCAGCTCGCCGAGAAGCTCACCCCCGAACTCATTAGTGATCACCTCTACACCGGCGGGCTGCCAGACCCTGACCTGGTGATCCGCACCTCCGGCGAACAGCGCCTGTCTGACTTCATGCTGTGGCAGAGCGCCCACTCCGAGTTCTACTTCGTGGAGGCGCTTTACCCCGACCTGCGCGAGGTCGACTTCCTGCGCGCCATGCGTGATTACTCACGTCGTGAGCGCCGCTTCGGCGGCTAAGACTCACTCTGAGTTTCCCTCAGATGACACTTAGATGAACTCAGGGCGTGTCGCACTCAAAGTGTGTCACCGCAGTCTTAGTTTCATCACATGAGCCCACAAAGTAGTGGCGCTAAGATTGGTCAATCCGGTCAGCGCCAGAAGTCCACTTCCTCATCCACAACCGAGCGTGTCTATGTCATAGATACCTCGGTTTTGTTGTCTGACCCCCAGGCACTCTTCCGCTTCGCGGAGCATGCGGTGGTCATCCCGGTGGTGGTGATTAGTGAGCTCGAGAAGAAACGCCATGATCCTGAGATTGGTTACTTCGCTCGACAGGCGCTGCGCATTCTCGACGACCTGCGTATCAAGAACGAACGTCTCGACTTCCCCATCCCCATCGGTGATGGCGGTTCGCTCCGGGTGGAGCTGAACCACTCCAACCAGGCCGTGCTGCCGTCTGGTCTCCAGCTGGGAGATAACGACAGCCGCATCTTGGCCGTGGCCATGAACCTCGCTAACGATGGCCTCAACGTCACCGTGGTCTCCAAAGACCTCCCCATGCGCGTCAAGGCTTCCTCTATCGGCATGAGTGCGGAGGAATACCGTGCAGAGCTGGCCGTGGACAGCGGCTGGACCGGCATGGAAGAGATTTCTCTCAGTGCTGATGACATGGCCATCCTCTATGAAGAGGAAATCCTGCGATCCTCACAGGTCAAAGACACCCCCATCAACACCGGGTTGGTCATTCACTCTGACCGCGGTTCTGCCCTCGGTCGCGTCATCGACAAGGGTGAGATCACCCTTGTTCGCGGTGACCGCGACCTCTTTGGTCTGCACGGTCGCTCGGCAGAACAGCGCCTGGCTATCGACATGCTCCTCGACCCCAGCATGGGAATTATCTCGATGGGTGGCTCCGCTGGCACCGGAAAGTCGGCACTGGCACTGTGTGCTGGTTTGGAAGCCGTGCTCGAGCGTCAGCAGCACAAGAAGATCATTGTCTTCCGTCCCCTCTACGCCGTAGGTGGCCAAGAGCTCGGTTACCTCCCCGGTGACAAGGACGAGAAGATGAACCCCTGGGGTCAGGCCATCTTTGACACCCTCGGTGCTCTTGTCTCCGACAACGTCTTGAACGAGGTCGTGGACCGTGGCATCCTCGAGGTCTTGCCTCTGACCCACATCCGTGGTCGATCACTCCACGATGCCTTTGTCATCGTGGATGAGGCGCAGTCCCTCGAGCGCAACGTTCTGCTCACCGTGCTTAGCCGTATTGGTCAGAACTCCCGCGTGATTTTGACTCACGATGTCGCCCAGCGAGATAACCTCCGGGTTGGTCGCCACGACGGTATTGCCAGCGTGATTGAAAGCCTCAAGGGTCAGCCCCTCTTTGGCCACATCACCTTGACCCGTTCCGAGCGCTCCGCAATTGCGGCGCTCGTCACCGACCTCCTGGAGCGCCAGGAAGTCCTTTAGACGCCACGCGAATAGCCGGGGAGGAGAACACTCTTCGTTGGCTCACCCGCGGACTGTGGAAAGCCCTCGCCAAGCGAGGGCTTTCTGCATTAGTGTCTGGGCATGACGCTCTGGCAGATCATCCCCCTCGCCTACCTCGCAGTGGTGACGATTCCGCTGGTGCGCATTGACTGGAAAACCCACAAACTCCCCAACGTCTGGGTGATGCCGGGCTATATCGCTCTTGCCATTGCCTGGATTGGCGTGTGGATGACCACGGGTGAATACCCCATGCTTCCTGCTATTGCCGCTGCAGGTTATTTCACCTTCATGCTGCTGCTGAGCTATGGCGGGGGAATGGGCATGGGGGATGTGAAGCTGGCAGGGCTCTTGGGCGGTGCTGCTGGATTGATCAGTGTTCCGGCAGCCATCCTCTCGCCAGTGCTGGCTTTTCTTGCCGGGGGCGTGGCCTCACTCGTGGTGCTGATTATCACCTTCACCAGGCGATCTGACCTCCCACTCAAGCAAGCTTGGGCTGTGACGAGGCAGACGAGAATTCCCTTTGGCCCCTTCATGTTGTTGGGGTTCTGGGCAGCAATGGTCTTGGTTGCAGGCTTGTTCAACTAGATAAAGTGAGCTCATGACTGTTCCTGAACTTTTCTTTGTTTCTGAGAAGCCTGTTGCCGAGCTCACGGGCGCAGACAATGTTCTGTTTCTCGGCAATGCTCTCGGCACAGACACGCACCTCTGGGACTTGGCGTTGCCCACCCTGGCAGCGAAGTATTCAGTGATTCGCTTCGATATGCCCGGTCACGGACAGTCACCTGTGCCCACCGACTCCTACACCCTTGAAGAGATCGCGGATGCTCTCGTCGCAAAGGCAGATGAGCTCGGCGTTGAATCCTTTGACTATGCCGGTGTATCCGTCAGCGGAGCTATTGCGCTCGAGATCGCTTACAAATACCCCACCCGCATCAAACACTCCGTCGTGGTGTGTTCGGCTCCCTATATGGGCGGACCCGAAGGCTGGGCAGAACGTATTGCTCAGGTGAGCGCAGCAGGAACGGCTTCGCTAGTTCCTGCCATTCCAGCCCGCTGGTTCTCTGACGAGTTCATCGCCAAAGACCCTGCAGCGGTGAAGAAGACGCTGGATATGGTTGTTGCCACCGATGACTCCAGTTACATCAAGACCTGTGAAGCACTGGGAAACTACGACGCCCGCCCCTTCATGGCAAACATCACCGTTCCGGTGCTGGTGATTTCGGGAGAAATCGACCCCGGATCACCGCCTGCAGCAGGCGCCATCATTTCAGAGACAGTTCCTGGAGCACGCCAAGTTGTCATTCCTGGTGCTTCTCACATTGCTGTGGTGGAAGCACCACTTGAAGTGGCCAAGACACTGGTCACTTTCCTAGACAGCTAGGCATATCTCACAGCGAAACAAGGCATTGCCCACACAGTGAGAGCATTGCCTCGATACCTAATAAGGTGAAGGAATGGTTTCCGCAGAAATTTCCCGCTCCTGGCTGCTTGTCAACGGTTCGCACTCTGAAGAATTCGATGCCGCCGCTGCAACAAAAGCAGATCAGATTGTCCTCGACATTGAGGATGCCGTTGACCCCTCGCAGAAGAGCGCCGCTCGTGACGAGGTCGCCAAGTGGCTAGAAACCAAACAAGCATGGGTTCGCATCAATGACCGCTCCTCGGACTTCTGGTCAGATGACATTGACCAGCTCAGAGATATTCCAGGACTTCTGGGTGTGATGCTCGCCAAGACCGAAGACGGATCTCACGTAACCGAAACTTTTGACCGTCTCGGTGGCAGGACTCGCGTGTTGGCACTCGTGGAGTCAGCGCTGGGTATTGAAGAAGCACGAGAGATTGCGTGCGCTCGCGGTGCTTTCCGCCTCGCCTTTGGAAGCGGCGACTACCGCCGCGACACCGGCACCAGCGTGGAAGATATTGCGATGGCATATCCACGCTCACGCCTGGTTGTGGCCAGCCGTATTGGTAATATTCCTGGCCCCATTGATGGGCCAACGGTTGGTACCAGCTATGGAATTCTTCGCGAAAAGTCTGAACATGCAGTAGCTCTGGGCATGACCGGAAAACTATGTCTTCACCACGACCAGATCCCGGTCATCAACGAAGCCATTAGCCCCACTCAGTCTGACGTTGCCTGGGCGCGCACTTTCTTGGCCGACTTCGAAGCACGCGGTCGCGTGGTTCGTGACGGCAGTGACCTGCCTCGTTTGGGTCGTGCAGAGAAGATTGAGAAGTTGGCTGTCGCCTTCGGCATCAACCCTTCCTAGCCAGTTTTACGTGCTCTTCTTTCTGGTGAGCTTCACATAGAGTCCCAGGAGTCTGGGGACGATGAGGTAAACCGCAAGGGGAACCACAATCAACGTCAAAATCAGTGCCTTGAGTATGGGGTGCATATTCCCCAGAGCTGGCATGAGGAATGTCAGGCCAAGTGCTACCAGGGGAAAAATAGTTAGCCACGTGATGAATGCACGCATGTGGATGAAAACTTGCTGGGGAGGGTGAGCCATTTCTCTAGGCTAGCTCTTATATTTCTCACAGCTGGCTCATAAGAACCCTAGATACGGTGAATACACAACATCCCCTACTGGAGAACATGATGGCTAAGTCCACCCCCGCAACTTTTGATCCTGCTGACGAGCCCAAGGCTTCCGAAGCAGCTACAGCGCCCAAGACTGAAGCAGCAAAGCCTGCTGAAGTAGCTCACGCAACCTACCCAGGTCAGACCCTCGGTATCGTCGCTCTGGTTCTTGCTTTCTTCCTCCCCGTCCCTGCTCTAGCGCTGGGTATCATCGCATGGGTATGGTCCAACAAGGCAAGCAAGAACAACGTTCTTGCCAAGATTGCTGTTGGTGTGAGCGCCGCATTCGCAGTTATCGGAATATTCCTGTTTGGTCTCTGGATCGCACTTGCCGGCGCAGTATTCGGCGGTTTTGACCGTGGTCACGATGGCTTCGAAGGCGGTCCCGTGCAGGTTCATGTCATGCCTGGTCAGGGCGGAATGCAGATGCCCGGTGACATGGATGACATGATGCGCGGACTCGAAGGTGACATTGATGGCATGCAGGGTGGACACATGATGCCCGCACCGTCGGACCTCCCTTCTGCTTCTGCAACAACGAACTAGATCTCCTCAAAGACGAAGTGACCCTGGCCTAACGGCCGGGGTCACTTTCGTTAACAAGCAACAGTTACCGCCTACCCTAGAGATATGACTCACCACACGCATAAGCCGTTGATGGCTGCGTGGGTGGCGATTGCTCTTGCCGTTCTGGCAGGCATTCTGCGCACGAGCCAGGCGCGAATCAACGGTGCCTTTGCTCAGGAGATTCACGACGCTTTCCTCTCTGGTGTGATCAGCTTTGGTTCGGGCTTCCTGATCTTGCTGGTGATCATTTCCTTCAACAAGAAGGGCCAGCAAGGCTGGCGCCAGCTCATGGTTGCTATTCGTTCTGGCGGAATCACACCCTGGTTCACTTTGGCTGGCACCGCAGGTGCCGCCTACGTGCTCTCGCAGACGCTGGTTGTGGGCTTGACCGGTGTCGCCCTCTACACGGTGGCCTTCGTGGCAGGGCTCTCGATGGGTGGCCTGTTCTTAGATCTGTGGGGAATTGGACCTGCGGGCAAGAAGCCCTTGAGCTTCAACCGTGTGGGTGGTGCTGTGCTGGGTATTGCTGCCGTGGCGCTGTCCTTGGTGGGGCACTCCACTGCCGCCTCTGCTCTTCTTCCTTTGCTCTTGCCTCTTATCTGTGGTGTTCTGGTCGCCTGGCAGGACGCCGCGAACGGTCGAATGACCGTCATCGCGGGCACGCCTCTGACCTCCACCTTCCTCAACTTCATGGTGGGAACTGGTGTGCTGTTGATTGCCACGGCATTCCACTCGTTCTCAGTAGGACTGCCTGCTGCTTTGCCGACCCAGCCCTACTTCTATCTCGGTGGCGCCATCGGTGTGGTCTTCATTGGCATTACTGCTGTTGTGGTGCGCGAAATTGGTGTGTTGTTGATGGGGCTGGGTTCTATTGCCGGGCAACTTCTGATGGCCGTCATCTTGGACTTCTTTTTCCCCAGCGCCCAAGTCACGGGCGTGATGATCTTGATTGGTGCCAGTTTGGCGTTCGTGGCAGCTGCGTGGGCTGCCTGGCCCAAGAAGAAGCCGCATGCCCATGTGGCCGAAAGTGTTCCACACTCTGGCGAGTAACATCTCTTACATAAACTCCTCAAGGTGGTGACTGTGGCGAAAGCGCAAAGTGCATCTGCTGACAACAGCAGCGTCACCTCACGTGCCCTTTCGGTGTTATCTGCTTTCGAGAACTCGCCAGGTGCTTTGTCTGTGGCCCGTATCTCTCAACGCTCAGGTTTGCCGCTGTCCACGACCTATCGTCTTGTCCACGAACTGGAAGAGTGGGGCGGCCTCGATAAGACTCCCGACGGCAAATATCAAGTGGGAATGCGGATCTGGGAGCTAGGGCAGTTGGCTGGGCGCCGTTTGCGCGACCGTGCACACCCGTTCTTGCAGGACTTGTTCGATCTCACGCACGAGAACGTACACATGGCAGTGCGGGAGGGGACGCAAACCCTCTACACCGACAAGATTTATGGTTCCAAGAAAGTGCCACTGATTTCACGTGTGGGCGGGCGCTTGCCCCTGCATGCCACGGCCGTCGGCCGTGTGCTGCTGGCAGCCCAGCCTGAATGGTTCATTGAGGCCTACTTCGAACGAGAGCTTGAAGCCCCCACGGCGAAGACCGTCGTGGATCCAGAAGTTCTTCGTGCTGAGGTAGGGGAAGTACAGCGCACGGGCTACTCCATCACTATCGAACAGATGCGTGTGGGGCAGTTCTCACTCGCGTTGCCTGTTGTGGTCGAGGGGCAAACGATTGCTGCAGTCGGCATGGTGCTAGATAAGGGCAAGATCGGTGAGGTCCGTCGTTTGATGCCTTTGCTGCGTGGAACCGTCGAAAGCATCCAGGCTTCGATGTCTGGACGCGCCATTCGCTGAGCGGGAAAGCTCGCGTAACTTCCCCGTCTTTTCGGGGAGAAAGAATTAACTTTGACCCCGATTCTCACTGAGTGAGAAAACTCTCTAGGTGTTTACCTCTAACGGGTCGACTATGAAGATACGCACGTTCAAGGAGGAACGCACATGAGTGCAACAACTCACCACGGATACGAACCTTTCAACATGAAGGATCCTTTCCCTGCTTACGCTGAGCTTCGCCGCGAAGAGCCTGTGATGTTTGATGAGCGCATTGGCTACTACGTCGTCTCTCGATATGACGACGTGAAGGCCACCTTCGAAGACTGGGAGTCTTTCTCTTCCGAGAACGCTCAGGCTCCCGTTCGCCCCATGGGCGCTCCTGCCAAGAAGATCATGGAAGAAGGCGGCTTCACCGCCTACTCAGGACTCTCCGCTCGCGTTCCGCCAGAGCACACGCGCCTGCGCACTGTTGCATCCAAGGCATTCACTCCTCGCCGTTACAAGGTCCTTGAGCCCGCCATCCGCGAAAACGTCGACATCATGATTGACAAGATGCTCGCCGCGGGAGAACCCGGAGACATTCTCAGCGACATCGCCAACGACCTGCCCACCATCACCATCCTGACCTTGTTTGGTGTTCCCATTTCTCGCATTCCCGAAATCAAGAAGTGGTCGGCTAGCCGTGCCTTAATGACGTGGGCAGAGCTCACCGATGAAGAACAGATTCCTCACGCACACAACCTCGTTGAGTATTGGAACTTCTGCCAGGAAGTTGTGGCCAGCAACAAGGCAAACCCCGGACAAGACAACCTCGCTGCAGACCTGTTGAAGCTTCAGGCTGAGGGCAACGACATCTCTGACCACGAAATTGCATCACTGCTGTACTCGATGCTCTTCGCTGGCCACGAAACCACCACCACCTTGATTTCAAACTCACTGCGCATGTTACTGTCGAACCCTGAGACCTACCAAGCTCTCGTGGAAGACCCCGAGAAGATTCCAGGCGCCATTGACGAGGTGCTGCGCATGGCAGGAAGCATTGTGGCTTGGCGTCGCAAGGCAACCCGCGATGCAGAAATCGCCGGAGTCAAGATTCCTGAAGGATCTGGTGTTCTTCTGCTCATGGGCTCGGCAAACCGCGATGCCAGCGTGTTCGAGAACCCCGATGTATTCGACATCGGCCGCGAAAATGCCCGTAACCACATGTCTTTCGGTTACGGCATCCACTTCTGCCTCGGAAACCTCCTTGCGAAACTGCAGGGCAAGGTTGCTCTGGAAGAGATCACTAAGAAAATCCCCACGCTGCGCCTGATGCCAGGAGCAGATATCAACTTCATTGAAAACCTCTCCTTCCGTGTGCCCACGTCGGTGCCCGTTGAATGGACCAAGTAAGGGAAAACCATGGGTAAGTACACCTTCGCTTTTGACAGCACCGAAACCCCCGAGCACGACCGTCTAGGTGGCAAGTGCACCAGCCTGGCCATCATGACCAGCGCCGGTATGCCAGTCCCTCCCGGATTCGCCGTAACCACCGATGCATTCGACGCCGTGATGAACCAGACCACTCTGCGCGATCACATCGTGAAGCACTTGGCGGGTCTTGACCCCAACGATGTTGTGGACGTAGACACTCGTGCAGCACACATCCGCGAGCTCATCATGACTCAGGAAGTTCCTGCTGATGTCCGCGACGAGAGCATCGCCGCCTACAACACCCTGATGGAACTCTGTGGCGGGGAAGTGCCTGTAGCTGTGCGCTCGAGTGCAACCGCTGAAGATCTTCCTGACGCCAGCTTCGCTGGACAGCAGGACACCTACCTGTGGATCATTGGCCAGGAAGCAGTGATGCAGAAGATCCGTGAGTGCTGGGCTTCGCTCTACACCGCACGTGCCATCACCTACCGCATGGCGAACAACATCTCCGATGAGGGCCTGTCCATGGCAGTTGCTGTGCAGAAGATGGTCAACTCCCGCACCTCCGGTGTCGCGATGACCATCGACCCCAGCAACGGTGACAAGTCCAAGATCGTGGTCGACTCCAGCTGGGGTCTCGGCGAGATGGTTGTCTCCGGTGAAGTCACTCCAGATAACTTCCTGATCGACAAAGTCATGATGCACATCATCAACCGCATCATCTCGGACAAGCACGAAGAACTCGTTCCTTCCGGACACGGCACCGTGATCCGCAAGGAAGTTGAGGCAGAGCGCCGCAACAGCCCCAGCCTGAGCGATGAAGAACTCATCCAGGTTGCCACTTTGGCTAAGGCGGCTCACAAGCACTACGGAACAGTTCAGGACATCGAGTGGGCCATCGACGCCGACTTGCCTGCAGGTTCCAACGTTCTCCTTCTGCAAAGCCGCCCCGAAACGGTGTGGTCACAGAAGAAGCAGGAAGTGAAAATCACTTCCACCGGTTCCGGTATTGAAGCGATCACGAAGTCGCTGATGGCTCAAATCGGAGACCGCAAGTAAAGCCTCACCAACAAGGCACCACCTGCACCACAGATCCACCCCCTGTTCCACCAATCTCGACGATGAGAAAGGCACCACCCCATGTTCGGAAAGAAGGCAAAAGCAATGACGCCAAGCGCCGCTCGCAAGAGCTTCGTCTCGCCTTATGACCTGCCAGCACCCAAGGGTGCTGAAGGTTGGCAAGACCTCTACCCATACAACCTCGTCTTCCAGGACAACCTGAAGGACAAGGAAAACTCCAAGTTCTGGTTCTGCGACTCGCAGCACTGGCCCAACGTGTTCAAGCCATTCGAGACCGTCGGTGTCGAGTTCGCCGTTCGCTGCCTCGGTGCGTACAACACTCGCCACTACATCATTCCTCCCGCAAACGGTATTGAGTTCCGCATCCACAACGGCTTCTGCTACATGAGCCCTGTTGCTGTTGCACCTGAGCTCATCGGCGACCGCGTCCCTCACTTCATGGAGCGCGCTGGTTTCTACTTCCAGAACTGGGATTCCCTCCTGGAGAACTGGAAGAAGAAGGTTCTTGCAACCATCGAAGAGATGGACGCTATCAACTTCGAAGCTCTCCCAGACATGGTTGACATCGAGGTCATCACCAGCGGTGCTGGTATTGACCCCACCGCCAAGATGATGGCTGACTACGACCGTCTGATTCAGCTGGCATACAAGAACTGGGAGCACCACTTCGAGTTCCTGAACCTGGGATACGTCGCGTACCTCGACTTCTTCGGCTTCTGCAAGGAATCCTTCCCCGGCATCCCTGACTTGGCTATCGCCAAGATGGTGATGGGTGTGGACTCGGTTCTCTTCCGTCCCGATGACGAGCTCAAGGACCTCGCTGACCTCGCTGTGAAGCACAACCTCACCGCTGTCTTCGCTATGAACCTCGACGCAGCAGGAACCCTTGCTGAACTCGCAGGCTCTGCAGACGGCAAGAAGTGGATTGCTGCATGGGAGAAGGCTCAGGAGCCTTGGTTCAACTACACCAGCGGTAACGGTTTCTACGGTTCTGACGTCTACTGGCGTGACAACCTCGATCTGCCTATGGGTTACATCCAGGACTACGTTGTCCGCGCAGCCAAGGGCGAGCAGCTTCACCGCCCCAAGGATGCACTCATTGCAGAGCGCGACCGTATCACCGGTGAATACGCTGAACTTCTCGACGGCGAAGCCCTCGAGACTTTCAACGGCAAGCTCGGTCTTGCACGCACCGTGTACCCCTACGTAGAAGACCACAACTTCTACATTGAGCACTGGACCATGGGCGTCTTCTGGCGCAAGGTTCGTCAGCTGTCTCGTTTGCTCCACAGCTACGGCTTCTGGACTGAGCCAGATGACATGCTCTACCTGACCCGCGACGAAGTACGTCCCGTACTCTTCGACCTCGCAACCGGTTGGGGTGTTGGCGCTGACTGCATCGCACCTACCTACTGGCCACAGGAGATCGAGCGTCGTCGCAAGATCGTGGACGCCCTGATGACTGCACGCCCCGAGCCTGCATTCAACGAGCCTCCCGCAGAGATCAACGAGCCATTCACCATCATGCTCTGGGGTATCACCACCGAGCAGGTTCAGCAGTGGCTTGGCGGCGACGAGGGCGACCCCAACCAGCTCAAGGGTATGGCAGCATCCCCCGGTGTTGTTGAGGGTAAGGCACGCGTCATCATGGGACCAGAGGAGCTCGACCAGCTCCAGCAAGGTGAAATCCTTGTTGCTCCTGTGACCGCACCTAGCTGGGGACCTGTCTTCGGCAAGATCAGCGCAACGGTGACCGACATCGGTGGAATGATGAGCCACGCGGCTATCGTTTGCCGTGAGTACGGCCTTCCCGCCGTCACCGGTACCGGGTCTGCTTCCACCAAGATCAAGACCGGTATGAAGCTTCGAGTCGATGGCTCGAACGGTACCGTCGAAATCATTGGCTAAGTAAGCAGCCACTAAGGAATAAACCATGTCGACCCCATCCCACTCACCAGTTGTCAATCACCTGGGCCGCGATGTCACCGGAAAGATTCCGGACGCATCGCGAGTCCCCGGGATGATTGAACTGAACGAGCGGGATGGGGCGATTTGGTCCCTTGCGAAGGATTTCCTTCGCACCCGCGATAACGATGCGCACAGCCTCTATGCGTATTCGATCGCACAAGCACTGCTCTCCCAGATTCCTGAAGCTGATGAAAACATCGTGCTTCCCGCAATACTTCTCCACGACACGGGTTGGTCCACGGTCGATGAGCGTTTAGCGCTGGAAGCCATTGCTCCCGGAGCAGATGACTCTCTGCGCCACTTGATCATTCAGCACGAAAAAGAGGGTGCACGCATTGCGCGGGAAATCCTCGAGCAGGTCGGTGTTCCTGAAGAAGACATCGTGCAGATCGTGGACATCATTGATGGCCACGACACTCGTCTGGTCACCATCAACACCAATGACGCCCTGGTTAAGGACTCAGACAAGGTCTGGCGCGTCACTCCTCACGGCCGTCGCGTCGTGATGGACTGGTTTGGCATTGATGCTGAACAATCCCTGCGGTTGTGTGCCTACCGCGCGTATAACGAACTTTTCACTGACCAAGCAAAGGCCATGTCCCGAGTACTTGTGACTACGGCATGCATGGATTTCAGCGAAGAAATTGCTCACACTTACACCCGAGAGGATGTCGCCTAATGGGTGCTTCACCACAGTTTGACGGCAAAGTTGTCATTGTCACCGGCGCAGCCGGTGGCTTAGGTCGTGCCTTTGCTCAGGGGTTCGCTGCCGAAGGCGCCCAGCTCGTTGTGGCCGATATTGACCAGGCAGGCGTGGAAGAAACCGCCTCGATGCTGAATGCATCTGGTGCGAAAGCCATTGCCGTTAAGGTCGATGTCACCAGCAAAGAATCCACGGATGCTCTGGCCCAAGCTGCTCTGGATGCGTTTGGACGTATTGATGTGCTCATCAACAACGCAGCCATCTATGCAACGCTGACCCGCAAGCCCTTCACCGAGATTGACCCTGCAGAATGGGATCGCGTCATGAACGTGAACGTCAAGGGCGCGTGGCTGTGTTCAGCCTCGGTTTATCCCAAGATGGCTCAGCCTGGTGGTCGCATTGTGAACATTGCCTCCGCAACTGTCTTCAGCGGTTCGCCACTGTGGATGCACTACGTCGCGTCCAAGGGCGCCGTGATCGGCATGACCCGTGTGATGGCTCGTGAAGTGGGCCCACAGGGCGTCACCGTCAATGCCATTGCTCCAGGATTTACCCTGACTGAAGCCAGCTTGAGCCTGATGGAAGACGCCGAGACCTATGGCGTGGACCGCGGTGCTATCAAGCGTGCCAGCCAGCCCGAAGACATCGTGGGAACCGCTATTTTCCTTGCCGGCGAACAGTCCGGTTACATCACCGGCCAGACCCTCGTGGTCGATGGCGGCAAGCAATTCATCTAAAACTTTTCAGAGACAGAAACATAAAACAGGAGAGACACATGCCGAACGTAACTTACATTTCCCCCGACGGAACTGAGACCACCCTCGAAGCTCGTGACGGTGATTCCGTCATGGAAATCGCTGTGAAGAACGGCGTCAAGGGCATCGTTGCTGAATGTGGTGGAGCATGCTCCTGCGCAACCTGCCACGTCTATGTTGATGAGGCTTTCGTTGGTGCTGCCGGCGAAGTTTCTGACCTCGAAGATGACATGCTCGACGGTGCTGAGTCCGAGCGTCTCCCCGTTTCTCGCCTGTCCTGCCAGATCAAGATGTGTGCAGAGCTCGACGGCCTCAAGGTTCGAATCGCTCCCAAGCAGTAGTCATCATGAAGGAAAAGATTCTCATCATCGGTGCCGGACAAGCCGGCATGCAAATAGCCTCGTCGCTGCGCGACGAAGGCTATGTCGGTGATGTCACCATTGTGGGTGAGGAAGCATATGCTCCCTACCAGCGCCCACCACTATCGAAGGCATATCTTGCCGGCGAGATGGATGAAGAATCTTTGGAGTTCCGCAACGAACACTTCTATGTTGAAAACAACATTGGCGTGGTCACCGGTGAACAGATTGTGCACGTGGAGTTTGGTCCTGGCGGCGGAATTGCTAAGGGTAGCTCGGGCAAAACATACGAGTTCGACAGGCTCGCTTTGACTCCGGGTGCAGATCCTCGCAAGCTCAAGGTTGATGGTGCAGATCTAGATGGTGTGCTCTACATGCGCCACCTCGACGATGCCAAAGAGCTCAAGCAGCGCTGGGATTCCATCAACAATGTCGTCGTTCTTGGCGGTGGCTTCATTGGTCTTGAAGTAGCTGCTGTCGCACAAAAAGCGGGCAAGAACGTTACCGTCTTGCAGTCCGGCACTCGCCTGATGGGCCGTGCAGTGTCACCCATTGTTAGCGACTTTTACAAGGCAGCTCACGAAAAGCGTGGCACTACCGTTCACCTCAACGCTCAGGTTTCACACCTCATTGGAGATGCCGGCAAAGTCACAGGTGTTCAGCTGGCTGATGGTTCTGTCGTTCCTGCTGACATCGTCATGGTGGGTATCGGCGTGACCGCTCGCGGTGAACTCGCTGACCAGCTCGCTCTCGAGATGGAAGACGGCGTCATCGTGGTGAACGAATATGCCGAGACCTCCAACCCCAACGTGGTGGCTGCCGGTGACGCCGTGATTTTGCCTCACCCGCTGGGCCACGAAGGCACTGTTCGTTTGGAATCAGTGCAGAACGCAGTGGACCAAGCCAAGATTGCCGCCAAGACTCTGATGGGTCAGCGCGAGGCATATCGTGCTGTTCCGTGGTTCTGGTCAGACCAAGCAGATTTGAAGCTCCAAATTGCTGGGCTCTCCTCCGGATATGACCAGACCGTGATTCGTGGTGATCAGGCCGCGGACAAGTTCTCCGTTCTCTATTACAAGAACGGTTCCCTGTTGGCCATCGACGCTGTCAACGACGTCAGTGATTACATGGCCGTTCGCCGCGCACTCAATGCAGGGGCAAACATCCCTGCTGATGCGGCAGCAGACTCCTCCATTCCTCTCAAAACGCTCATTACGGGCGGGGAAGCGTAAAAGAAAAATGACTATGGAATACACGCATGTCCTCGGTGACATCCCCACTCTGGCTAACGGAGCAAGCCCACGTGGCGAATGGGAAAACCTCGACGCCGTCTGGGTGGCCGTTCGCCCCTACCTGCGCACCCGCGCTAACGACATTCACTTGCCGCTGTCCTTCAACTTTGCCGAGTTGCTGCTGGATCACCACCCCGAGGCAGATTCACTCGTGACACGTCTGGCAATCCTTCTCCACGACACTGGCTGGGCTCGCGTTGACGAAGACCGCATCATCTCCGAGGGTTTCCGGAGCGAAAACGCGATGCAGTCAGACGTTCGTGTTCTGCATGAAATTGAAGGATGCAACATTGCCCGCGAGGTCTTGCCTCCACTCGGATATAGCGAAGAAGTTGTCGAAGCTGTCTGCAAGATCATTGACGGTCACGACACTGACCCCAATCATGACGGCATCGAAGATGCCATCATGCGTGATGCTGATCGCCTGTGGCGCTTCCAGCCCACCGGTATGGCCTTCTCGGCTCTCTGGTTTGGCAAGACTCCTCAAGAGATTCGCCTGCGCTTAGAGGACACCATCTATGGCCAGCTAATCACCCCCGAAGCACGTGCCATTGCAGAAGTAGAGCTTGCCCGCTCTATTGAACTGCTCAAGCTCGACGTCATTCAGTAAGGACATCATGACCACGCTCGAGGAATACCACGACGATAACTTCATCAACGGTGACTGGGTAAAGTCTCGCTCCGACAAAAAGATCGAGATTGTTGATCCTTCCACCGAAGAAATTTGGGGAGCTGTCCCCGCCTCTAACGTTGAGGACATTGACGCTGCCGTTCAGGCGGCCTCGCGCGCATTCCGCGGCACCGGCTGGAGTGACATCGGGGCACCAGCTCGTGCTGCCATGATGATTCGCCTGGCCGAAGAGTTTGAAGCCCGCGCAGAGCGTCTGGCGATGATCATCACCAGCGAAAACGGTACCGGTATCACCGAAACCCGTCAGGCTGCCGGTCACGCGGGCAAGCTTCTGCGCTACTACGCAGGCCTTGCCGACTACGTCGACCAGATCGACCAGCGTCCTTTCCCTGGCGTGGAAGACCAGTTCACTGAGGTGGTTCGCCAGCCTCGTGGTGTGGCAGCACTCATTGCGCCCTGGAACTTCCCTGTTGCACTTGTCATGGTCAAGCTCGCTCCAGCACTCATCGCTGGCTGCACCGTCGTGATCAAGCCTGCCTCGGAGACTCCACTGGATCTGCGCATTCTGATGGAATCAGCACAGGCTGCTGGAATTCCTGAAGGTGTTCTCAACCTCATCACCTGTGGCCGCGATGTCGTCGGCGCACTAGTGGAGCACCCACTCGTGGCCAAGGTTGCTTTCACCGGTTCCACTGGTGTGGGACGCCTTCTCGCTGAGCAGTGCGGACGCCTCTTACGCCCTGTCACCCTTGAGCTTGGTGGAAAGTCCGCAAGCATCGTGCTTCCGGATGCCAACCTGGACTACTTTGCCTCGATGCTCAACCGCACCTGCTTGCGCAACACGGGACAGACCTGCTACAACTCCACTCGCATCTTGGCTCCTCGCTCCATCTACAACGATGTTGTCGATGCTGTTGCGACCGTGGTGGGCAACACCGTTATCGGTGACCCCTTCGACCCTGCAACGGTTTACGGTCCCTCTGCATCGAAGAAGCAGGCCGCCACTGTTGCCGACTACATCCGTATTGGTCAAGAAGAAGGCGCACGTGTTGCTGTGGGTGGATCGGGAATGCCAGAGGGTATTACCCGTGGTTACTACAACAAGCCCACTGTCTTTGCTGATGTGAACAACCAGATGCGTGTGGCACGGGAAGAGATATTTGGCCCTGTCCTCGTGGTCATTCCTTTTGAGGATGAAAACGACGCCGTCAACATTGCCAATGATTCTCCCTTTGGTTTAGGTGGCTCGATCTTCACGGAAGATCCCAACCATGGTGCTGAATTGGCTCGTCGTATTGAGTCAGGTTCGGTTGGTATCAACTTCTATGGTTCTAACCTGGCTGCCCCATTTGGTGGCTGGAAAGACTCCGGCATCGGTATGGAATATGGCCCTGAGGCCATTGGTGCATACACGCGCATGAAGTCCATTCACCGCAAGCGCTAGAAACACTTAAAGTTCGAAACCCCCATCCTGCTGGTCTGGGGGCCTCGAAGTTTGTAGCGCTCGTACTCAGTGCCTAGCGTCAATCTCAAGGAGCATCTCGAGGAGTTCCTTGGGTGCAGTGACCATAGCCTCATGGCAGGTGGCCAACTCATAAGTGGGCCAGCCCTTGGCAGCTGCACGCTCCGCAAAGCGCGTGAAGACACGCATCCAGTCCACGCACTCGATATAGACGCCGGCAACTGACTCTGAGGCCTCAGTGAGCACAATGTTCTCCCAGTAAGTGCCAAAGGGCTGTGGCGTCAGGCGTGGGGTGAGCCAGTCAATGTCAGCCTGGTCGGTCACGCCAAGCTTCTCGAGTGAACGTGGTGGGATCATCCAACCGAAGCCGGGACCCTTGACTGCTTCTCGGTAGTGGGAAGCAGGGACATCAGGGAGGATGTCGATGGCTGCTTCGCCGTTTTCGGGCAGGAAGCCGTCGAGGTGAACGCGCAGGCGTAGGCGTTCTGGGCGTTGCTCTGCAACGCCACTAATCACCATGCCGGCGTAGCTGTGGCCGACGAGAACCACATCTGTGAGGTCCTCAGCGTCGAGCATGCGCACGATGTCCTCAACGTGGGTGCTCAGGTTCACCGAAGGTGAAATGAGGTGGGCGCGGTCACTGAGACCGGTGAGGGACGGGGTGAAGACAGTGTGGCCTGCGGCACGTAGCTGGGGGGCTACGCGACCCCAGCACCAGCCGCCGTGCCATGCGCCGTGAACGAGGACAAATGTGGTCATGAGGGGCTCTCCGAGTTCTCAAACAGGGCTAACGCTGCTGCGGTATTAGATGCAGGGACGTGGTAGGTCTCCGTAATACGAGTAATGCTGGAATTCATGGCACCGCGCATGACGAGCCACATAATCAATTCAATGCCTTCGGAGCCTGCTTCACGGATATATTCCTCACGTGAAATCTGGGTTAGGGCTTGGGGGTCAGTTTGAATCTTCTCCAAGAACATCCGGTCGAAAGTTTCATTAATCAACCCGGCGCGTTCACCAGAGAGCTGATGAGACATGCCACCAGTGCCGAAGATAGCGACCTTAATGTTGTCGGGGTAGGACTGAATGGCTCGACCAATGGCCTGGCCGAGGGCGTAGCAGCGCTTGGCGGTCGGCTGCGGGTATTGCAGTACGTTCACCAAAACCGGAATGACGGGACAGGGCCACGCATCTCCTGGCTCAGGTGTGTAGACAGATAAAGGTACGGTCAAGCCGTGATCCACTTGGAGTTGGTTGGCCACAGTGATATCAAATTCTTCATCAATCAACGACTCCACTAAGTGGGTGGCTAAGTCAGGGTGTCCTAAAACTGGTGGAACGGGGCGAGGTCCCCATCCTTCGTCTGCGACGGGGAAGTGGGATGCGGTGCCAATCGCGAAAGTGGGCATCAAATCCAGGTCGATGGCGTTGGCGTGGTCGTTATAAACAATCAACACAACGTCAGGGGTGTGGTGCGCCATCCAATCACGAGCGGGCTGGTAGCCGTCAAAGAGGGGGCTCCAGTAGTCGTCGTGGGTCTTTGCGTTGTCCATGGCGGCGCCAATGGAGGGAACGTGGCTGGTGGCCAGGCCCCAGATAATCTCAGCCAAAGTGTCGACCTCCTGCTTTGAGCTCAGCAATGAACTCTTCGGTGCTCATGCCGGTGAAGATCCCGCCCAGATACTGGACAGACTTCTTATCTAGTTGTGCCAGTTTGAAGATGTAGAAAATGGATCCACCGAGGTCAAGCATCTTCACCCAGTCACGCTCCAGAATGGCCGTGCGCTGTTCAGGAGTGAGATCAAACTTGTCGCAATAGCCGGCTTCATCATCTTGAAAGAGCTGACGGTTCTCGGCAGAGGTGAATGTGGAACATAGTTTGTTCAGGGCATAACCGCGACGGTTGTCTTCAATGCCGAAAACGTAGGTTCCTTCAACAACAGGTTTACTTGACATCACATCTCCTGAGGATGGGTGGCGAGGGCTTCCACGTCCACATCCATCCAGGGGAACATGGGCAATGAAGCCAGGGCATCATGCAGGGCAGTGGCATCAGGTGCTTCCCACAGCCCCACCACTGCGCGGCGACCAGGTACCCGCCACAGGCGCTTGAGGATGCCCTGCTCGCGCAGTTCCATCGCGCGTGCGCGTTCGATTCCGCGCAGGCGCTCGCGCTCGTCAGCGGTCATGGATTCGGGCTGGTTGATTTCAAATCTGACGAGGAATTCCATTGTGATCTCCTGTGTGTGGGGGATTACCCAAAGAGGGCAGCGGCTTCGTAGTAACGATATTCGGGGACAGACTTGGGTTCCTGGGTTGCCGAGGACAAGCTCACGGTTTCAATGTCTGTTCCCTTGAGAACGACGGTGGAACCCCACTGTTCGTCATGGGCGGCATCAACGGCAGCAATGCCGAGGCGCGTGGCCAGGACACGGTCATAGGCGCTGGGAACACCACCGCGTTGAACGTGACCTAAGGACACGGCACGGGTTTCAATCCCGGTCAATGCTTCGATTTGGGGAGCAAGAATGTCTGCAATGCCGCCCAGGAGGGGACGGTTGAAGGGGTCCAGGCCCTTGTGAGAGTGGGCTTCATCCATCTCTTCGAGGGTGAAGCCTTCAGAGACGACAAATACAGGTGCACTGCCACGGTCGCGGACTTCGAGTGCCCATTCGGCAATCTGTCCCAAGCTGACCGGGTGCTCAGGGATCAAGATGGCATTTGCTCCGGCTGCCATGCCGGCGTGGAGGGCGATCCACCCTGCATAGCGTCCCATGACTTCCACGATGATGCAGCGGTCGTGTGATTCTGCAGTGGTGCGAATACGGTCCAAGGCATCGGTGGCAATCTCCACGGCTGTGGTGAAGCCGAATGAGTAATCCGTTTCCTGAATGTCATTGTCGATTGTCTTGGGCACCCCCACGATGTTGATTCCCTCTTCGGAGAGGCGACGTGCAGCAGTAAGAGTTCCCTCACCGCCAATGGCGATGATGGCGTCAATGCCGTGCTTGAGCATCATGCGCTTGATGTTCTCAGGGCCACCAAAAGGTCCCTCATAGGGGTTGGTGCGAGAGGAACCCAGGATTGTTCCACCCTGGTTAGCGAGGAAGCGCACGTGTTCCTCTGCGAGAGGAATGAAGCTACCCTCCACGACACCGCGCCAGCCGTGCTTGAAGCCGACAAAGTCGAACCCATAAGCCTCTGAGCCTTTGAGTACGATGCCACGAATGACGGCATTCAATCCGGGGCAGTCGCCCCCAGAGGTAAGAATTCCGATCTTCATTGTCGTCTCGTATCTTCGGTCTCAGTGGTCATTAGTGGAGGGAAAGTAAGTCATGTGGTGCGGTTGAATCTTTAGTTCTTGCTGGCGTGCACACCTTGCTCAATGAGCTCAGCCGCCTCCGTGACTAGGGAGAGGCCAGAGGTGTAGGGCTCACGCCAGATAGCCAGAGCATCGCTCACAAATCCGGGAAGAATTGTGCGCGTAAAGGCTTCCACGCCAATAGGTCCTGTGTAGCCGGATTTGAGCGCGTGAGAAACGACAGCAACAGGATCAACAACACCTGTGCTGAGTTTTCCACGTCCTGACTGGCCTAACTCGAGGTATCCCAAGCGAGGAAGGGCGTGCGTAATGGCCGCAAACATGTCTGCTTCTTCAACGGACATGTGGAAGGTGTCGAGGTGAATCTTGAGGTGTTCTGATTCGCTGAGCTCGGCGAAGTCCATGGCCTGAACTGCAGTGTTGATCAGAGACGTTTCGTAACGGTTGAGGACCTCGAAGGTCATGGTCACGCCACGATCATGAGCGTATTCGGCAGCCTTGCCCACTTCGCGGGCGGCGCGGGCAAAGTACCCGGAAGGTGCTGGCGCATCTGGCTTACCAAATACTCCGTAGGGAACTCCGTTCATTTGGGTTCCGCCCAAGGCAACCGTGAGATCCACCGTGGCCTTCATGGCTGCCAGGCCAGCCGCGCGAACATCAGCGTCTTCTGAGCCCACAGACGTCTCGGGAGACTGTCCACCGAAGATGGTGATGGGCGAGAGGCCACGCTCAGCAAAGAGTTGCTTGATGGCGGGTGCGTCAGGAGTTGCAGGATCCATGGGGCCTAACACCACGTGGGTGTAGCCCAGGTTTTTGAGGGAATCGAGGGAGCTGGGGAGAGCCTCAGGTGATGCATCACCAATGAGGACATTGATCAGGCATGCCACGGGGTTCGCGGAAGTCATGAGGCTCTCCTTGGCTCTACTAGAACGAGGGCAGGTCGAAGCGCTGCTTGAAAGCGGAGTAGCCATCATCAACGTGAACAACAGTTCCGTTGATGGCATTGGCTTCATCCGATGCCAAGAAGGCGACGGTGTCTGCAATTTCTTCAGGCAGGGTGAGCTTGTTGCGCATCTGCTCAGATGCGAACAGAGTCTTGAGCTCGTCACTGAACTGGTTGATGATCGGTGTTCCCACACGGCCAGGAGTGATGGCGACGGCACGGACACCATACTCAGCCAGTTCGTATGCTGCTGAACGAGTGAACGAAATGACCGCTGCTTTTGCTGCGCTGTAGGAGAAGGCCAGCTCTGCTGCCTGCTCGCCATAGATCGAGGAGGTGCTGATGATGACACCACCGGTGCCCTGGTCACGGAACTGACGACCTGCAGCCAGGATGCCGTAGTAGACACCGTCCTGGTCAACGCGGATCATGGGCATGTAGTCGACCTCGGGGTCGTGATCCAGCAGTGGCTTACCGCCAGCAATACCGGCGTTGTTGAAGATGATGTCGAGCTTGCCGAATGTCTTCACGGCGAGTGCCACGACTGCTTCGACCTCTTTATAGATAGAGACATTGACCTGACCAGCTGCGGTCGCGCCGGGGAAGCCCAGGGCGTCGATTTCTGCAACAGCTGCCTCAGCCTGAGCGAGGTTGATGTCGGCAATGAGAACCTTTGCGCCTTCGCGCACAAACTTTTTGACGGTCGCGAGACCGATACCGCTAGCTCCACCAGTAATAATGGCGACTTTGCCTTCTAAACGCATGAGTTGAACTTTCTAAGAAATGGTGGTTGGTGAGGAGTTGGTGAGGGGTGCAGTGGGGGCGGGGGACTGTCCCGCCCCCACTGCTAGTGGATGAGCTTTACAGCTTGTCCGAAGGGGTGATCTTTGCTGCGTTGACCTTGTCAACCAGGGTGGTACCCACGGTCTCGAAGTTCGAGGATGGCAGAGATCCGGTCTTCTGGAATTCGAGCATGTAGCCGATAACGGTTTCCAAGATCGAAGGCCAAGGCTGTTCGATGGTTGCGAGGAATGCGCCCTCAGCCTGGATTTCAGCAATAGCTTCGCTGGTTGCGTCAACACCAGTTACCTTGGCGGAAGAACCTGCCTCGGTGATGGCCTTGGATGCACCCAGTGCTGCGTCATCCCAACCAACCCAAACAGCGTCCAGGCCGTTAGGGTTTGCTGCCAGGTAGTCAGCTACGAGTGCAAGTGCCTCGGTGCGACCGGTTGCAGGAGACTGTACCTGCTGGATTTCGCCACCAGCAAGGTTTGCTCCAGCTGCCTTGAAAGCGTCGAATGCAAGTCCGGAACGCTCACGAATACCAGCGTGTGGGTCGTGACCGATAACCATGATGTTCTTGCCCTTGAGGCCACCGAGCTGAGTAGAGAGCGCTTCGACGGTGCTGTCCACGATGCCCTGCTGGTCAGTGGTGACGTTGATTGCAAATGCATCGGTAGGTTCAACACCACTGTCCATTGCGAAGATGGGGATTCCAGCGTCAGCAGCGGCAGCAGTAATTGAGCTGATGGATGCGTAGTCGGTGTAACCATCAAAAATTGCGTCTGCACCCTGTGCAATTGCACTTTCAACAGCTGGGTTCATCTTCTGGAAGTCGAAGTCACCTTGAATCATGGTGAGTTCCCAACCAAGCTCTTCAGCCTTGGCAGTAACTGCCTTGACCCACCAAGCACCAACAGGTGTCTGGTTTCCGGAGGTGAAGGCAATAACCTTGAAAGGCTTGTCTTCGGCTTCGCCACCGCCTGATGCGGCGCAACCGGTCAAAGCAAGTGCTGCGACAGCAGCCATTGCGACCAGTAACTTGAACTTGTTACGCATTACATACTCCTTTGTTGTGATTGCGATTGTTTCTAGGGTTACCGAGAAGGCTTGAGCCAACCCAGGTTTCACGTGAGAAATAGCGAGCTATCTCTCACGAGTCTTGAGGCCTGACAGTGTCACTGCCAGAATGATGATCACGCCGGTGACCACCTGCTGAACGTAGGCATTGACGCCCAGGATGTTGAGTCCATTGCTCATCACGCCGATGATTCCCACGCCGACCATGGTGCCTCCGAGGTTTGACATACCTGACTTGATGACGGTCATGCCTAGGAAGACGGCGGCAACAGATAGAAGCGTGTTGTCGCTACCTTGTACTGCGCTGGCACTGCCAAGTCGGGCTGCAAGCAGCACACCGCCAAATGCGGCAACGACACCTGCGATGGTGAATGCCATGAGTCGAGCACGACGAACCTTGACGCCAGAAAGACGTGAAACTTCTACGTTTCCACCAATGGCGTGCCAGCTTCGACCAATTGTGGTGAATTTCAGCAGGGCCCAAATCAGCACGGAAACCACAATCGCGAAGTAGACAGGAAGGGGAACATTGAAAATCTTTCCCTGTCCTAGTTCGTTGAATTCTGCAGGGAAGTTGAAGAGTGTGGTTCCTTCAGTCACGATGAATGCCACACCGATGACCGAGGTCATGGTGGCCAGTGTTGCAACGAACGCAGACAGGTTGAGATAGGCAATGAGGACACCATTGATGAGGCCGACAATCAAACCAACTACTAGTGCTGCTGCTATGGCAACAGGGACTGGTGTGCCCCCAATCATGAGCGCGCCAGCGACAGCACCGGCAAGTGTAGAAGTTGCCCCAACAGATAGGTCGAAGTCGCCCAAAACCATCACAATTGTTTGAGCGCCGGCAATGATGGCCAGGATGGACACCTGATACATAATGTTCTTCACGTTGACAAAGGTGAGGAAGATGTCAGGCCTCATAGCAAAGAAGAATCCAATAAGGACAATCAGTGCAATAACTGTTCCGCCCTGGAGAAGAGTCCTACCGATTGCGGTTCCAGTAATACGTCCGGTACTGGTTTTCGTCATTATTTTGTTGCCTTTCCGTAGCAGTAGGACAGAAGAAGTTCGTCGTTCGCGATGTCAGCTTGGACCTCGCCTGAAATATGGCCTTCGTGCATGATGAGAATTCGGTCGCTCATCCCGATGAGTTCAGGTAACTCTGAACTCACTGCGATGATGGTTGTGCCACCGGCAGCAAGCTCGCGGATAAGGCGATAGATTTCTGCCTTTGTTCCCACATCAATACCTCGGGTGGGCTCATCCATCAGCAGAACCTTGGGCTTCCGGGCCAACATCTTGGCCAGAACGACCTTTTGTTGGTTTCCGCCCGACAGCTGGCCAACTGTTTGACGTTGATTGCGTGCCTTGATCTGCAGGTTTTTGATCCCGTTCTCGGTTAGAGAGGTGATCTTGTTTCCCGAAACGAGGCCTAACGAGCTCACGGCAGGGATATTGGCAAGCGCAATGTTGTCACGAATGGATGCGCTCAAAATCACGCCCTGACTGCGGCGTTCTTCTGGTACCAACGCGATTCCAGCATCGAGTGCACGGTTCACTCCAGGTGAGCCGGGAAGTTCAACATCACCAATTGTGACGACTCCGGACGTGTGCTTTTGCGCGCCAGCAAGGATGCGGAGCAACTCGCTACGACCTGATCCGGCAAGACCGCCAATTCCGAGAACTTCACCCTTGTGGGCAGAAAAGCTGATGTCTTTGACTCGCCGACCATTGACACCCTCAACAGTGAGCGCAATTTCTGTTGTTGCCGTGCCGCGTTCAGGGTACAGCTCGCCCGCGTCACGACCCACCATGGTGGAGATGACTTCGTCAATGTTGGAGTCAGAAACGTTTTTCGAAATGATTGTCTCGCCGTTACGCATGATGGTGAGGCGGTCACACAGCTCGAAGACTTCTTCCAGGCGGTGTGAGACATAAATAATGGCCACACCCTGGTCGCGCAACTTGCGGAGCACGGCAAAGAGATCTCTGATTTCGGTGTCCGTCAACGATGCGGTGGGCTCATCCAAAATGAGCACACGAGCATCAGTTGCCAGCGCGCGAGCAAAGGCGACCATCGTCTGCTGCACCGGAGAGAGCTCCCCAGCGAGCTTGTTGAGGGGAATCTTTTGGTTCAGGCGGTCAAGTTGCTCCTGTGCTCTCTTTCGAAGTGCGGACCATTGGACGAAGCCTGCCTTGCTGGGGGTTTGCTCGCCCAACAAGATATTTTCGGCAACGCTAATTGAGGGGATGATGGAGAGCTCCTGGTAGAGAGCCACAATTCCTGCCGCATTAGCCATGCGAACACTACTGAATTCAACAGGGTCACCATTGCGTCGGATTTCACCAGAATCTGGGGCATAAATACCGGTGATGACCTTGACCAATGTGGACTTACCCGCACCGTTTTCGCCCAAGAGTGCGTGGATTTCACCGGTCTTGACCGATAGATTGACCCCACTCAGGGCGTGCACGCCGTCAAAGTGTTTGAAAATGTTGTGCGCCTCAATTGCGTAAGGTGCTTCCATCTTTTCGGAGGTAGTTACCGCATTCATGAGTTACCTCCGTTGTCGTCGAGATCATTACACCGGATAACAACCTTGGGAAACTTGCCGCTGATGTGGACTTCGAACGCATCCGCAGCATTTTCCAGATCGATAACAGACTGTGTGAGCTCATCAAGATTCAGGTGAGGAAGAATCTGCAGAGCACGAGGGAAAGTGTAAGGAGAGATGAAGACACCTGTGAGGGTGAGCTCCTTAAGGTAGAGATAGTCCGAAAGGTTCAGGGGCATCTCGAAGTCATGAGGATACATAGCCCCGTAGATAACCGTTCCGCCCTTGGCAGCAATGTCCAGAAGACCCTGGACTGCACGAGGAGAACCGGACGCGTCAATGACGATGTCGTATCCACGACCACCGGTGATCTCTTTGGTGCGCTCACCCTGGTTCTCAGTGATGGGGTCGATGACAAAATCTGCACCGTGACGCAGAGCCATCTCACGGCGTTCTGCGATGGGCTCAATGAGTGTTAGAGAAGTAGCACCATTCATCTTCATCATTTGAAGAGCGAGTTGACCGATGGGGCCACCGCCACAGATGGCTACACGGTCACCAACACGGATGTTGGTCTTATCGGCAATACGCACTGCAACTGAGGTGGGCTCGAGCAAGCAGCCCTTGAGCAGGCTGACGTTGTCAGGGAGCTTGTAGACCTGTGATTCGTGCCAGGTCACCGTCTCGGCCATGCCGGGACGGTTGTAATCCTGAATGAATTCACAGAACTGCTGCTGACCATCGCGGCAGGGGCCGCAGGTTCCGCAGAAACGAAGGAAGTTACCGGCTACGCGGTCTCCCACCTTGAGGCCAGTGCGGGTAGCGCGCTCGCCGAGTGCTTCGATGACGCCTGAGATCTCATGTCCGAGGCCAATGGGGACGTCAGTCCCGAAGAAGCCTTCAGCCAGGTGAGGGTCTGAACCACAGATAGCAGCGTAGGCGACCCGAACGCGAACATCCTCAGGGCCGAGGGGCTGTTCAGGGAAATCGACAACCCCGATGACGCCACGAGTTTCCTCGTTGGTGTCCCGCAGGCTCCCGATCTTGGTGACCGCTACTGTCTTCATCAAAATTCTCCGTTGAATGAGTGATTGTTTGGGTGCGAACTACTTAGTAGCTAACACTCGCATGATTGCGCTGATAGTTGAAGTGAGGCCGTAACCGTATTTATCGCGAAGCTCTTCATCGCCACCGAATCCGGCGTAAACCTGGGGGATACCCAGGCGCTCGAAGGCAGTGAGATTGATGCTGCGGTCGACGAGGACATCAGCAATGCGCGATGCCAGACCGCCATATGCCAGGTGATCCTCGAGAACAACGAAGCGTCCGCCTGTTTCCTTTGCGCAGCGCTCAATGAGGTCTGCGTCAATGGGCTTGAGGGTGAACATGTCGACGACGCGGATGGAGTGACCCAGTGCGCCAAGGGTTTCAGCGGCTTCCAGTGCCTGAGCAACGGTGGTGCCGTGGGTAAAGATGGTGGCGTCGTAGCCATCGCGAGCAACAATGCCCTTACCGATTTGGATGTCGTGCTGACCGGGTTCGTAGAGAACCATGTCGGACTTACCGACACCCAAGCGGATGTAGATCGGGCCAGACATCTTCATGGACTGGCGAAGAATGTCACCAGCCATCAGAGGGTCAGCGATCGAGGTCACTGTCATGTTGGTGAGCGCACACATCAGTGCGAGGTCCTCAACGGCGTAGTGAGTGGATCCACCATTACCAACCAAACCACCGTGAGTACCAATGATCTTCACGGGGAGGTTGGGGTAACAGACGTCGGAGCGAATTTGCTCCAACGCACGCATACTCAGGAAGGGCAACATTCCGGAGACAACCGGAATGTTTCCTTCGTATGCCAGACCTGCAGCAACACCAATGCTGACTTGCTCCGCGATACCGACATCGATGAAGCGGTCTGGGTAAAGGGAACGGAACTCACCGAGGGTAGCTCCGATTTCTGGAGTGATAGTCCAGAGGTTGTTGTATTCGCCACCGAGCTCAGCAAGAGTAGACCCAATAACTGAACGGGCTGAAAGCCATTCGCCGAATGTAAATGTAACGGGCATTATGCCGACACCACCTTACGTGTGGACTCGAGAGCGGCCATCGCTCGTTCTAAATCAGCTGCGCCTAACGAGCCAGCGTGCCAGGCGATGTTGCGCTCCATGAAGTCGACGCCCTTACCCTTAATGGTTTCGCAGATTACGACGGTGGGACGCGTGCTGTCAGAGCTAGGCAGGTTATCAATGATGTTGACTAGGTCCTGCATGTTGTGGCCGTCTACCGAAACGACATTCCAGCCAAAGGATGCCCACTTGCCCAGGTATGGCTCGAGAACAACTCGATCTTCGCTGAAGCTAGTCATGAGTTGGTGGTTACGGTCCACGAAAGCAACGAGGTTCCCGAGCTGACTGCTCCGAGCCGCCATGGCTGCTTCCCAGACGGAACCTTCACCCGTCTCGCCGTCACCGAGGACGCAGAAGACGCGGTGCTTCTCTCCCTTCTGACGAGCGCTCTTAGCCATACCTACAGCAATGGGGAGGCCATGACCCAGAGATCCGGTTGAAGCCTCAACGCCGCGAAGCTGAACCTTGCATGGGTGCATGCCGTAGGCGCTACCAAGCTGTCCGTATGTGGCGACAATGTCTTCGAAGTCAAAGAAGCCACGCATTGCCATGCTGATATACATGCACACTGCGGCGTGGCCCTTACTCAAGATGAAACGGTCTCGGTTGGGGTTAGAGATGTCATTGGGGTCTACATTCAGGCCGTAGTGGTACAGCGCGGTGAGCATGTCAGCAAGGGACAAATCACCACCAATGTGGACTGCGCCTTCGTATGTTCCGCAAAGGTAAAGAAGCTTCTCGCGAAGCTCGTACGCCAGGTCCTCGAGCTCAGCGACCGTGTGCTTTGGTTCGCTGCTGAGTGAAATTGATGTACTCATCAGGTGCCTCCTCGTTGATGACCCTGGTTGGTGATCTCTGTTTAGAGATCAAAGTTTCGGTGAATCAACTCCATCTAACTGGGTTGATGTGATGACAGTAACACGAATCCTGTTTACACATAAACAAGATTTTCAAGAACGTTATCATTTTGTTGTTTACTTGTAAACATAATGTTATGAAAACTTGTTTACAAGTAAACCGGTTTTACTTTAGGCTGTCACAACAGATGCAAACTAAGACAGTTGGCACACACGATTCAGGACACAGAGAGGTGCTTTGATAATGGGCGATAAGGACATCATCCGTACGGGGTTGTTCATCGGAGGCGCATCGCGCGACACCGTGGAACACCTTGAAATTGCAGACCCCGCCAAGCGCGGCGAAGTTGTGGGCTATGCAGCCGCAGCTACGAAGCAAAACGTTGACTACGCAATTTCCGTAGCAAAGAACGCATTCCCTTCATGGTCTTCCATGTCGGCTGTTGAGCGTGCAGATCTCATGTCTGAAGCAATTCAGGGAATAGCTGAAGCACGTGATGACGATGCCGCAGTTCTCTCTCGCGAAAACGGCAAGGTCCGTTTCGAGGGTTGGATTGACTCTCTCGTCTTCGAAATCCGCTGGAACCTGGCACTCATGATAGCTGACCAGGTAGATTCCGGAAAGACACTTCCTGTCGCACCTGGCATCCCCGTCTCCACAGAGGTTCAGCACCAGCCCCTCGGTGTGGTCACCATCATCGTTCCGTTCAACTGGCCCATCGCCATCCTCGGTGCTGCATTGCCTCACGCACTGCTCGCAGGTAACACCGTCATTGTGAAGCCACCACTGACTGCACCTTTGGCAACCACTCGCGTGATTGAACGCATCGCTGCCAAGTTGCCAGCTGGTGTCCTTAACGTCGTCACCGGTAAGGACGAAGACATGGCTGCTCTCATCGAGAGCGAAGACATTGCCAAGGTCTGCTTCACCGGTAGCGTCGGCGGTGGAAAGCGCATCATGTCTATGGCTTCCAAGGCGCTGACTCGCGTCACCCTGGAGCTCGGTGGAAACGATGCGGCTATCTTCCTGGAAGACGCCATCATCGATGACACTCACCTCGACCGCCTCTACGGTGCCATTTTCGACACCACTGGTCAGATCTGCATGAACGCAAAGCGTATTTACGTTCACGAATCTCGAATGGATGAGGTTGTCGAAGGTCTGACCGCTCGTCTCGAGAAGGTCAAGCTTGGTTACGGTCTTGATCCTGACAC
The DNA here is from genome assembly GCF_003194085.1 of Aurantimicrobium photophilum. Lineage (NCBI taxonomy): Bacteria > Bacillati > Actinomycetota > Actinomycetes > Micrococcales > Microbacteriaceae > Aurantimicrobium > Aurantimicrobium photophilum. The sequence continues at coordinate 1,267,946 of NZ_CP023994.1, read as the reverse complement.
CACCATGGGACCTCTCCACGCACCAAGTCAAAAGGCTTTCGTCGAGAAACTCATCCGTGAAGCTAAGGATGCTGGAGCAGATGTACGCGAGTTTGGTGAACTGCCTACCGGTGAACTAGCTGCAGGAAACTTTGTCCGCCCCGCACTTGTTATCAACCCTGATCCCTCCTTGGGAGTCGTCGTTGAAGAACAGTTCGGTCCCGTTATTCCGCTGATTCCCTTTAGCACCGAAGCAGAAGCTATTGCCGCTGCAAATGACACCTGGGCTGGTCTGGCTGGTTCAGTGTGGACTGCTGACCCTGTTGCTGCGAACCGTGTTGGTTCCAAGCTGCAGTGTGGTTATGTCTGGATCAACGACCACGGTGCAACCCGCCTTGACCTTCGCGCACCATTCGGAGGTATGAAGAATTCGGGCTTTGGCCGCGAACAAGGCATCGAAGGTATCCGTGCATTCCAAGACACCCGCTCTATCGCAACCATCGATGCAGAGGCGCTAGCCGCTCAGGCTCACTAGTGTTTCACTCAACCTCGGCCAACGAATCCACTGTTAAACTTTGGGTTCGTTGGTCGATGTTGACTAACTGTTTTCAGCACAGAACAATCTGGTTGGGGAAATGACAGCTTCGAAAAGAACCGTCAAGGCAATTACGGTTGCCTCTGGTTCCAGCGTTCCTCATATCGGCAAGCAAGAAATAATTACTGAGCCGTTGTCTCAGTTGATCGATAGTGACGCGTTCACTCCTCGGCTTCTTGCTCTTCTCTCTAATGCACTGGTGTGGCGAGAATCAATGTTGATGCGCCAAGAGTTCAACCTAGGTACCAATGACTGGCGTGTTATATCTGCATTGGCCAATACGCCTGGCAGTAGTGCAACAGACGTGTCAGAGTTCTTGGCCATGAATAAGGCTGTGGTTTCCAAGGCGGTCAACACCCTTATTGATCGCAAGCTCATTGCCGTCAGTGATGGACCTCGTGGTTCACGACACCTTTATCTCACCCCTGAGGGGGCTCAGATGCATGACAAGATGATGCCCATCTCCCTCTCGGGTGAAGACATTATTTTGAGCAGACTGAGCCCGCGTGAACAGGCACAGCTGCGCAAGCTTTTGACCAAAATGATGTTAGAGATCCCGGATCTCTCACCCACTTCGGTCGTGATTTCACCACTCGAGGACTAGACCTCTTTATGTGGTGACAATCTCGACCAAAGCTGGACCAGACGCATCCGCTGCCAGACCAGATTCTGAGGTCACGATACGGGAGACGCAGCACGAGATCTTCTCGTTCTCTTCCTTCTGGCGTTCGCTATAGAACACGTCACGGTGGTCAACACGGCCCTTGAGGTTCAGTACGCGAACTTCACACAGCCCACACTCGCCCTTACGGCAATCAGAAAGCATGTCCACGCCAGCGGCTTCGAGGGCTTCCAGCATGGAGTGCTGCTTATTGACGAGAACTTCAACATTCTTCGCAGGTATGCGAACGATGAATTCCTCTGGGTCATACCAGCCGCTGGCACCAAAGGTTTCAAAGCGGAGGTTGGTGTTTTCAAGCTCGCTGTCGAGCCAGGTGCGACGCACAGCATCCATCAAGCGAATAGGGCCACAGATATAGAGCTCGGTGTTGTCATCCAGGGATGCGATGAGTTCAGGAATCTGAATGAAGTTCTTGTCTTCATCAAAGAAGATCTGCAGGTTCTCGCCGTGGAGAGCTTCAAGCTCCTCACGGAATGCCATGGCATCTCTACTGCGTGCTGCATACATCAGCGTGTAGTTGGCACCAATGCGCTTGAGCACAGCCGCCATCGCCATGATGGCGGTGACGCCAATGCCACCGGCGATGAGCACATAGCGCTCTGCACCTACACGCAGGGGGAAGTTCTGCAGTGGCTGAGTGATGTCCAGCTGGTCGCCCACGTTCAGCTCATGCACCGCGATAGAGCCACCGCGAGAGTTAGGAACCAAGAACACACCCAGAGTGAGGTCCTTAAGGTCCTCGCTCTGCGAGACCACGGAGTAGGAACGGCGAACCATTTCTCCGTTTGCCTTCACCATGAGGTCAATGTGGGATCCAGGGTCAGCCTTTGCCGGCTTTGACTGGCGAATAACAATCTTCTTGATGTCGTTGGCGGCCTGGGAAATCTCAATGATTTCGCCCTGCTGCCAGACTTCGATATTGGTTGCTGCCATTGTTACTCGGTCCAACCTTCTTCTTGCTTGGTTCCCAAGCGTCCTTCAGCAAGAAGTTGACGCTCGAGCAGGCGACGAACCCACATGCCGCCGGCATCGATGTTGATGTTGTAAAACTCGTAGTCAGGGTTGGCGTCAATGGCTTTCTGCTGAGCTCGAAGCATGACTTCGTCTTCTCCGAATACGCCGTGCACACCTTCACGCATCTGCGTGGTGATGGTTTGGCTGTCCAGGCGGTAGTTGCGCTGGATGGACCAGAAGTAGTGACTGGTCTTGGCGGACTCGGGGGAGATGGTGTTCATGACGAACGCATTCACGCCCTGGCTGCGGTCACCCTCGGGGGCGCCGGTGTCTGCCTTGGCCACTCCGACGTCAATGCAGATGGTGCCGGGAGCTTCGAAACGAATGATCTGCCAGCGGTCGACCTTACCCTCATAGCCGGGGAAGACATCGTGCAGGTTCTTCTTCCAGAAGGGAGGTGGGTAGATGCCCTTCATCCACCGGGTCACGGTGACGGAGGTGTCATCGTGAGTGGTGGTGAAATCTGATTCACTCAGCTCGGCCTGGCCGATGCTAGAGCCGTGCACGAACTCTTCGTGGGTGAGGTCCATCAGGTTGTCCACGATGAGCTGGTAGTTGCAGTCAGCATGGATGGTACGACCATCGCCGGTCCACTCAGGGTGATCCATCTGGAACATATTGGGAATGGTGTCGGGGTCGGCGAGGGTGGGGTCACCGAGCCAGACCCAGACGTAACGGTGGCGTTGAACGGCGGGGAACGAGGGGACGGTGGCGCTGGGGTTCACGGTTTCCTGCGCAGGCATGGAGATGCAGCGGCCCGCAGAGTTGAACACGATGCCGTGATAAGGGCACTGGATGCCATCTTTTCCAACCGCTTTACCCATAGACAGGGGGGCGAGGCGGTGCCAGCAGGCATCCGCCAAGGCGACGGGCTTGCCATCTTCCGTGCGATAGAGAGCCAAGGGACGGTCTGCGATTGTGCGAGACATCGGGTTGCGAGTGACCTCGTAATCCCATGCAGCGACGTACCACGCGTTGAGCGGGTAGTTCGTAATCTTGGTCGTTGTTGTGCTGCCTAAGTTCTGAGCAACCATCATGTCTCCTCTTTGAAACTAACTATCACCATAGATAGTGTTAAAGACACAATACATATGTCTATAGTTAGTTACAAGATTTCAGGCAAAGGAGTTGAGATGAGTCTTCGATACGCACTCCTTGCTGTCCTCACGGTTGAGCCCATGACGGGCTACGACCTTTCTAAGCTTTTCCAGCAGTCCGTTGCCCACGTGTGGAACGCACCTGACTCTCAGATATATCCCGAGCTACGCAAGATGGAAGCCGAAGGCCTCCTCGAAGGCAGTGATGTTCCCTGGGGTCCACGCGGACGCAAACGCCAATACGCCATCTCAGATGAGGGCCGCGAAGCATTCCGTCTCTGGATGAACGAACCTATTGGTTATTTCCTCGAGCGCGATCCTGCACACCTCAAGGCCGCTTACCTCGAATGGGCAGAGCCAGAAAATGCTCGTGTCATTCTCAACGAACACAAGGCGCACTTCACCGCACTGCTCCAAGACTGGACTTCTCGACTTATTGAAATCAACACCTTGACCAACCCACTGCTGGTCAAGCGTCTCGAGATTTCATCACCGAAAGACCATCAAAAGGTCGTGGCGTTCAAGCGCTACACCTATGAAGGTCTCATCGCGCGCGCTGAACAGGAAATTCTCTGGGCTGACCGTGGACTCGAACTCTTGGACTCATTCGAAACTGCGTGAGACAAGACCTGCTGAAAACCCGTAACTGACGACTCAGTTATTTACTAATCAACTAATTACTGATCAATGAGGAGTAGTAATGAACTTTTTGGACCCCACTACCTGGGCTGGAAAAATCTTCAATGGTGACTGGGTTGCAGCCGGCGGCGGCAACCTCGACGTCTTTGAGCCAGCCACAGGACAAGTACTGACTTCTGTAGGACTCGCCTCTGTGCAGGACGCTCACCGTGCTGCCAAAGATGCTGCCAAGGCGCAGGTTGCCTGGGCTGCAACCAAGCCTGAAGAACGTGCTGCCATCTTGCGCAAAGCTGGAGACCTCTGGCACGAACATGAGGCCGAAATTGGTCAGTGGATCATGCGCGAAACAGGCGCTATCCCACCCAAGGCTGGTCTAGAAACCCATATGGCACAAGGAATTTGCTACGAAGCATCCGCACTTCCTTCCCACACCATGGGCTCCGTTCACCCCTCAAACAACGACCACTGGAGCATCTCTCGCCGCCGCCCTGCCGGTGTAGTCAGTGTGATCTCGCCCTTCAACTTTCCGCTAATTCTCTCCATTCGTTCCGTGGCACCAGCACTTGCTTTGGGTAATGCTGTCGTGCTCAAGCCAGACCCCCGCACACCCATTACCGGCGGACACGTGATTGCTCGTGTCTTCGAAGAAGCAGGACTTCCCAAGGGTCTGCTCCAGGTCATTCCTGGTGCCGCTGATGTGGGCGTCGCTGTCGTTGAGGCTCCGGACGTTCGGGTGGTGTCCTTCACCGGTTCCACAGCTGCCGGCCGCAAGGTGGGCGAACTCGCTTCGGCCAACCTCAAGCGCGTTCACCTCGAACTCGGCGGAAAGAACTCGATCATCGTTCTGCCTGGTGCAGATGTTGCCAAGGCAGCAAGTGCTGCTGCCTTTGGATCATTTCTGCACCAAGGTCAGATTTGTATGTCGACTGGTCGCATCGTTGTGCACGAGTCTCTGTATGACGAATTCGTAGAGATTCTTGCGGGCAAGGCGCAGCACCTTCCCGTGGGTAACCCCCACACCGAGCAGGTTGCACTTGGACCCGTCATTGACCACAAGCAGCTCGAACGTATGGACTCCCTCGTGAAGGCCACGGTCAATGCTGGCGCAACTCTGGTTGCCGGTGGTACTCACCAGGACTTGTTCTACAAGCCCACTGTGCTCACAGGCGTGACCAAAGATATGCCCGCGTATAGCGAGGAAATCTTTGGCCCCGTCGCCAGCGTGTTCAAGTACTCCACCACCAAAGAAGCCATCGATCTAGTCTCCGACACGGAATACGGCCTGTCTTTGAGCATCTTGGGTGATGTGGGTATCGCGATGGAGATCGCGGACTCTGTTCCGACAGGTCTGGTTCACATCAACGAACAGACCGTCGCCGATGAGCCCAATATCCCCTTCGGCGGTGTGGGTAACTCCGGTAACGGTTCACGTTTCGGTGGTGCTGAGGCAAATATCGAAGCCTTCACCGAACTGCAATGGCTCACTGTCAGAAGTGAGATTGCTCCCTACCCGTTCTAAAGAGTCAACAAAAAGAAGAGCCTCCAACTGCTGGGTTGGAGGCTCTTCTTGGTTGAGTGCTGGTTAGCGCCAGTCGTCTGCGCTGTAGTCCCAGCCGACATAACCTTCAGCGATATAGGTCTGACCAGCTAGCGACTCGGTGTGTGAGTAGAGGTCAGCAACCTGGCGCTTCTTGTCGAAGTCGGTTGCATCTGGTGCGATGTGCAGCATGGTGGTCATCATGTAGGAGTAGTTGGTGGCCTTCCAGATGCGCTTGAGTGCGTCTTCCTGGTAGCTGTCCAAGAACTGCTCAGAGCCAGAGCGGTAGTACTCGCGCAGTGCACGGTTCAGCCACAGCACATCGCTGAAAGCAAGATTCAGGCCCTTTGCTCCGGTGGGGGGAACGGTGTGTGCAGCGTCACCCATGAGGAAGACTTTGTTCTTGCGCAGGCTGTCGTGGACGTAGCTGCGGAATTTGAGCACGTCCTTGCGGAAGATAGGGCCGCGCTTCAGTTCATGGGTGGAGACTCCAGCCTGGAGCTTGTCCCAGATCTGCTCGTCAGTAACGGCATTGACGTCCATGTTGGGGTCGCACTGGAAGTACATGCGCTGGATGTGCTCGTCACGGGTGGAGATGAGCACGAAGCCTTCTTCAGAGCGGCTGTAGATGAGCTCTTCAGAGCTGGGTGGTGCTTCCACGAGGATTCCGTACCAGCCGAAGGGGTATTCACGGGCCATGCCACTGAACTTGTTGCCAGTGACGTATTCGCGAGCGATGCTCATCGAACCGTCGGCACCAATGACGAAGTCAGCGGAGATCTCGAAGGCCTCGCCCTGAGCGTTCTTGCCCACAATCATGGGACCGTTGGAGCCGTCCACGACCTTGTCGGCGAGGTGCTCGAAAAGGGGAGTTACACCCGCAGCAACGCGGGCCTTGATCTGGTCCTTGAGCACTTCGTGCTGGGGGTAAAGGTAGACGCCCTTGCCGGTGAGCGCGGGGAAGTCGAAGCGGTGGGCGTGGCCATCGAAGTGGAACTCGATACCGTCGTGACGCATGGTCTCGACGTAGTCACGAGTGACAACGTCAGTGTCCACGAGGACCTCTACTGCTGGAGCTTCGAGGATGCCGGCCTTGACGGTGCCTTCAATGTCTTCGCGGCTACGGCCGTCGATCACGACGGAGTCGATGCCTGCGCGCTGGAGAAGGTGGGCGAGCTGCAGACCTGCAGGGCCGGCGCCGAGGATGCCGACCTGGGTGCGAATGGAGATGGTCATCATTGAACCTTTGCTGTAGTGGGGAACGTCTAGGACTATTCAGGCTTATGCGGAAGGGGGCAACAAGACTAAAGTTTCATGAGATGGAAGTTTCAGAGTGGAGCCAATCATGAGCCCAGCACGGGTAGAAAGCGGCGCACCAACTGCATTGCTGGAGCGCGCCATGGAGATCCTCGGCTGTTTCGACGAAAAGCACAGCGCACTCACGCTGACCCAGCTCGCTCAGCTCACCAAGCTCCCCATGTCTACCTGCCACCGCATCGTGGGAACACTCGAAGAGGGAGGGTTTCTCAGTAAGGGCAGTGACCGTAAGTTCCGCGTGGGCACAAAGCTCTGGACCATTGCACAGCACGCTCCTTTGAGTGAGCGTCTGCGCGAAAGTGCTCTGCCTACCCTTGCTCGTCTCTATGAAGAGACCGGAGAGAACGTGACTCTGGCTGTTCTGGACCGTGGTCAAGCGCTCTACGTTGACCGTCTCGTGGGGGAGCGCAGCATCCCCACCATCAGCCGTGCGGGTGGCCACCTTCCCCTCCACACCACGGGTGTGGGAAAGGTGTTGCTGGCGTATCAATCCGAGAAAGCCATCGAGCAGTACTTGTCACAACCTCTGCCCAGGCCCACTCCGCAATCCATCACGCAGCCAGATGCGCTGCGGAAGGATCTCGCTGAGGTGCGCAAGAACGGGTATTCCATCACACGCCAGGAGATGACCCGAGGAAGCGGCTCTATCGCTGTTCCCATCATGCGTAATGGCAAGTGCGTGGCAGCTGTTGGAGTGATTGTGCACTTGAACAGGCTTGATGTGAACCGTTTGGTATCCACGTTGACGGATGCTGCCGCGTCGATCGCGGCGGAACTCGACGGTCACTAAACCGGTCAAGTTTCTTGTGAATACTGCCCTGTCAGTGATTGTGTATAACTGATAGCATTTACTATATGTCCACCATTTCTTCTTTTGAGCAGCTGCAGGCTGAAGCCCGCGCTGCTGACTTGCTCTATGCCAGGTCTCGGAAGATTTTGGTAGATGCCGTCCGCGCGGGAATCAAGGCAGGCCTCAGCCAGCGGGACATCGCTGCTGCCGTGGGCAGGAGCCAGCCTGAGGTTTCAAGGTTGGTGCGTTTCCAGGGAAAGACCCCATTGGGAAAGAAGCTTCGTAAGCACCGCAGCGAGGTCATCAAGATTGCGAAATCTCATGGTGCTCGGGACCTGAAGGTCTTCGGAAGCGTTGTGACGGGCAAAGAGCATGAAGGCTCAGATATTGACCTGTTAGTAACTTTCGACAAGGGTGTCACCCTTATGGGTATCGTTCGCCTGGAATTCGCACTCGGCGAATTGTTGGGAGTCGATGTAGATGTTGTTGGAGAGAAAAGCCTCAGGCCATTTCTTCGTGATCGTGTGCTGGGGGAAGCAGTCCCTCTGTGAGTAGGACCGATGAGGAGTTAGTCCGAGACGCACTTAATCATTTGGAAATGTTGAAGTACCACCTGACCAAGGGGCCTTTTGAAGATCCGACGGTCTCTGATGCTGTGAATATGAGACTTGCTGCTGCGTTGGAGACGATTTCTCAAACAAGCACTGTGCTCCGGGATACATATTTCAGTGATGACTGGCGCCATATGAAGTCCATGAGAAACAGAATTTCTCATGGATATTCACTTCTCGATCTTGAACTCGTGCAGGGAACCATTGCTGAAGACGTGCCTCACTTTGAGCTTCAGCTTCGCAAGGCATTACGCGAATTATCGACCTAGGCTGTAAGTGTGACCGAGAAAAGCGTTCCGACCCGCACCGTGACCGGTCGCGCGCTCGCTGTCTTGGACACCTTTGATGTGAAGCATCGACGGCAATCGCTGGCGTCGATCTCTCGTCGCGCTGATTTACCGCTGACCACCGTTCACCGTTTGGTGCACGAGTTGGAAAAGCAGAACGCGTTGGTTCGTGGTTCTGATGGTGACTACGAAATTGGCAGCAAGATTTGGCGTCTAGGTCTGTTGGCTTCGGTTCACTCAGACCTGCGTGAAGTGGCACTTCCCTATATGGAAGACGTCTACCAACTCCACAACGATGCCGTGCAGATCGCGGTGCTCGATGGCCTGCGCTGTTTGATTGTGGAGCGTATTGCAGGCTCGAGAACCCTAGAAGTCATCAGTAAACCGGGCTCCCGGCTCGCTCTCCACGCCACGGGTGTGGGCAAGGTGCTGCTTGCGCATGGTGATCAGGAACTGCAGAAGGCTGTGCTGAACTCACTGGATCGTTACACCGACCAGACCATTACTGATCCCGGTGTTCTGGAAACGCAACTGAAGACCATCAAGGTGCAGGGCTTTGCCAAGACCCAAGAAGAGCTTGCGGAGGGTGCGGTTTCCATTGCTGTGCCCTTGCGAGGCAAGGGCGGCAATGTCATCGCCGCACTGGGCATCGTGGCACCGAGTGATGGTCGTGATCTAGGCAAACTTGTCCCCGTAATGCAGGTCACCGGAGCAGCTTTGTCGAAGAAGCTGGTTGAAGCAGGTCTGGGCGATGCTGCTCGCCTGCAAGCAAGCTCCTAAAGCTCATTCAGATTGGCCTTCCACTATCCGGAAGGCTCCTTGGTTTTGTCCTATGAAATGCAGTTGTCTGTAATCAGGCATATTTGCGTTAATTCGAAGGAGAATCATGGCACGCGTCGTTCGAGGAACACCACGAACCCCACTTGAGATTGTGGACGGCCTCGCCGCTCTCGGATCTGCCACCGTGCACGAGGCACAGGGACGCATTGGTTTGCTGAACCGTCGCCTGCGCCCCATCTTCCCCGCCATGATTGCTGGCAACGCGCTCACCTGTGAAGTTGCGCCCGGTGACAACTGGATGATTCACGTTGCCGTCGAGCAGGCACAACCTGGCGACATTCTCATTGTGACCCCCACCAGCCCTTGCGACGACGGTTACCTCGGTGACCTCCTCGCCGAGAGCCTGATGGCTCACGGCGTTCGAGGTCTCGTTATTGATGCCGGTGTGCGCGACGTTGCGACCCTGACCGAGATGGGCTTCCCCGTCTGGTCCAAGACCATCAGCTCGCAGGGAACCGTCAAGGAAACCATTGCGAACGTGCAGACGCCGATTCTCATGGCAGACCAGCTGGTTCGCCCCGGTGACGTCATCGTGGCCGACATTGACGGTGTGTGCTTGGTCAAGCGTGAAGACGCCGAAAAGGTTCTCAAGGCAGCCCAGGAACGTGAAGCCATGGAAGCAGGCAAGCGCAAGCGCCTCGCTGCTGGTGAGCTAGGTCTTGACATTTACAACATGCGCGAGAAGCTCGCCGCTAAGGGACTCGTCTACGAGGACTACGCGGGTGAATAACTCTCAGGTTGCTGTTCCCTGTGTGGTTATGCGCGGGGGAACGTCAAAGGGCCTCTACTTCCTCGCAAGTGATCTGCCCTCAGATCGCGCTGCCCGGGACACTTTCCTCCTTGCCGCTATGGGCTCTCCTGATGTGCGCGAGATTGACGGCATGGGTGGTGGGCACCCGCTGACCTCCAAGGTTGCGGTTGTTTCCAAGTCCGAGCGTGACGGCATCGATGTGGACTACCTGTTTTTGCAGGTCTGGCCCGACCGCGCTGAAGTCAGTGACCAACAAAACTGCGGCAACATCTTGGCTGGTGTGGGGCCATTTGCTATAGAAAAGGGACTCGTTTTAGCTGCGGACGGCGTGACCCCCGTTGCGATCTATATGGAGAACACTGACTCCAAGGCAACGGCCTTTGTGGAGACTCCTGGCGGAGTCGTGAACTACGCAGGAACTGCCCGCATTGACGGTGTTCCTGGAACTCACGCTCCGATCAACATCAATTTCGAAGATGTTGCCGGCTCCAGCTGCGGCACTCTGCTCCCCACCGGCAATGTGGTGGATGAGGTTTTGGGCGTGCAGGTGACCTGCATCGACAACGGCATGCCCGTTGTCTGCTTAAATGCCTCTGACTTCGGTATCACCGGCTACGAAACCCCTGCTGAGCTCGAGGCTAACACTGAGCTCAAGGCACGCGTGGAAGAGATTCGTTTAGCCGTGGGTCCGCTCATGAACTTAGGCGACGTCACCAACAAGACCGTGCCCAAGATGAGCTTGCTCGCCCCTGCGCAAGACGGTGGCTTGCTCTCCACTCGAACCTTCATTCCTCACCGTGTGCACGAAAGCATTGGTGTGCTGGGTGCTGTCTCTGTTGCCACTGCCTGCATGCTGGAGGGCAGTGTTGCTGCCCAGATTGCTGGTCTAGACACCGTCGGTTCCAGCCTCGAGGTAGAAGTGGAGCACCCCACCGGGTTCTTCACCGTCCAGATGGAAGTTGATAACTCCACTGGAACACCTGTTGTGACAAAGTCTGCGCTGCTGCGCACCGCCCGCATGCTCATGTCGGGTTCTATTTATGTCCTCGAATCTGCTTGGGAGAACAACGCATGATCATCGATATCCACGGCCACTACACAACGGCCCCTGAGCTACACAACAAGTGGCGCATTGACCAGCTCGCAGCCTATGCAGCAGGTCAGCCCAGCCCTGAATACCCCGAGATCTCCGACGAGATCATCCGCGAGACCATTGAGCAGAACCAGCTCAAGCTCATCAAGGAGCGCGGCTCGGATCTGACCATCTTCTCTCCCCGTGCTTCTGCGATGGGCCACCATGAAGGTGACCAGCGCATCAGCCTCGAATGGACCGTTGCCTGCAACAACCTGATCAAGCGTGTGGTTGACCTGTTCCCCGAAGACTTCGTCGGTGTTGCTCAGCTGCCCCAGTCTCCTGGTGCTGATCTGACCGAGACCATCAAGGAAATGGAACGCTGCATCAATGAACTCGGCTTCATTGGCGTGAACCTCAACCCTGACCCCTCCGGCGGTCAGTGGCAGACCGTTCCCTTGACGGACAAGTTCTGGTACCCGCTCTACGAGAAGATGGTCGAACTCGACGTTCCCGCCATGATTCACGTGTCTGCGTCCTGCAACCACAACTTCCACGCAACTGGTGCGCACTACATGAACGCGGACACCACTGCCTTCATGCAGTTGCTGCAGGGCAACCTGTTCGGCGACTTCCCCACACTGCGATTCATCATTCCTCACGGTGGTGGAGCTGTTCCGTATCACTGGGGTCGCTACCGCGGTCTGGCTGACATGCTCAAGCAGCCCAGCGTGGACACTCACCTCATGAACAACGTGTTCTTTGACACCTGTGTGTATCACCAGCCCGGTATTGATCTGTTGGTCGATGTCATCGACAACAAGAACGTACTCTTCGGCTCTGAAATGATCGGTGCCGTTCGTGGCATCGACCCTCAGACCGGTCAGTACTTCGATGACACCAAGCGATACATCGATGCCGCCAAGATCTCGGACGAAGAACGTACCAACATCTTCTCCAAGAACGCCCGCACCGTCTTCCCTCGTCTGGACGCCAAGCTGAAGGAGCGTGGACTGTGAGCGCATTTGTGAAGGATGCTGACTGGCTCGACTGGCACCCCAACCCCAGCAAGCCTAAGTTTGTTGTTCCTGAAGGTGCCGTAGATGCGCACTGTCACGTCTTTGGTCCTGGGGATGTGTTCCCGTTCGCTCCTGAGCGCAAATACACCCCCTGCGATGCCAGCTGGGAACAGCTCTTTGCACTGCGTGACTTCCTTGGCTTTGAAAAGAACGTTGTTGTGCAGGCAACCTGCCACGGTTCGGATAACTCAGCACTGCTGGATGTTCTCGAGCGTGCCAACGGCAAAGCCCGCGGTGTTGTCACCGTGAAGCCCGACATCACTGCCGAAGAACTGCAGCGCATGCACGACCTCGGTGTGCGGGGGGTGCGCTTCAACTACGTCAAGCGTTTGGTTGATCCCAAGCCTGATGACTACTACCGCGAAATCATTGAGAAGATCCGCCCTCTCGGTTGGCACGTTGTCCTCTACTTCGAGCCTGCGGACTTGAAGGAGAAGAAGGACTTCTTCAACTCACTCAACATTCCACTCGTCATTGACCACATGGGTCGTCCCGATGTGACCAAGCCCGTGGATAATGAGGAGTTCGAAATGTTCCTCGACTTCATGCGTGGCAACAAAGACATCTGGTGCAAGGTCAGCTGCCCTGACCGCCTCACCAAGAGCGGTTCACCCGAGTATGCAGATGTTGTTCCCTTCGCCAAGAAGATCGTCGAGGAGTTCCCTGACCGTGTTCTCTGGGGCACCGACTGGCCACACCCCAACATGAAGACAGAGATGCCGGATGACGGCATCTTGGTTGACTATGTTCCCTCAATTGCAGTTACCCCTGAGCTGCAAACCAAATTGCTTGTCACCAACCCCAACACCCTCTACTGGAGCTAATCATGAAGCCCAACTTTGAGCAGTACAAGGACATTCCTGGCACAACCATCTTCACCATTGAGTTGGCTCGTCAAGGTTTCCACCTCAACCAGTTCTGCATGAGCCTGCGCAGTGAGGAAAACCGTAAGCGCTTCTTGGCCGATAACCGTGCCTACCTCGACGAATGGGACATGACGGAAGAGCAAAAGCAGGCGGTCATTGACCGTGACTTCCAGAAGATGCTGGATCTGGGCGGCAACGTCTACTTCCTGTCCAAGATCTTTGCTTCGGAAGGGCTCTCTTATGTTCAGGCCGTGAGCACCATGACGGATATGACCACAGAGCAGTATCAAGAAATGATGATTAACGGCGGCCGTAACATCGAAGGCTGGCGCTCGAAGAAGGAACGAGGCGAAGCATAATGGCGAAGATTGTTGCTGGTATTGCGACCAGTCACGTCCCTGCCGTGGGCCACGCTGTGGACTCCGGTAAGACACAGGATGCCTACTGGAAGCCCATGTTTGATGGCTACGAATTCTCCAAGCAGTGGGCCAAAGACAACCCTGCTGATGTGGCGATCATTGTCTACAACGACCACGCTTCTTACTTCGGTATGGAGATCATGCCCACCTTCGCGATCGGCATTGCAGATAGCTACGCCATCTGCGACGAGGGCTATGGCCCCCGTCCCGTTCCTGTTGTGGAAGGTGCTCCGGAGCTGGCAACACACGTTGCTGCTTCACTCATCACCGATGACTTCGACATGACGGTGCTTAACGTCTTGGAAGTGGACCACGGCCTGACCGTGCCCATGTCCTTGATGTATGGCACCCCTGACAAGTGGCCCACCAAGGTCATTCCTTTGCCCGTCAACGTCGTGATGAACCCTCAGCCCTCCGGTGAGCGTTGTCTCGCGCTGGGTAAGGCTATTAAGCGTGCAGTGGAGCAGTTCGACGGCGACCTCAAGGTTGAGATCTGGGGAACCGGTGGCATGAGCCACCAGATCCAGGGTGCTCGTGCAGGACTCATCAACCTGCCCTGGGACATCCAGTTCATGGATGACCTCATCAATCAGCCTGAAGTGCTGCAATACAAGCCACACCTCGAATACATGATTGAAGCAGGCTCCGAAGGCGTGGAGCTCATTATGTGGCTCATCATGCGTGGAGCTCTCGGTGACCAGGTCAACGAGGTTTACCGCTTCAACCACGTTCCCGCCTCCAACACCTCAGTTGGCCACCTCATTTTGACCCCCAAGGAAGACTAAACATGACCGTCAATATTGCTGTTGTTGGCCTCGGTGCCTTCGGCCAGAAGCACCTCGATGCGCTGGCCAACATTCCTGATGCCACCATCAAGTACGTCGGCCACAGCCGTCAGAACGTGGCGGATGAAATCGCTGAGAAGTATGGCGCAGACAAGGGCTTTGATAGCTACACCGAGCTTCTGGCACAGCCAGACCTCGATGGCGTCATCTTGGCCACCCCCACCCAGATGCACCATGATCAGACTATTGAGGCTCTGCGTGCAGGAAAGCACGTCATGGTGGAAATCCCCATGGCAGATAACCTGCGTGGAGTTCAGGACATCGTGGACGTGCAGAAGGAAACCGGCTTGATTGCGATGGCTGGTCACACTCGCCGCTTTAATCCTTCCCACCAGTACGTTCACAACAAGATCACTGCGGGTGAATTCAACATTCAGCAGATGGACGTGCAGACCTACTTCTTCCGTCGCACCAACATGAACGCACTCGGACAGCCACGCTCGTGGACTGACCACCTGCTCTGGCACCACGCAGCTCACACCGTGGACCTGTTCCAGTACCAAACAGGTGAGAAGATCGTGAAGGCAAACGCCATTCAGGGCCCCAAGCACCCTGAGCTGGGCATTGCGATGGACATGTCCATCCAGCTCGCCACCGAAACTGGCAAGATCTGCACCCTCTCGCTCTCGTTCAATAACGATGGACCCCTGGGAACCTTCTTCCGTTACATCGGTGACACCGCAACTTACATCGCGCGTTATGACGACCTGGTCACCGGTAAGGAAGAAGTCATTGACGTCTCCAACGTGGATGTTTCTATGAACGGTATTGAGCTTCAGGACCGTGAGTTCGTTGCCGCAATCAAGGAAGGCCGCGAGCCCAACGCCAGCGTTGCGCAGGTCCTTCCTTGCTACATCGTCCTCGACGCACTTCAGCAACAGCTCGACTACTAAGAACTACCTGCCGCTTCCAGGCACAACAAAAGAATCCCCGCAGCAATTGAACTGCTCCCCAAAAGTTGGACTGATTAATCAGTATCCAATTTCTGGGGAGTATTTCTTTGCAACCAAATAGTTCACTCACAACACCTCAACGAGAACAGCTCGTTGATCTCTTCGAAACCGGCTTCGGTTATGTTGCCGCCGCTAACCGTTTAGGTTTCTCCGTTGACGCCTCGAAACAGTTCCATCGCAAGTGGATGCTTCATGGCAGGCTTTGTCTTATGCAAAGCAAAACCAAAAGTACTTTCTCTTTTGAAATCAAAAAAGAAGTAGTCGAACGTTTTCTTGCCGGTGCGACAAAGATGGAACTCGCGGCAGAGTTTCAGTTAAGTTCTGTTCAGCTTGTGACCGCATGGGCTCGTCAATGGCGAGCAGGCGGTGATGAGGCGTTGATGCCCAAACCTAAGGGCAGGCCTTTTGGTTCGGTTCAAAACCAGGAAGTTTCCAGCGAAGAAGACCGGCTGCGCCAACAAGTTAAACGCCTTGAAGCAGAGAACGCGTATCTAAAAAAATTGCGGGACTTGAGGAACCAAGGACACGCCTAAAGGTCCAGGTGATTTCCTCCCTCAAGTCCGATCACGCCCTTGACGATCTCCTCGCCGCAGCGCAGATGGCAAGGTCGACCTATTATTACCACCTCGCCCGGCTTGATGCGCCTGACCGGCATGCCTTCCTCAAAGCAGTCATCGTCACAGTCTTCTTCGCAAAAAAGAGACGATATGGCCATCGCAGAATCTGGCTGCATCTAACTCAACATGGTTGGCAAGTGGGGAAGAAGCTGGTTTATAAACTCATGAAACAGTTAGGCCTGAAATCGAAAGTGCGCATCAAACGCAAATACAACTCCTATCAAGGCACGATTTCTCATATCGCAGCGAACCATCTCAACAGAGAATTCGACGCAACAGCACCAAACCAGAAATGGGTCAGTGACGTGAGCGAATTCCGGGTGGGAAACCAGAAAGTGTATCTCTCAGCGATCTATGACCTGTTCGATCATGCAATCGTGAGCTTCAAAACAGGAACCTCACCGAATACCGGATTGACGTCACGGAGCCTGAAAGACGCGTTTGAACGTGAACAACCAGCTGCCGGACTACTCGTTCACACAGATCAAGGATTCCACTACCAACACCACTCGTGGCGTGAACTGTTGGAAGAACATGGCGCTATCCAATCCATGTCCCGCAAAGCAAACTGTTATGACAACGCCCTGATCGAGAACTTCTTCGGACACCTCAAAACAGAAATGTTCCATGGTGAAAGATTCAACACCGTCAACGAACTCATCGAAGAAATTGAGGAATACATCGATTGGTATAACAGAGATCGTCTACAAGAACGACTGAAGGGCATGACCCCGATGCAATATCGGAACCATGCCCTTCAGTTAGAAGCCGCCTAGTATTTATCCTGTCCAACTTTCGGGGGACAGTTCAAATGCGGGGATTCTTCACTTAAGCCGGGTTACTTCTTCCACTTATTCGTGGGCGCCTTGCTATAAGGAATCTTCTTTCCATGCATGATCCGGCCATGGGTGAACTGGATAGGCGCAATCATGGTGCTGTCATAGCCACTGCTGGCTAACAGCTCGACCACATCTTGCATCGCAATCTGGTGGCGCTTGAAGTTGTGGGCAGCGTCGTCGATGAGTGATTGGGCAGCGTCTGCATTGAAAGAGGTGAGTTCGGCCTGGATGTCTTTCCACGCCCATTCTTCAATTCCCAGGCTTTCTGCTGCCCAGAGAGTATCCGCCACAACTTCGGCCAGGCCATTGCTCAGCAGTGTGCGAATCAGAGTGCGTGCGGCAGCGTCGCCAGGAACATCAGAGATCACCGTTACAGCAATCTTGAGGTTGGTCAGTGCGACAAAGAGTGCGTGAGCGGCAGAACCAGAAGCTTCAATATTTCCAGAGGCGGGGAGGGCAGCATCTGCGTACGCTTGCTCAGGAAACAGCTGTGCTAGGCGCTTTTTGAGCTCGGGAGTTCCCGCGGTGAAATCTGCGTAGATGGCACCAGATTGCAGCTGGGGAGCAAACTCTTGTGCTGTCTTTTCGGCGAGATGTGGAGCAACGAAATTCAGCACCACATCTGCACTGGCTGCTTCTGTGATGCTGCTTGCCTGAGGAATGGGCACGTACTCGGCAGGAGCTAATTCAAATCCCACCACCTCAGCACCGGCAGCCTGAAGTGCGACGCCCAGGCGTAAGCCAGCGTCGCTGGCTCCAATTACTGCAATGCGCGTCATGACTAAACCTCGCGGTCCAACATCTTCATTTGTGCCTCGTTGTGGTGTCCACCAACGGGCTGGGTCACCTTGTCGAGTCGTGCAACCTGTTCAGTGGTGAGCTCCACGTCCACAGCAGCGAGGTCCTCTTCGAGGTGGCTAATGCGCACAGTTCCTGGAATGGGTGCCCAGTCAGCACCCTTGGCCAACAACCACGCCAACGCTAACTGCGCTGGGGTGCAGCCAACTTCGGCAGCAATGCTGGTAACTTCGCCGAGAATCTCTTTGTTCTTTTCAAAAGCCTCGGGCTGGAAGCGAGGGTTTGTCAGGCGCCAGTCGTCCTCATCGAACTTGTCCAGTGTGGTGATCTTGCCGCTGAGCATGCCTCGGCTGAGTGGCGAATAGGGCACAAAGCCAATACCGAGCTCAGCGAGTAGCTCAAGGGTTCCATCCTCACCATCGCGGGTCCAGAGTGAATACTCCGACTGCAGCGCTGTGATGGGGTGGACGGCATTTGCCTTGCGAATGTTGGCTTGGCCAGCCTCGGAGAGGCCGATGTGGCCAATCTTGCCTTCGTCGATGAGTTCCTTGAGCGTGCCAATGACGTCTTCTATGGGCACGTTCTTATCGATACGGTGCTGGTAGTAGAGATCGATGTAGTCCATGTCGAGACGCTTTAACGACTGCTCAACGGCATAACGAATGTTGGCGGGGGAGCTGTCGAAACCAAGCTTTCGCTCTTCACCCTCGCCCGTCATCATGCCGAACTTGGTGGCGATGACAACCTCATCACGGTGTGCCTTCAGGGCCTTACCCACCAGAACTTCGTTCTTGAAAGGACCGTAGATCTCAGCAGTGTCAAAGAAGGTCACACCAAGCTCGAGTGCGCGGTGAATGGTGGCAATGTGAACCTCGTCGGGCTGATCCTTACCGGTGAAGAGGTGGGACATGCCCATGCAGCCCAAGCCGATGCGAGAAACGGTGAGGTCACGAAGCTTCGTGTATTTCATGGGAATCCTTAGGGGTGGGTCATTGACAGCACATCCAGTGCGCTGTCGAGCTGTTCGAGGGTGAGCTTCTTGCCATCAACGAAGCCCAACTCAATGGTTGATTCTCGGATGGTCTTGCCGGTGGCAACAGCATGCTTGGCAATTTTGGCCGCGGCTTCGTAGCCAATGTATTTGTTCAGTGGCGTCACGATGGACGGGCTGGACTCTGCCATTGCACGAGCGCGCTTCACGTTCGCCTCGAGACCATTGATGGTCTTGTCAGCCAGGATGTGTGTGGAGGAGGAGAGTAGGCGGATCGACTCGAGAACAGCACTCCCCATCACGGGGATGGCCACGTTGAGCTCGAACAAACCGGATGCCCCACCCATCACAACGGTGGAGTCATTACCAATGACCTTCATGCAGACCATAAGCACTGCTTCCGGAACAACTGGATTCACCTTGCCGGGCATGATGGAGGAACCAGGCTGCAAGTCAGGGATGTGAATCTCGGCCAGGCCGGTGTTGGGACCGGAGCCCATCCAGCGAATGTCGTTGCAGATCTTGGTCAGTGACACCGCGATGGTGCGCAGCACGCCGGAGGCTTCAACCAGGCCATCGCGGTTGGCTTGAGCTTCGAAGTGATCACGTGCTTCGGTGATGGGAAGCTTGGTTTCTTTGGCCAGCTTCTTGATCACCAGCTGGGGGAAGCCCTTGGGAGTGTTGATGCCGGTTCCCACGGCCGTGCCGCCCAGGGGGACTTCGGCAATACGAGGCAATGCAGCCTTGATGCGCTCAATGCCGAGACGAATCTGGGCTGCATAGCCACCGAATTCTTGGCCGAGCGTCACAGGAGTGGCATCCATCAGGTGTGTGCGGCCAGATTTCACCACGGTGGCCCACTTCTTGGCCTTCTTCTCCAATGACTTGGCGAGATATTCCAAGGCAGGAATGAGGTCTTTCAGAAGCGCACTCGTCACGGCTACGTGAACAGAGGTGGGGAAGACGTCATTAGAAGACTGTGAGCAGTTCACGTGGTCGTTGGGGTGAACGGGTTTCTTGAGCTTGCCCGAGGCGAGGGTGGCCAGCACCTCATTCATGTTCATGTTGGAACTGGTGCCAGAACCTGTTTGGTAGATGTCGATGGGGAACTGGTCGTCATAGTTGCCGGTAATGACCTGGTCAGCGGCCCAGGCAATAGAGTCAGCGATCTTCTGGTTCAGAACGCCCAGTTCGGCATTGGCCAGTGCCGCTGACTTCTTGATCTGAGCGAGTGCAGCGATGTGAGCGGGCTCAAGAGTGGTGCCCGAGATGGGAAAGTTCTCCACCGCGCGCTGAGTCTGTGCGCCATAGAGGGCATTGATGGGAACGAGCACCTCACCCATGGTGTCGTGCTCGATACGGAAATCTTTGTTCTGTGCCATGAGCGCTTCCTTGCGTGGGTGAAGGGGGAAAAGACTTAGACGCCGATGTCGCCGACGACAACGTCAGGCTGTACGACACCCTGACCTAGACGGTAGTTGGCTCCCACAATGGCGAGATTACCTTCAGCAATGGCCTGAGTAATCAGCTCAGAGCTTTCCATGAGTTCTGCAATGGTGTCACGGAGGTGTTCGCGGCCTACTGCCAGAGCATCGACCTGTTCCGGGTTCAGCGAACCATCTGGGGCAAACAGCCCTGCTTTGCCCGCAACGCGGCGGATGGCCGGAACGATACGTGAAACAAGTGCCTCAATGTGGGGAGGCAGGGGAGTGGAGTCAGGACCCAGCATGTTGATGGCGCCGTTGACGGCACCACAGTTGTCGTGGCCGAGAACAACAATGAGGGGAACTTCGAGAACACCCACGGCGTATTCGAGAGAACCAACGACTGAGTCAGAGATGATCTGACCCGCGTTACGAACTACGAACAGGTCGCCCAAGCCCTTATCAAAGATGATTTCCGCTGCAAGGCGAGAGTCAGAGCAGCCAAAGAGCGCCGAAGTGGGGCGCTGTTCATCCACGAGCTCGGCACGGCGGTCAACATCTTGGCGAGGGTGAGCAGGGGCGCCGGAAACGAAACGTTCGTTTCCCCGCGCCATTTCAGCCCAGGCCTTTGCAGGAGTTATTCGGGTCATTGCTCACTCCTCAGGTCAGCCGTGATCGACGTGGCAAGTTGTTCAAATTCTGCATCGTCAGCAGTGCCATAGAGGACAACAGTGGAACGTCCCAGTGTGGTCACCATGGCGTACTCAACATTTCCGGCATCATTCATGGACCGATTGTCATAGACGGTCCATTGCTGGCCATCAATCGTGACGGTACCGGTGGCGGGGTAATCCTTGAGTTCGTTGGCAACCCAGGTCTCGTTGGCATCAAAGGCTTCATTGAAAGCGATGAACTTATCGCTCGGAGTAATGAAGCCGATATACCAGCTGGTGACCTGCCCGTTGGTGGCATTACGCAGCTCTGCTGCGTTAGCTCGCCACTGTTCAGGCATTGCAGGAACGAGGAGGGATTCACCTAGCGATTTTGAGGCAATTTCACTCTGGGCAACATAGTCAACTTGCCAGTTGGGCTCACCATCAGCGCGGGGGACTAGGAAATAAATTACAGCGACCAATCCCACAGTCACGAGGAGCGAATAGACCAGGTTGTTGATGGTCTTGCGAGATTTATACAGCCTGGAATTCTCTGCCTTACGAGCAGCAGTTTCCGCTGGTGTCTCAGGACGACCTAGCTCGGCAACAATCTTGGGCTTTTTGCTCATTCGGCGGCAGCGCCTGAATCTAGTCCGGCACGGGCAGCATTGAGGCGCTCCTTGGCGCCAACGAGCCACTCCTCGCAGCGCTTGGCAAGTGCTTCGCCACGTTCCCAGAGAGCAAGAGTCTCTTCGAGCGTGGGGCTTCCCTGCTCCAGCTGAGAAACAACAGCAACAAGTTCATTACGTGCGTCTTCGTAGCTGAGCTTCGAGACATCTACTGGTGCTGCCATAGTTACGATTCTACCTTCCGTGGACCGGCCGAAACCGCGTCGATAGTGCCCTCTGCCAGGGTGAGGGCGAATTCAGTCTGTGCGGGTGCATCCTTCGCGGAGCGAGCTACCTTGCCATTCGGTAAGACCGCAATGGCGTAGCCGCGGTCCAGCGTCTGCTGTGGTGACAGCGCTCGCAGTTGAGTCTTGAGTGACAGCGTTTCCTGCGCGGCATTGTGCAGGGCGCGGTCGACCAGGTCAGAACCGCGCTGAACGTTGCGCACGATCTCTTCAGCGCGAGTCGAGATGATCCAGTCCGCATCTGCCAACACGGGGCGTGAACGCAGGGATTCCAAGCGATCAAGTTCTCCGGTCAGGAAAGCAGTCACGCGGTTGCTAATGCGGCTGCGCGCATCGGCTACGCGTGCCAATTCTTCACCCACGTCGGGAACGACGCGCTTGGCAGCATCGGTAGGAGTGGAGGCGCGGAGGTCGGCCACATTATCCAGAAGCGGAGCATCGGCCTCATGGCCGATGGCACTGACCAGGGGAGTGACGCAGGCAGCAGCTACACGGACGAGCTTCTCATCGCTGAAGGGGAGCAGGTTCTGGAAGTCTCCACCACCGCGGGCAACGATGATGACATCGACTTCAGGGTCTGCATCAAGTTTCTGAATAGCGGCAATAACTTCAGGAACTGTCTGGTCGCCTTGCACCTTGGTGTGGATGACCTTGAACTCCACCTGTGGCCAGCGCAGGTGGGCGTTCTTGAGCACGTCCTTCTCGGCATCAGAGTCTTGACCGGTAATCAAACCAATGCACTGAGGTAAGAAGGGCAGTGGAACCCTACGGTCAGCATCGAAGAGACCTTCTTTGGCGAGCTGTGCGCGTAAGCGCTCCAGCTTCTCCAGAAGGTCACCGAGGCCTACGTGACGCAGCTCGAGGATGTTGAGGCCGAGGTTGCCGTTCTTTTTCCAGAAGTCAACCTTGACCAAGGCAATAACGCGGTCGCCTTGTTTGATGTCGTCGGGCATCTTTGTGCGGGCATTGGACCAAATGGTGAAGCCCATGGTGGAGTCTTCGGTGAGGTCCTTGAGCTTGCCAAAGATGCCGGAAGAGCGCTGATCCCACTGAGTAATTTCACCCTCAACCCACACCAGACCGAGACGATCGAGGTAGGCCTTGAGCTTGGTGGTGAGGGCAGCAATGGGCCACGGATCTTCCGGGGTCGATGCCTCTTCACTCATACCTTCTACGGTAGTCGAGACTCCGGACAAACTCTCACCCTCGTCACCTACACTTGAACACGTGAGCGCAACGAATATTGGTCTGGGCATGCCCCGCGTCCCCCGTCCCAAAATCACTCTGGTGGAACTTCCTTCCCCCGAGCCCAAGCGTGTGCTCTTGGCTTCTCCTCGCGGCTACTGCGCCGGTGTTGACCGTGCGGTCATCACCGTTGAGAAGGCCCTCGAAACTTTTGGTGCTCCTGTTTACGTGCGCAAGGAAATCGTTCACAACAAGCACGTGGTCACCACCCTTGAAGAAGCCGGCGCTATCTTTGTCGACGAAGTTGACGAAGTTCCCGAAGGCTCACACCTCGTCTTCTCCGCTCACGGCGTCTCACCAGCGGTGGTGGCTGAAGCAGAAGCTCGCAACATGCAGGCTATTGATGCCACCTGTCCGCTGGTGACTAAGGTTCACCGTGAAGCGGTGCGCTTTGCTCGTGACGACTTTGAAATCTTGCTCATTGGGCACGAAGGTCACGAAGAAGTAGAAGGCACTGCTGGAGAAGCTCCCGACCACGTCACCATCGTGGACGGTCCCCACGCCGTTCCACACATTGAGGTCAAAGACCCCGACAAGGTTGTCTGGTTGTCTCAAACCACGCTCAGCGTGGACGAGACCATGGAGACCGTTCGCCTGCTGCGTGAGCGCTTCCCCAACCTGCAAGATCCTCCAAGTGATGACATTTGCTATGCCACCCAGAACCGTCAGGTTGCCATCAAGAAGGTCGCTGCAGAATCAGACCTCGTGATCGTGGTGGGCTCAGCTAACTCATCGAACTCTGTGCGCCTGGTTGAGGTTGCCCTCGAATACGGCGCCAAGGCTTCCTACCGCGTGGACTTCGCAGATGAAATCAAGCAGGAATGGTTCGAGGGCGTTTCTTCCGTCGGAGTCACCAGCGGTGCTTCAGTTCCGGAAGAACTCGTTCAGGATGTTCTTGAAGTTCTGGCCTCGGGTGGATTCACCGAGATTCAAGAAGTGAAGACGGCAGAAGAAGATCTCATCTTCTCGCTGCCGAAGGAACTTCGACCTAAGCGTGCTTCTTAGTAAGAAGTAGGAGCCTTCGTTCCTAAGCTCAACACCTTGGCGCCTGGACGGTCGGCCTCATCGAGGTTGCGATATTCACGAGGCGTCATGCCCACTTCAGATAAGAACTGCTTATTGAAGTTCGCCAGGTTTGTATAGCCAGAGTCTTCTGCGATTGCAGAGACAGCTTTATCTGTTTGCTCAAGTAGGCGACAAGCGTGAGCGATCCTCAGTTTCTTCACCATGTCGCTAAAGGTCAGGCCGCTGACCTTTCTGAAGTACTTGGAGAATGTCGGCTCGGACATTGCCGCCAGTCGCGCTGCTTCTGACATGCGGATATTGGATCTGAGGTTTTCGAAGATGTAGGCAATACCGGTATCGGCAGCAGTTGCTTCATCTCGGCTGCTGGGCTCGGTGTACCACTCGTTAGCGATGAGTTCTTTTTCATCCGCGGGAGCATTAGCCATCAGGGAAAGAATGTTCATCAGATGAGCAATGCGAGCGATTCCTTCAGTCACGCCTACTGCTTCGATTTCAATGGCTGCTTTTTCGGCCGTCTCGCCTGTGAAGAGAATTCCTCGACTGGACTCTTGGAGCAAGTGTCGTGTGTCCGCAATTTCAGGGATTGTTTCTGAGCACTTGGCCAGCCATTCACGTTCGAACTGGATTACTGCATCACGGTTACGAATAACTTGTCCAGGCTCTAGATCGCTCATCCAGTCGTGGGGGAGACCAGATCCCATGAGATAAACCTGGCCTGCGGTGAAGGCACCAACGGTGTCTCCAATGATGAAGCTTCCGGTGCCTTCACGGATGAGGTGGATCTCAAACTCGGGGTGATATTGCCAACGAGCAATCTCGCTGGGGTAGTCGTGGTTAAGGAAGCGGAATGACTCGTTCGGCTGAAGTGGAATCACTTCGCGATAGGGGCTAAGGGTGAGGATTTCCTCAGCGATTGTGGCTGGGCGAGTGTCTCCAGAAAGTAACGGTTTTATAACACGCTCACTCAAGGGGGCCTCCATTGGCATCTCGTTAAAGGCCAATCTACCCCCGTTTTCCCCTGTAAACAAGCGGAAGTTGAGAGAGCTGCGAAGGGGGTCAAAAAGGGTGGCAAAAAAGCATTAGTTCGCTTTGGCAAAAAAGTATCAGAAGTACATGTCAGTGGGGGTGGATTTCGGTTTGCGTTCAGCAGTTTCTTTCGTACATTCAACTCAGGAAAATTTGTCTTCACTCATTTCAACTCTTTGGTGTGATGTGCTTCCGAAACTCTCTCCCTTTCTGGGTGAAGGCAACTTTTCTTAGCCAGGTCGGTATGGCGAACACCAAGTAAGTAAATAGCAACGACAACAAAGGAGTATCAATGCTTTTGACTAAAAAGCGTGCACTTGCTTTGAGCGCGATCCTCGCCACCTCGGCACTCGCACTCACAGGCTGTTCAGGTGCTGGTGGAGCTAAGCAGGACGTCACTCTGACGCTCGCAACTGTAAGCAACCCACAGATGAAGGACATGGAAGAGCTCAAGGGCCAGTTCGAAGCTGACAACCCAGGTATCAAGGTCAACTTCGTTCAGATGGAAGAAGGCGACCTTCGTGCCGCTGTTACCGCTGACGTCGCTTCCGGTGCGGGTCAGTACGACATCGTCACCGTTGGTGCTTACGAAGTTCCACAGTGGGGCGCAAACGGCTGGCTGCAGGACCTCACTCCTGCGCTCAAGGCTGACGCTACCTACGACGTCGAGGACATTCTTCCTCCCGTCCGTGCAGCACTTTCTGTAGATGGCAAGCAGTACGCAGTGCCTTTCTACGGTGAGTCTTCCATCCTCATGTACAACAAGGAAATGCTTGCTGCTGCAGGCGTTACCATCTCTAACAACCCAACTTGGCAGGAAGTTGCTGCTGCAGCTCAGGCTGTCAAGGACCAGGGCATCGCTGACTCGGGTATCTGCCTCCGCGGCAAGCCTGGTTGGGGTGACCTGTTCGCACCTCTCACCACTGTTGTTCAGACCTTCGGTGGTTCTTGGTACGACATGAACTGGGACGCACAGGTTAACTCTCCTGAGTTCACCGAGGCAGTTACCTTCTACAAGGACCTCCTCGCAAGCGCAGGTCAGGCTGACCCCGTTTCCTACTCGTTCACCGAGTGCCTTAACCTTCTCCAGGAGGGTAAGACCGCTATGTGGTACGACGCATCTGTAGCTGCATCGATCCTCGAGGACGCTAAGACCTCTAAGGTTGCAGGCAAGATGGGTTACGCTCACGCTCCTACCTACAAGACCGCTGAGTCCGGATGGCTTTGGTCGTGGAACCTCGCAGTTCCCGAGTCCTCCAAGAACAAGGAAGCTGCAGACAAGTTCGTACTGTGGGCAACTTCTAAGGACTACCAGCAGCTCGTTGGTAAGACTCTCGGCTGGACCCGCGTACCTCCAGGGGCTCGTATCTCAACCTACGAAATCCCTGAGTACAAGGAAGCTGCTGCAGCATTCGCACCCATCACCCTTGAGGTCATGAGCGCAGTGAACCCATCGCAGCCTGGTGTTAACCCACAGCCATGGGTTGGTATCCAGTACGTAACCATTCCTGAGTTCCAGGATGTCGGAAACCAGGTTGCACAGCTCGTAGCTGACGCAATCGCGGGCCGCATCTCGGTCGAAGAGGCTCTGAACAAGGGCCAGGAGATCGCTCAGAAGGCTGGAGACGCCCACAAGAAGTAATAACTTCTTAGGCAACTCAACTCGGGGCCGGTCACTCACCTGACCGGTCCCGGGTTTCCACCCCCTCAACGACGAGAAAGAACAACCATGACGACCATCGCTCAGAAGCCAGGCGCACAAGCAGTGCCACCGGTAGGCGCAGCAGAGAAGAAGAAAGTACGACTTTCACGCTCGCTGATTCTCCCCGCACTGATTTTCGCTTTGGTCCTGACCCAGATTCCCTTCTTGGTCACGATCTACTTCTCGATGCTCAACTGGAACCAGCTCTACCCCAACGAGGTCGGCTTCAACTGGTTTGCCAACTATGTGACTGTGTTCACTGGCCCAGACTTCCTCTCATCCCTCGGAGCAACAGTGCTCATCACAGGATCTTCTGTCGTCCTGTCCCTGTTGTTTGGCCTCGGATTTGCCATTCTTCTTGACCGTAAATTCCCCGGTCAAGCTATTGCTCGCACACTTCTCATTACTCCCTTCCTGATCATGCCTGCTGCTGCAGCGCTGATCTGGAAGTGGTCCATGCTGGATGCCAACGTCGGAATGATCAACTTCGCGTTGACTAGCCTCGGTCTTCCTGCAGTGGCATGGAACACGGATCTTCCTGCCGTCACCATCATCATGTTGTTGACCTGGCAGTTCACCCCCTTCATGATGCTGATCCTGCTGGCAGGTCTGCAGAGCCAGAGCAAGGATGTCCTTGAAGCTGCTTCTGTTGATGGCTCGGGTGCTATCCGCACATTCCAGTGGATTACCTTGCCTCACATGCGTCAATACATCGAGATTGCTACTCTGCTGGGCTCGATCATGTTGCTGCAGGTCTTTGACCCCATCGCCATCATGACCAAGGGAACTGGTGGCACCAAGACACTGTCCTACCTGCTCTATGAACGAGCATTCATTGGTCTTGATGTGGGCCAGGCAGCTGCCTTCGGTGTTGTCACCGTATTCATCACCATTCTTGTTGCCACTATCGCCCTTCGAACTTTGTTCAAGGTATTCATGAACGGAGGAGACCGCTGATGCGTCGTTTCAAGAGTGGGCTAACCACCACCATCACCTGGATTCTGGTCCTGCTGTTCTTCTTCCCCATTGCGTGGATGTTCATGACGGCGTTCAAGTCAGAAGCCGACGCGGCCTCTATTCCGCCCAAGTTATTCTTTACACCCACGCTGGATCAGTTCCAGATTGTTTTTGACCGCGGCATGGGTTCATTCTTGTTGAACTCGTTCTCCTCCAGCATTTCGTCAACCCTGATTGTGCTGTTGCTGGCTATTCCTGCCGCGTATGCACTGAGCATTCGCCCGGTCAAGAAGGTTCAGGACTCCCTGTTCTTCTTTATTTCCACTCGCTTCATGCCTGTGGCAGCATCCATCCTGCCCATCTTCTTCATTCTGAAGTTCACCGGCCTGCTGGATAACATCACCGCTTTGACCTTCCTCTACGCCGCAATGAACCTCCCCATTGCTGTGTGGATGATGCGCTCCTTCTTCAATGAAGTTCCCATGGAAATCATCGAAGCTGCCCAGATCGATGGTGCGAACTTCCGTACCGAGCTGGTCAAGGTAGTACTTCCGATTGTGATTCCAGGTATTGCAGCTGTCGCACTGATTTGTTTCATCTTCTCGTGGAACGAATACTTCATGGCTCTGCTGCTAACCACGGATACGGCACGCACCACTCCGCCATTCCTGGCTAGCTTCGTTGATGGTCGTGGTCAGTTCCTTGCAGTACTTTCTGCCGCGTCGACCATCGCTGTTCTCCCCGTCATCATCGCGGGATGGGCTGCTCAGAAGCAGCTCGTGCGCGGCCTTGCCATGGGTGCTGTGAAGTAGTTCTCAGAAACAAACAGAGACAAACAGATCATGACTACCCTCAACAAGAGCACCCTCTCAGGGATTAAGCCCGGGGTTCCCACCCCGAGCTATGACCTAGATGCTGTGAAGACGGGAATCGTTCACTTTGGTGTGGGAGGTTTCCACCGTTCACACATGGCCATGACGCTGAACCGCCTTATGAACGACGGTAAAGCTCTGGACTGGGGCATCTGTGGTGTTGGTCTTCTCGAAGGCGACAAGAAGCTCCGCGATATCTTCGCTGAGCAGGACTGCCTTTACACCTTGGTTCTCAAGCACCCAGATGGTGTGCGTGAACCTTCAGTTATCGGCTCCATTCGTGAATACATGTTTGCTCCTGATGACCCCGAAGCGGTTATCGAAAAGATGGCAGACCCTGAGACGCGTATTGTCTCGCTCACCATCACTGAGGGTGGATACAACTTTGATCGTGTAACCGGCGAATTTATGGCCTCCACACCAGCCGTTGCAGCCGATCTCAAGGACGGTGCAATTCCCTCCACTGCTTTCGGTTTTGTGACCGAAGCACTGCGCCGTCGCCGTGAACGTGGCATCCCTGCGTTCACTGTGCTTTCCTGTGACAACATCCAAGGCAACGGGCACGTAGCCAAGGAAATGTTCACCGCCTTTGCCAAGCTCAAGGACGCTGAGCTGGGTGAGTGGATTGAGCAGAATGTCGCATTCCCCAACTCGATGGTTGACCGCATTACGCCGGTAACAGCTCCTGAAGATATCGCTGAAGTTGCTGAACTCACTGGGCTCAATGACTCATGGCCGGTAGTAGCCGAGCCGTTCTTCCAGTGGGTTATTGAAGATGATTTCCCACTCGGTCGCCCACCTTTCGAAGATGCTGACGTCCAGCTCGTGGAAGATGTTGAGCCATATGAATTGATGAAACTTCGTCTTCTCAACGCCAGCCACCAGGGTTTGACCTACTTTGGATACCTCTCTGGTTACCGCTTTGCTCACGAGGCCCTGGCAGATCCCGCAATCGCCAATTTCCTCCTGGCTTATATGGATAAGGAAGCAACTCCTACGTTGCGCCCAGTTCCTGGCATTGACCTCACTGCTTACAAGCACATGCTCATTGAGCGTTTCTCAAACCCTGAGGTTCGTGACACTCTTGCTCGCTTGTGTGCTGAGTCCTCAGACCGTATCCCCAAGTGGCTAGTTCCTGTCATTCACGATCAGCTCGCTCGCGGAGGAGATGTCACGCTCTCTGCTGCCATTGTGGCCAGTTGGGCTCGTTATGCCGAGGGTGTCGACGAGCAGGGTGAACCTATCAATGTGGTTGACCCCCTCAAAGATGAACTCATTCCTATCGCGCTCTCGCAGCGAGAGAATCACCTGGCATTCGTTCAGAACAAACAGCTGTTTGGAAATCTGAGTGAGAACGAGAAGTTCACCGTTCCATATCTTGCGGCACTCGAGTCCTTGTTCACTCGCGGTGCTCACGAAACCGTTTCCAGCTACACCCGCTGATTCAGCACGACAACACCATTTCCCACAACAAGTAAGAGAACATCATGACTACCCAGATGAAGGCATCGTTTCTGAAGAAGCAGGGCGAAATTGCTGTTGAGACGATCGACGTTCCTGAGGTTCGTGCGGATGAAGTTCTCGTTCAGGTCGCAGCCGTTGGCGTCTGCGGAAGTGACGTTCACTACTACGCACACGGCAAGATTGGCCCCTACGTCGTAGAGGAGCCTTTGATCTTGGGCCACGAGCTTTCCGGTGTGATTACTGCCGTTGGTTCTGATGTTGACCCAGCTCGTATTGGCCAGCGCGTCGCAGTAGAGCCTCAGCGTCCCTGTGGTGACTGCTTCCAGTGCAACGCAGGTCGTTACAACCTGTGCCCAGACATCGAGTTCTATGCAACTCCACCCATCGATGGTGCCTTCTGCGAATACGTCACTATCCAGTCCAAGTTCGCCTTCGAGATCCCAGAAAGCGTTTCCTTCGAAGCTGCTGCCCTGATGGAGCCTCTCTCGGTGGGCATCTGGGCATGTGAGCGTGCTGAAGTGGGCAAGGGTAGCCGCGTACTTATTGCCGGTGCAGGTCCAATTGGTGTCATCGTGGCGCAGACTGCTCGCGCACTCGGTGCGGCTGAAGTCATCATCACCGATGTTGCTGAAGACCGTCGTGAGTTCGCTCTCAAGCACGGTGCAACCAAGGCACTGGATCCTCGCGTTGACGAGCTTGCGGGTCTAGAAGTTGATGCGTTCATCGATGCATCAGGTGCTCCGGCTGCCGTGCAGGGTGGCATCTTGGCTGTGCGTCCTGCGGGTCGAGTGATCCTGGTCGGCGGCGGTCACGATGAGTACAGCCTGCCTATTTCGTTCATCCAGAACCGCGAGATCTGGATCAGTGGTGTCTTCCGCTACACCAACACCTGGCCTACTGCCATTGAGATGGTGTCCAGCGGCAAGGTTGATCTCGACATCTTGGTCACTGGCAGGTTTGGGCTCAACGAAGTTGAAAATGCTCTCAACGCAGGGAAGACTGCAGGCCAGCTCAAAGCAATCGTTTACCCTGGAAAGTAAAACCAGCGAACTGCGCCGGCTCTTAATTACTTTCCGGCGTTGATGAGGGAATTGATTCCCTCTTGAAAGCCAGGGTCTGAAAACAGCGCAATAAAGATGCATGCTGTCGACAATGCGTTTGAAATCACTGCACCCAGTACTGGAACCCACCAGGCGAACTTCTTTGCCTTCATGCGCTGACGAGAAATCCACACCACCATGGCCAAGACAACTGCCTGAATGGTCACGGCAACCCAGCCCATTTGAACGGCGAAGGTGATGTTCTCAAAGTTGCCCAGGTTGAACGCGGGGTTCAAGGTGTTGAGCTCGTCATAGAGCAGGTTCATCGAGTTGCGTGGGTTGATGTAGTCGCCGAGGCCGGAGAAAACCGAATACACCGCGACAAAAATCAAACCCCAGGTGATCATGCGATCGAAAGCAAGGCTCCGCTCCTTCTTCTCCTCTGGTGTGAGGGGAGTCGGAGCCTGCTTCGAATCGTTCTTGTCTTTCTTGACGTTCTTTTCCTGTGCGGCAGGGGTCACCTGAGAAGCCTTATCTTCCGTCTCGGAAGCAGGCGTGTTCTCAGGAGTTTCTGCCATGGAAATGAACGTCTTACTTGCCGGAGTGGCCAGCAGAGCCGAGCTGGTGAGTTGCCTGACCAACACGAGCTGCCATGGCAGTCTCAGCGAGCTTGCCCCATGCGCGGGGGTCATAGATCTTCTTGTTACCCATTTCGCCATCAACCTTGAGCACACCGTCGTAGTTGCGGAACATGGTGTCTGCAACAGAGCGGGTGAAGGCGTACTGGGTGTCGGTGTCAACGTTCATCTTGATAACACCGTTGGCAACAGCTTCAGCAATCTCAGCGTCAGTTGAACCAGAACCACCGTGGAATACGAGGTCGAAAGGCTTAGCTGCGGTGCCGAACTTGGCCGCAACGCCTTCCTGGATTTCCTTGAGGAGTTCGGGGCGAAGCTTGACGTTACCGGGCTTGTAGACGCCGTGGACGTTACCGAAGGTCATCGCAGCCATGTAGCGACCGTTTTCGCCCAGGCCCAGAGCCTCAACGGTCTTGATGCCGTCTTCGATGGTGGTGTAGAGGCTGTCGTTGATGTCGTGAGAGACGCCGTCTTCCTCGCCACCGACAACACCGATCTCGACCTCGAGGATGGCGTTGATGTTCTTGGTCTTCTCGAGCATCATCTGAGCGATCTCAAGGTTCTCCGCCAGAGGAACAGCGGAACCGTCCCACATGTGTGACTGGAAGATGGGGTTACGGCCAGCCTTGACCTCTTCTTCGCTAGCTGCGATGAGAGGAAGAACGAAGTCATCAAGAGCGTTCTTGGGGCAGTGGTCGGTGTGGAGAGCCACGGTGATGGGGTAGCTCTTTGCTACTTCGTGAGCGAACTTCGCGAATGCGAGTGCACCGGTTGCACGTGCCTTCACGGTGTGACCTGCGAAGTAGTCAGCACCACCAGTAGTGACCTGGATGATGCCGTCAGAACCAGCCTCGGTCAGTCCCTGAAGAACAGCGTTGAGCGTCTGTGAGCTCGAAACGTTGAACGCGGGGTATGCAAAGCCCTTGGCTTTTGCCTTGTCGAGCATTTCTGCATACTGTTCCGGGGTTGCGACGGGCATGACATCTCCTAGATTTGTGGCGCGAATAGAAACGGGAAAGCGCCCCTCTAGTCTAACCAGCCCACCAGTGAGCGTGATTCGGGTATGAACGAAACGAATACGTGAGTATTACGCCCGTCGACTGGGGAGTGACGCGCGTCGACGCCTAGGCTGAGAGCGTGACTACGACAAACACCGGAATCCTGAACCTTCACCCTGATCGCAACCTTGGTATGGAGCTGGTGCGAGCTACCGAGGCTGCCGCTATCCGCGCAGTGCCCTTCATCGGCCATGGCGACAAGAATGCAGCTGACAAGGCTGCAGTCGACGCCATGCGCGCTTTCCTCGCCACCGTGAACTTTGACGGTGTCATCGTCATCGGTGAGGGCGAGAAGGACGAAGCTCCCATGCTCTTCAATGGTGAGCACGTGGGTAATGGTCGTGGTCCTGCCTGCGACATTGCGGTAGACCCCATCGACGGCACCAGCCTGACGGCCGCCGGCCGTCAGAATGCGGTCTCGGTCATTGCCGTTTCTGACCGCGGCACCATGTTGGATGCCTCCTCTGTCTTCTACATGAACAAGATTGTGACCGGCCCTGCGGGTATTGGTGTTGTTGACATTCGTAAGCCCATTGGCGAGAACATTCGTGCTTTGGCCAAGGCCATGGGCAAGGATGTCGGAGATATCCGTGTTGCTGTTCTTGACCGTCCCCGTCACGAAGGATTGATTCAGGAAATCCGTGACGCTGGAGCGGGAACCAGGCTTCTTCTCGACGGTGACGTCGCTGGTGGCATCAACGCTGCCCGCTATGAATCGCGCATCGACATGTGTGTAGGAATCGGTGGCAGCCCTGAAGGTGTCGTAACTGCCTGTGCCATCAAGGCACTAGGGGGCATGATTCAGACTGTTCTTGCCCCTAAGGATGACGAGGAAAAGCAGAAGGGTCTTGACGCAGGCCTCAAGTTTGACTACGTCTATGACCAGGACACCCTCGTCACCAGTGACAACACCTTCTTCGTCGCAACTGGTGTGACCGATGGTGGTCTTGTCGAAGGTGTTCGCCGCAAGGGTCCGATCATCCGCACCGACAGCATCATTTTGCGAGGTCGTTCCGGAACCATCCGCCGAGTTCAGGCGGACTACCGCGCTGACCGCTGGCTCGAGTCTTAAGTAGCCAACTTGAGTTCTGCGTCAACCATTCGGTTTCGACGCAGAATCAGGGCAGCAGGAATATTTGCTGCAACAGAGACGATCATGAGTGTTGTCAGAACCACTGTCCAGTCGTTGGTGCTGCTGTAGAGCAAGCCCATGAGTGGCGGTGCCATGGCAGCGCATAAATACGCCACGATCTGAGCAAACCCACTCAATGCCATGGAGCTGCGCACGCTACCTGTGCGCAGGTTGACCAAGACGAGCGCCAGCGGGAATTCCAAACATCCTGTTCCCACAATGGCAACCCAGATCCACGTTCCATGCGTGGGGGAGAGCAGTAAGCCCAGATATCCCACAACAAAGAAAGCACTGCCGACAGTAACAAGCCAGTGCACGTGCTTTCCCATCCGCTTTGCTAAGCCCGGGGTCACAAATGCCAAGGGCAGGCCAATGCCGGCAAAGAGGGCTAGAAGAGCACCACTTTGTACTGGGGTCACCCCGGCAATATCAATGAGAATGACCGGCATCCATGCATACATGGCATAGCCGGTGATGGAAGAAACAGCGAGGACAGTTCCCACTGCCCACGCTGTGGGGGAGCGCCAGGGATGAATCTTCCGCACCTGTGGGGACTCTTCTGGCGCATCGAACGACGAGTCTTTGCGGTGAGAACGGTATTCCAGGATCCAGGGGATCAGCGCAATGGTGGCAATAACTGCCCACTGGAGTAGAGATCCACGCCAGCCAATGGCATCAGCCACGGGAACAGCCACTAGCGCAGGCAAGAAGGCACTGATCGACATGATCGACATATAGACCGAAGTCATCATGCTGACCCGGTCAGGGAAGTATTTGCGCACCACCGGCGGCATGGCCACGTTGGCAAACCCCATGCCCACCAGAGCAGACAGAGTTCCCACAGCGAGGGTCTGCCAATTCACGGAGGCAGCACGAATGACGTGCCCCAGGATCATGAGAATTAAAGCCAAAATCAGTGTGCGCTCCAGGCCGATGCGCTTCTCAATGCGAGGAGTAAAGACTCCACCGGCCGCAAAGCTCAGAGGGGCGATAGATCCCAACAGGGCGATAGCTGCTGTGTTGAGTTCGTAGGTCTGGCCAATAATCGGAATCAGTGGTGACAAACCTGCCACAGCTGCCCGCATACTGAACGCCACCAGTGCGATACCCGCAAACGCTAAAACGCGCCCGGCGAATAATGCTCGGGGCGCGTTAGCTGATGGGGAACTCACGTTCCCATCATGTCATTAGCTGGGGAGACCCTTATTGTCGGGGTCGATCAACTCATCAGAGGTGATCGGCTTAGGAGCATCGTGCACCTCAATGCCCTCAGGCAGGATCTTGGTGGGGTCAATGCCGGGGAACTTACGAGCAGTCGAGAGGACACGAGTCTCCAGCGAAGAGATGAAGCCGTTGTAGTGCTTCACGGTGTTCTCAATTGCTTTACGAAGGTCTTCGGTGTGCTTGGTCATGGTGCTTAGGCGTGAGTAGAGCTCAATACCCAAATCAAAGAGCTTCTTTGCTTCATCGGTAACGACCTGCTGCTGCCAGGTGTAGGAGACGGTCTTGAGCACTGCCCACAGGTTCACGGGGGAAGCTAGAGCTACGCGCTTACCGAAGGCGTAGTCCAGCAGAGTGGGGTCTGCTTCCAGAGCTGAGGCCAGGAGGGATTCACTCGGAATGAATGCAAGGACGAATTCGGGGCTGAAGTCGAAACCGCTCCAGTAGCTCTTCGAGCTCAGCGCATCCACGTGAGAGCGCACTGCCTTGACGTGCTGATCCATCAAGCTCTTGCGACGGGCAGCTTCTTCGCCGGTTGCGGTGATCGGGATCTGACTTGCCTCGAGGTAGGAGTTGAACGGAACCTTGGCGTCGATGACGATGGTCTTTCCGCCGGGCAGATTAATCACCATGTCGGGACGGATGGTCCCACCATCGGTCTTCATGGTGGTTTGAGTGTCAAAGTCAACGTGGGCAGTGAGGCCAGCAACTTCAACGAGTCGGCGAAGCTGAGCTTCACCCCAGGTGCCACGGACGCTGTTTGAGCTGAGAGCTGAAGCTAAAGACTGAGTAGTTGCGCGAAGTTCTTCACCGAACTGGCGAGACTCCGTCAGTTGCTGAGCAATCTGGCCATATTGTTCTTGGCGCTGGTTTTCCAGGTCGTTGACCTTGGTCTGCATGGCCTGCAGGGTCTCTTTGACAGGAGCGAGCGCCTCAAGAACCTTGTGCTCTTCTTTGGCTCGCTCGACGTCTTCTGCAACGCGACGGTCATTGGTCTCACGAAGTTCAGCAATCATGCGCTCAAGACTGGAAATTTGCTCATCTTTACCTGAGATGCGCGCCTCGGCGGTGGCAGCGCGCACAGCGAGGTCGCCTGCATCCGTTGGCAATCCTTTGCGTGAGCGCAATGCCCAGCCAATAGAGATACCGGCAATGATGCCTGCGATTAATCCGAGCAGAAGAAAGAGAGCTGAATCCATACCTTTAGTGTGTCAGCAGGTACTGACAAATCCCTGCTCCCACGGTTAGAGTGATGGAGCACAGAAGGAATTGATATTCATGTCACAACTCCCCGTTGTTCCACACTGGATTGATGGGGCAGAGCGCCCCTCCACATCCGGTCGCACCGCTCCTGTTTTTGACCCAGCCCTAGGTGTCGAAACAAAGCACGTTGCACTCGCTAACCAGGCAGAAATTTTGGAAGCTATTGCTTCCGCGAAGGCTGCTTTCCCCGCATGGCGCGATGCCTCTCTGGCAAAGCGTCAGCAGATCATCTTCAAGTTCCGTGAGCTGCTCAATGAGCGCAAGGGTGAACTTGCCGAGATCATTACCTCCGAGCACGGCAAGGTTCTCTCTGACGCCATGGGTGAAATCACCCGAGGCCAGGAAGTTGTTGAATTTGCCTGCGGTTTGAACCAAATGCTCAAGGGTGAGTATTCCGAGAATGCCTCCACTGGTGTTGACGTGTACTCCACTCGACAGCCTCTCGGCGTTGTCGGAGTTATCTCTCCGTTCAACTTCCCCGCCATGGTTCCCATGTGGTTCTTCCCCGTGGCCATCGCGGCAGGAAACACTGTGGTGCTCAAGCCATCTGAAAAGGACCCCACAGCAGCAATCTGGATTGCCAAACTCCTGAAGGAAGCTGGTCTTCCTGACGGTGTCTTCAACGTCCTGAATGGTGACAAGGAATCCGTGGACGGGCTCCTCGAGCACCCGGACGTTCAGGCCATCTCGTTTGTGGGTTCCACTCCTATTGCGAAGTATGTCTACGAAACCGGTGCCAAGAACGGCAAGCGCGTTCAGGCACTCGGAGGAGCTAAGAACCACATGCTGGTTCTTCCCGACGCTGACCTCGACTTGGTTGCTGATTCCGCCATCAACGCAGGCTTCGGTTCTGCAGGTGAGCGTTGCATGGCAATCTCCGTGGTTGTTGCTGTTGAGCCCGTCGCTGACGCCCTCATTGAGAAGGTTGTCGAGCGCATGGGCAAGTTGACCACCGGTGACGGTCGTCGTAATTGCGACATGGGTCCCTTGGTTACCAAGGTTCACCGCGACAAAGTTGCCTCCTACATCGACATTGCCAAGGAAGACGGCGCAAAGGTTGTCGTGGATGGACGCGAGCAGGAATTCGATGGCGCAGCCGACGGTTTCTGGCTTGGCCCCACTCTCATCGACAACGTGCCCACTACTTCCAAGGTCTATACCGAGGAAATCTTTGGACCCGTACTCTCTATCGTTCGCGTGAAGAGTTACGACGAGGGTGTTGAGCTCATCAACAACGGTGCTTTCGGTAACGGAACCGCAATCTTCACCAACGATGGTGGTGCAGCTCGTCGCTTCCAGAACGAGATCGAGGTCGGCATGATCGGTATCAACGTGCCCATTCCTGTCCCCGTGGCGTACTACTCCTTCGGTGGTTGGAAGAACTCACTGTTCGGTGACACCAAGGCTCACGGTGCTGAAGGCGTTCACTTCTTCACCCGCGGCAAGGCCATCACCAGTCGCTGGCTTGACCCCAGCCACGGTGGCATCAACTTGGGCTTCCCCCAGAACTAAGTCAGGCGCTCAGTGACCACCGGAGTTATCAAACCCCGGTGGTCACTGAGCGCAATTCTCTGGATTTGTGTCCTGGGAATTATGGCCGGGTTTCAAACCTGGCGTGGTGCCTATGTTGACGGCATCCTGTTCTTTGCTCTTGTGGCCATGCTGGTGCTGGACCGCCTGACCGGCGGTCAGATTGTCATTTTCAAGAAGCCGATTGTGGCACCGAAGATTGTTACGATCGGCATCACGGGGGTGCTTGGCGTTGTCTTAGTGCTTGCTCCTCGGCATAGCTGGATTGACCTCGCAGTCTTTATCGCGATTGGTGTGACCGTGCTCATCGTGGCGTGGGAGCCTGCGCCAGAACGAGTCAAACGCCCACGAAAAGCCATGCTTCGCTCCATGTGGTTCTGGTCCATAGCTGCAGTCGTACTGTGTTTGTGGGAAGCCACGGCATTCATCTTGAGCGTGACGCTGCCCAATGGTTACCTGTATTTCCCCACCATTTCTGTTCTCCTTGACCCGTTTGTGGAAACCCTCGGGGGAAGGATTGTTTTTGTGGGACTGTGGCTTGCCGCGGGATATGGACTTCTTCGTTTCTGGAGGAAGTCATGATCTGGAATTTAGTTGCAGCTGGATACGCCGTCATCGCACTCATCGCAATAGGTGTTGAAATCTTTGCTCAGCGCAAACCTGACACCGTTGCCCCCATCGGGGACATGTTGGACCATGTGATGAAGTCCAGAACGACTCGCGTGGCAGTAATTGCTGCATGGTGGTGGTTTGGCTGGCACTTTGCTTTTGCTGACACGGTGCAGTTGAACCTCTAGCCCCGGGTACGATTAACCCTTGTGGCTCTAACTATCGCAATCGTGGGACTGCCCAATGTCGGCAAGTCAACCCTGTTCAACGCTCTGACCAAGAGCACCGTTCTCGCAGCGAATTATCCGTTCGCCACGATTGAGCCCAACGTGGGAGTTGTCAACCTCCCCGATGAGCGCCTCGGCGTTCTCGCAGGCATCTTCGGCTCCGAACGTCTGCTGCCTGCAGCAGTGTCGTTCGTCGACATTGCCGGCATTGTGAAAGGTGCTTCCGAAGGTGAAGGCCTCGGTAACAAGTTCTTGGCCAACATCCGTGAAGCTGACGCTATTGCGCAGGTTGTGCGCGGATTCTCTGACCCTGACGTTGTTCACGTCGATGGCAAGGTCAACCCTGCCTCTGACATGGACACCATCAACACTGAGCTGATCTTGGCTGACCTCCAGACTCTGGAGAAGGCTATTCCTCGTATTGAGAAGGAAGTGAAGGGCAAGAAGGCTGAGCCAGTTGCCCTCGAGACAGCTCTCGAAGCACAGAAGGTGCTCAACGACGGCAAGCCACTGTCTTCCACCACCATTGACCTCGCTCCCATCAAGGAACTGGGTCTGCTCACTGCAAAGCCCTTTATCTATGTGTTCAACGTGGATGAGGATGTTCTCGGTGACGAGGCTAAGCGCAAGGAACTCGAGGCACTCGTTGCACCGGCCAAGGCAGTTCTGCTCGACGCCAAGCTTGAGTCTGAGCTGATTGACCTCGACGCAGCAGATGCTGCTGAGTTGCTGGCCTCAACCGGCCAGGATGAGTCCGGACTCGACCAACTCGCTCGTATTGGCTTTGACACCCTCGGTCTTCAGACCTATCTCACCGCAGGTCCTAAGGAAGCTCGTGCGTGGACCATTGGTAAGGGTTGGAAGGCTCCTCAGGCAGCCGGTGTGATCCACACCGACTTCGAGCGTGGCTTTATCAAGGCAGAAATCATTTCCTTCCAAGACCTCGTCGACACCGGCTCAGTTGCCGAAGCACGTGCCAAGGGCAAGGCCCGCATGGAAGGTAAGGACTACGTCATGCAAGATGGCGACGTAGTCGAGTTCCGCTTCAACGTCTAAGGGAGTCCAGCATGTGTGGAGGTTACGCGCTCGCGGAACCGACCGAAGTGTTGGAAGACGTCTTCAACGTTGACCTGGTGGGGGAGAACCTCCCAGGGCCCAGCTGGAACATCAGACCCACTAACCAGGTGCCCATTGTGGTGGACACCGTGGATGCATCAGGCGACCAGCGCCGGCGCTTAGAAAGCGCTCGCTGGTCTCTGATTCCTTCCTGGGTCAAGGGTGAACCACCCAAGTTCTCCACCTTCAACGCCCGCAGTGAAGACGCTGCGTCGAAGCCTTCCTGGCGGGACGCGGTGAAGTCCAAGCGCTGTGTGGTTCCGGCCTCGGGATATTACGAGTGGGTTGTGGAAGACGGTGTGAAAGTTCCTCACTACATTCACTCCTCTGAGACCCTTGCGTTTGCTGGGCTGTATTCGTGGTGGCGGACCGCAGAGAGCGACCCTTGGATGCTCACGGCCACCATATTGACAATGCCGACGGTGCCAGAGTTAGCGGCTATTCATGACCGGAATCCGGTGCCACTACCCCAGGAATTCTGGGCAACGTGGCTGGATCCACAGGAAGTGGGAACGCAGCAGCTGGTGGATTTGGCAGTTGCTCAGGCGAGACCGGTCGCTTCTGGTTTGAGTGAGTATCGAGTGAACCCCATCAAGGGTAATGGCCCTGACTTGATTGTCCGTGCCACCTGATTAACTTCTCTATAGGGAGAGGTCAACGCTCATGAAATTATTGGAACAGGTAACTCCTGGTCAGGTTTTGCTGCATGACTTTCTTAACCCTTATGGATTGTCCCAGTCTCAACTCGCACGTCATATCGACGTGCCCGCCCGACGAATTAATGAGATTGTTCACGGTAAGCGAGCCATCACGCCTGACACAGCCCTGCGTTTGGCAAGAGCCTTTGGAATGACTCCCCGATTCTGGCTGAACCTCCAAGCGCGATTTGACCTTGACAAGCAGTCAGAAATTCTCAATGAGACCTTAGACCGGATTGAGCTTCTTCCTGCCTTGCAGGAGCAGCTTCGCGCCTAGGTTATTTCCCCGGCTTGATCTTGACGGTGTTCAAGATGAGGCCTGCCCCATTGCGCATGATGAGCTTGGTGTCTGGAGCAATCTTGGACAGCAGGGGATAGACCGCCGTGGCCAACATCATGCCAATAGCCATGGCAAAGAAGGTGAGTGCTGCAGTTCCGGCCACGTCACTGAGGTTGTGTGCCGATTCAATCTCTCCGGTCATGGCGACAAACCCCGTGGAGCCGGGAACAATCAGCCAGAACGTGGGCAAGAAGATAGCCAAGTCACCGGGACCACCACCCAGACGAGCATTGATAGCCCAGGAAATGATGAGGCCCACTGCCGTGGCAAGTCCTGCTGAGAGGGCAACACCGAGGGCAGGCAGTGTGAAGACCGAGACGGCAAAGCTCAGCACCAGCACGAACAGGCTGGGCAACCAGAGTCTGGTTGGGGTGCAGAAGTAGAGGAAGGTGCCGATGCCATACAAAATGGCACCTGCCCATGCCGCCCATTCGGGCGTCATGGTGGAGGTGAGATCCTCCAGGCGGTTGGCAGGAATGCGGCTGATGCTGATCGCCAGTGCACCACCAAAGGCCATGCTGCCCAAGATCATGACGGCATAGATCAGACGTGCTGCGCCCGAGATCATGTAACCACTGACCAGCTCAATAATGGCTGAGGTCAGTGACGCACCAGGCAACAACACCACAACCAACATCGCCACCATGCGCACGGGATCTGGCTTGTCTAGGGCAATGGAGATACCGGCCACCATGACGCCGGCAATAAAGGTGGCAACCAGAGGCAACAACGCTGCGAAGCGGGGGCTTCTACTCATATTCAAAACGAGAACACCAATGACGGCACCCATCACGGTGATGGCGCCCAAGGAGGGCAAATCCATCCGGAAGGCGGCACCAAAACCTAAAGCAGAGAGGGCATACCCCACGACGCGTAGCCAGCTGGGATAAATCGGCTTCTTGGTGGCAATGGCACGCAGACTCTCGGCCACATCGTGGGCATCTTCTTTGTTGTGACGAGCCTGCGCCATGACCGACTGCACCTGCGTCATTTGGTCGAAGCGGTAGCTGGTCTTCACTGAGCGCATCTGAGGAACGCCGTGCTTCTTGGTCTCCGTGAGCACCAAGGTGGGCAACAGAACAATCTCGGCATCTGCGTCATAGGCAGCCGCAAGACCACGGAGTACTTCCTCTGCCTGGGGCGCGGGGTAGGTGGAGCTCACCATGGCAGCTGCCGCTTCGGTTAGCATGTCTGTCACATCAGGACGTGTGGCAGGTGCTGGTGTTTGCTCAGTCATAACTCCACGGTAACAAACTCCCTCCACAACCTAGACTTGGGACTTCAGGGCACTTTCTGGGCCCACTTGGGAGTTCTGATGGAATACACCGGCAAAACCACACTCATCACTGGTGCAAGCTCAGGCATTGGCGTGCACTTTGCAGAGGGCTTTGCTGCCCGTGGTAGCAACCTCGTTCTGGTTGCACGCCGTAAGGAACTCCTTGCTGATCTTGCCGCGAAGTTGACCAAGAACTATGGCGTCACCGTGGATGTCATCACCGAAGACCTCAGTCTTCCAGGCTCCGGCGCTGCGCTGGAGAAGAAGGTTGCTAAGAAGCACACCGTTGATGTGTTGGTGAACAACGCTGGTTTTGGCACCAACAACCTCTTCGTGGATGAGGACCGATCACGTATTGCTCAGGAGATTCAACTCAATGTGGGCACACTTGTTGACCTCACCGCGGCTTTCTTGCCTGCCATGGTGGAGCGCAACAGCGGAGTTGTGGTGAACATTGCCAGCACGGCATCGTTCCAGCCCGTTCCTGGCATGGCTGTCTATGGCGCCACCAAAGCTTTTGTTCGTTCCTTCACTGAGGCAGTCTGGGGTGAGCTTCGTGGAACGAAAGTGCGTGTTCTTGCGGTGAGTCCCGGTGCCACCGAGTCCGAGTTCTTCCTCGTTGCGGGAGGAAAGTCTCCCGGTAAGCCCATGCCAGCAACTGCTGTAGTGGAAACCATGTTCGCCGCCCTGGATGCATCCTCGTCGACACCATCTGTAGTCGTGGGTGGAATGAATAAAATGTCCTCATCACTGGTGATGTTCTTCCCCAAGAAGACGGTGATCAAATTGGTGGGCACCATGTTCATGCCCAAGGAAGGCAAGTAATGCAGCACAACTTTCTCTACTCTGTAGAGCGCGAATACACCCAGCCCATGAGTCGCATCTGGGAGGCCTGGACTGACGCTGCTCAGCTTGAAGCCTGGTATCACCCCACCGTGCTGGCAAACGTTCCTGGTTCTTCTGTTTCCGAACCTCACGTGGGTGGCAACTGGGCAATTGCCGTGGACGTGCCTGAAGCAGGCTTTCAGTCCTGCTTCTGGGGCACTT
Source organism: Aurantimicrobium photophilum (assembly GCF_003194085.1). Taxonomy (NCBI): domain Bacteria; kingdom Bacillati; phylum Actinomycetota; class Actinomycetes; order Micrococcales; family Microbacteriaceae; genus Aurantimicrobium; species Aurantimicrobium photophilum. The sequence continues at coordinate 1,224,851 of NZ_CP023994.1, read as the reverse complement.
ACACCGCAATAGAACCCGGCAAACTCATCGAGCACACCATGTTCTATAGCCAAGACCCTGCAGAGTTTGCTGCCAAGGATCTCTCCGGTGAATTCGCCAAGATCGTTGTCGACTTCGAAGAGCGTCCCACCGGAACCTGGGTGAAGTTCAGCCAGTATGGTGAACTCCCCGAAGAGCACATCCCTCTCGCCAAAGCAGGAATGGACAGCTACTTCCAGTCGCTTGCTGACTACCTGGACTAACTAGCCCAGTAACGCCTTCATCTGCTTATAAATCAGAGCAGCTGCCTTCTCGGGCATCAAGCGAGTGAGTTTGTCCATTGTCTTGGCATCAGAACCGATGAAGACTTTGTAGGAGTTCTTCTCGATGGCGCCAATGATGGTGCTTGCTGCCACGTTCACTGAGGTCATCTTGAACTTGTTTCCTTCGTGAACATCCATGTCTGCGGGCATAGCCATGCCGGAGTTCTGGGCAATGTTGGTCTCAATCGCACCAGGATAAATCGCGGTGACGTGGACATTGGTGTCCATGAGTTCAGAGTGCAGACCTTCGGTCAGCAGTTTCACTGCTGCCTTGGTGGCACCGTAAATGGTCTGGCCAGGAACAGGGGCATAGCCACCCATGCTGGAGACGTTGGCGATGTAACCCTCGGGGCGCTTGAGAAGTTCAGGCAAGAAAGCCTTCACGGTGTTGATGGTGCCATAAAGGTTCACGTTGATGACGCGTTCTATGGCATCGAACTCGAGATCGTTGACACGAACAAATGGCTGAATGATTCCTGCCACATTGACCAGAGCATCAACCTGACCGTGCTTGGTGATTACTGCCTTCGGCAGTGCCATCACCTTGGCGCGGTCGGTGATGTTGAGGGTGTGGGTGGAGAGCTTGGCACCCTTGCCGGCAAGCTTGGCTGTTTCCTTCAAGCCGTCGGCGTTGAGGTCCACGGCAGCGACCGTGGCACCCTTGGCGAGGAGTTGGAGTACGAGTTCACGAGCGATACCGTTACCGCCACCGGTGACGACGAATACTTTGCCTGCGATGTCCATGATGTGTTCCCCATTCTGGATGATGTTCCTCATCCACTTTCAGTATCCTCCTGCCCGCTGAGTGCCACCTATGTTTTTGGACCGCTCAGCGGTCGAAATGAGCATTTCTCCTGTGTAAGGACCCTGCTAAATGCTCTGTTCGCAGTATTCTGGAGATACCCAAGGAACAGGAGTCATCATGGGTTTCACCGCATTTATGTCATCGACCTTCGGTCGCTGGGCTCGCATCGTTGTGGGGCTCGTTCTCGTCATCGCTGCCCTCACCTGGGGTCCCATTGGCGCCATCTTCTTCTTTATCGGCCTCATGCTCATTTCAGCTGGTGCTTCTGACACCTGCTACTTCGGGCCACTCTTTGGTCGCGGATTTAACGGCAACGACAACCGCCGCTAACGAAAACCTCAAGAAAGCCTCCGAAGTAATTGAACTGAACCCCTTTATTGGGACAGTTAATGAGGAGTCGGCTTCAAGTCTCTAATGGTCTGAGTTCGGTAGTCAACCGGACTCAGACCATTGAGCTTTAACTGGACCCTGTCGTGGTTGAACCAGTGAATGTATTTCTCTAGTTCCCGCTTGAACTGGCCCATGCTGGTGAAGTGGTGTTGACGCAGGAATTCTTCTTTGAAGTGTCCGAAGAAATTCTCAGCAACGGCATTGTCGAGACAGTTGCCTTTTCGTGACATTGATTGAGTGATGCCGCGTTGTTTCAACGCGAGTTGATATTTGATGTGTTGGTAATGCCATCCCTGATCTGAATGCATCACCAACCCAGTGCCAGGTTTCAACTGAGTGAAGGCTTTCTCCAACATTCCTGTGACTAAACCCATCACTGGTGATGGTGCCAGTTCATAAGAAATCACTTCACGGTTAAACAAATCAATCACGGGTGAGAGATATTGCTTCTGGCCCAGGACATAAAACTCAGTGACATCGGTCACCCATTTCTTCGACGGCTGTGCGGCATCAAAGTTCCTTGCCAACACGTTTGGCGCTGCCTTGCCAATCTCGCCCCTGTAGGACTTGTATTTCTTGCGCCTTCGAACTTGGCATGTGCGGCCTTCTTGACGCATCAACTTCAACACCGTCTTCCCGCTCAACTGGATGCCATGTCTAGTGGCAAGAACGGCGCGAATGCGCCGATAACCATAAGAACGATAAGAACCATCAAAGACCTCACGAAGCAGCGGACGAAGCTGCTCATAACGGTCGAGAGGAACAGGTTGTGAGCGGTGGCGATAGTAGGTGGAGACAGATAACCCCACCGCCTTCAAAACAGCTCGTGTGGAGTATTTGTGCTCTAACTCAGTAACAATCACAGACCGGACAGACGTCGATCTTCCTCCTGGGCTAGAGCCACCCATTTTTTTAGAATCTCGTTCTCCATCTCCAAAAACGCAAGCCGTTCCTCAAGCGTTTCCGGACGAGAATCTTTCCGCGGTCGCCCTTTAGCTTTCTCATAGAAAACTGAAGGACCGCCTTCGCGATAAGCCGACACCCATTTGGTCAACATGCCCCGATTAGAAATTTCAAACTCGGCAAGAACATCAGTTTTTGAAGCGCCAGCAAGAAACTTCTCAACCGCAGCAACCTTGAGCTCTGGCGGATAGAACTTCTTTCCCATAACTGTTGAGTCTAAAAGTCGACCCTGCAAATAACGATCCTGCCAATGCCGGACCGAATCCAGATTCAACCCCAAATGCGCCGCAACAGCTTTATAGCCAAAACCCGCATCGAAAAGCTTTGCAGCTTCGATGCGGGTTTCGATTGAATGAATAACCTTGCCATTCATGAACTCATCCCTTTCAAGTAGTGACTCTTAATTACGAGTCCCACTTTTGGGGTTCAGTTCAAATTCGGAGGCTTTCTTCTTTAACTTCAGTTTCAGTACTCTGTTGTTCATGACTGAAAAAGTTCAAGGCCCCGCTTCCTACTTCCCCTCGATCGAGAAGAAGTATGGTCAACCCATTGATCACTGGATGAGCCAGCTTGATGCTGTGAAAGATCAGAAGCACATGGACCAGGTGAACTACCTCAAGACCGAACACGGCATGGGTCACGGTCACGCCAATGCGATTGTTGCTGTTTATCGCGTAAACAACGGTCTCTAATGTCAACGGCTGAAATTGACGCCTATATTGCGGCGCAACCAGAGCCTCAGCGCTCCACGCTTGAGCACTTACGCAAACAGATCCTGACTGTCATTCCAGAGGCGGAGCAGTGCATTTCTTATGCAATGCCAGGTTTCCGGGTGAACGGCAAGGTTGTTGCCGGTTTTGCTTCGTATAAGAAACACATCGGCTATTACCCTCACTCTGGGCAAGTCTTTGGCGTCATGATGGATGACCTGGCTGGCTATGTCGTCTCTGAAAAGGGTGGTGGGGTGCAATTCCCCATTGATAAGGCTGTGCCAGACGCTTTGATTGAGAAGCTCATTGCCGTGCGCATGAGCCAGGCTTTCCCTCACGCCTAGGGAACATGAATGATCCCCGTGGTGGGGTCATCCGGAAGTTCTTCCGGTTTGAAGTGCTTGTCAGCGACTGCTTGCCACTGAATGCGGCGTTCTCTCCAGCTAAAGAAGAACACTTTGAAGAACTCTTCAATGGTTCGGCCAATGAAAAGGCCATAGATGCCCAGGGGAGTGAAGAAGGCTAAGGCAATAGTGATGGGTACGCCCACCAAGAACGGTGCAATGAAGTCGCCAATCACAACGCCCTTGACGTCATCTCCGCTGGGGAGAATAGCGGCACCTAATAGGGCAATGCGCACCTTGACGAACTGAATGGTGGCATTGAGCAGGATGGCAAAGGTGACCGGGATGAGAACTGCGGGGCCAACTTTGGGAAAGAGTGTGGGCACAGCAAAGGCACTGCCCGCAAAGAGAACACCAAACGCGATGCCGGTATAAACGCCAACCCGCTTGATCTTGGCAATCCAGGCCTGAGCCAGGGCGCCGTCACCGGCTCCCACCGCACGGCCTGCCAGTGCGGTGACCGCGCTCATCAGGCCCAAGCTAGCCACAAAGAAGACCGCTTCCAGGGAGCCAAAGATCTGCAGAACGGCTAAGGCATCGTTGCTGATTTGCTGGGCAATGATGTTGTAAATGAAGTTGCCCGAGGTCCAGAAAATCGTGGTGAGGGCCAGGGGTATACCCAACACAAACAGGGGAACCAAGACCAGCTTCCAGCTGACCCAGTTGCCCGGGGTTTCCCATCCAGCAATGCGATAAAGACCGTAGGTTTGGTAGGCCATCACGGCGGCTTTGATGATGCAAATAATGAGCGTTGCCCAGGCTGCGCCCACGATCCCCATCGCAGGAATGCCAAACCATCCAAACACCAAGATGATGGCGATGGGGGTGTTGAGCACCGTGGTGATGATGGTCGCCACCATGGGGGAGCGGGCATGGTCTGCCGAGCGCAGAATGCCGCTGAAGATTTCAGCCAGCACGGCAAAAGGCAGACTCAACGAGAGCACTGACATATAGATGGGGCCTTCTTTGAGCACATCGTCAGATGCGCCACAAGCCCGGAGAATCTCCGCGGGGAAGAACACCAACGGAATCGCAACGAGGCAGGAAATAACAAATCCCACAATCAGCGCCGAGGACACAACAGTGTTGAGTTCTTTCTCGCGCTTGGCGCCATACGCACGTGCAACCAAGATGGCAGCGCTAGCACCGAGAGCGCCCAAGGTGAAGGTGGGAATCAGATTCAGGCTGTTGACCAAGCCGACAGAGGCAACTGCAACGGCACCGAGTGCTCCCACCACAATCTGGTTGATGAAGTTCAGTAGCAGGATGAAGACAAACTCCAGGCTGACCGGAATCGCGATATTCGCGATTTCCCGTCCTGGAGTAGCTGCTACTGGTGTCGACATAACTTCCCAAGCTTATTCCCGGCAGACATACAACTGGCAGGCATACACTCAAAGGCATGACCGAAGAACAGCCCTATACCGTCCTCAAGAACTACGACGGGTTTGAGCTGCGCCACTACCCGGACTACGTCCTGGTTCAGGTCGACGTCACTGGTGACTTTATGCGCGCGGGCAACGTGGCCTTTGGCCCACTCGTGAGCTACATCTCCGGCAATAACGTGGTGGGTAAGAAGATCGCCATGACAGCGCCGGTATTACAAGAAACCCGTGGTGAAGAAACTCACACCGTTTCCTTTGTCCTTCCTGCCGGTATGAGTATTGCGGATGTTCCCTTACCTTCCAATGCTCGCGTCTCTACCAAGCACGTGGCAGCCCACGACGCAGCGGTGTTGAAGTTTGGTGGTGGCTGGAACGGTGACCGTTTCCAAGAAAACGGAGACATTCTTCAAAAGAAAGTCCACGAAGCAGGCCTCACCGCGGTGGGCAATGTCTACTACGCCCGCTTTGATCCACCGTGGAAACCATGGTTCCTCAAGCGCAATGAAGTTCTCATTGCCCTTGCTCCTGGGCAGGTTTAACGCTCTAGGCTAGTCACCATGCCTAAGCCTTATAGCCTCCAAGTTTCCGAAGACATCAACGCTCCTATCGACACTGTCTTCGATGTTCTCAACGACCTCAACCAGCTTGAAGCATGGTCTCCATTTAGTGCCATGGACCCCAGCCTGGTCAGCACCATCTCCACCCCAGCATCTGGTGTGGGCTCGGTGTATTCCTGGAAGGGCAAGCGCATTGGCTCAGGTTCGATGACCATGACCGTGTGCACCAAGCCCTACAAGATCGCCTTCGACATGGACTTCAACGGCAAGGACAAGGCACTCAGTGAATACCTCATCACCGAAACTGACGGCGTCACCACGGTGACCTGGTTCCTTGGTGGCGAGCGCGGCTTTGGCGGTCAGCTGATGAACGCATTGTTCAAGTTCGACAAGATGATGGCCAAGAACTTCGCGGATGGTCTCGGCTCACTCAAGAAGCTCATCGAAGCTCAGGGTAAGTAACTTAATTCGCCAATCCGCTGACGATGGAAACAGCGTCAGCTAGGGCTGCTGCTGCAGTACTGAGTTCTTCAGCAGTGGTGCTGTGGCTCAAGCTGAAGCGCACCGAGGTTTGTGCCACGTCAGGGTCAATGCCGCTGGCAATGAGAACGTGTGAAGGATCATCACTGCCTGCAGCACAGGCAGAACCACTCGAGACAATCACTCCGCGCTGTTCGAGTTCTAACAGCAGGGTTTCTCCATTGAGCCCGGCGAAAGTGAAGCTCGCAATGGCGGGGTGACGTTCGGTGGGGTTCCCGGTGAGTTGTGCTTCGGGGATTGAGCTGAGCACCTGAGTAATGAACTCATCACGGAGTGCACTCACACGAGCGGATTCAGTCGAAAACTCGGGCAGGCCGTCAACGGCAGTGGCGAGAGCAACAGCCCAGGCCACGTTCTCTGTTCCGGAACGTCGACCGAATTCTTGGCCGCCCCCGTGGAGCAACGGCTCCACGACCAGGCGTCCTCGAATGTAGGTCACGCCAGAACCTTTGGGGGCGCCGAGCTTGTGACCTGAGATTGTCAGTGCATCAACACCGGCAACGACTGAGCCGTTCTTGCCCACGCGCAGATCGAACCATCCAGCTGCTTGCACGGCATCGGTGTGCACGAGAGCACCCACGGCATGTGTTGCTTGGATGATCTGGGGAAGCGGATGTGTGGTGCCGATCTCGTTGTTAGCCAGCATGAGTGTGACGAGGGTGGTGTCGGAGCGCAGTGCCTTTCCCAGCTCAGCCAGGTCGATGTTTCCCTGGTGGTCCACGTTCAGCCACGTAATCTCAAAGCCATGCACGCGCTCGAGGTAATCCAGTGTTTCAAGAACAGCTTCGTGTTCGGTCTTTGCAGAAACGATCTGTTTACCCCGAGGGTTAGCCAGTGCCAGGCCAGTAATGGCGAGGTTGTCACCTTCGGTGCCACCGGAAGTGAAGACGAGGTCACTGGCGGGGCAGTCCAGCCAATTAGCTATGCGTGAGCGCGCACTTTCCAAAGCTGTCTTGGCACGTAAACCCAGCTCATGCGTGCTCGAAGGATTACCAAACACTGCCGTAAGCCAGGGCCATGCTGCTTCCAACGCTGCAGGAACCACGGGAGTGGTTGCGGCGTTGTCGAGATAAATCATGAGGAACTCTTAGGCATCAATCGTGACGTCGAGGCCAAGGTCGAGGGCGCGGGCTGAGTGTGTCAGTGCACCAACAGAGATCACGTCCACGCCGGTCTCCGCAATGGCACGCACGGTGTTCAGGTTCACGCCACCACTTGCTTCGACCACGGCACGGCCCGCAACCTGGTCAACACCGGTCTTGAGGTCTTCCAATGAGAAGTTATCGAGCATGATGATGTCCACGCCACCGGCAATGACGGGTTCAATCTGGTCCAGGCGGTCCACTTCCACCTCAAACTTCACGCCTGCAGGAAGTTCACTCTTCACGCGCTGAAGTTCCGTGGTGAGATCCTTGCCACCTGCCAACAACACAGCCAAGTGGTTGTCCTTGGCCATGAAAGCGGTGGAGAGGTTGAGGCGATGGTTTGTTCCGCCACCGCACACAACCGCGTGACGTTCAAATGCGCGCAGGTTGGGGGTGGTCTTGCGGGTATCCAAGATGGTGGCACCGGTTCCCTTAATGGCGTCCACATAGACCGCCGTCAAGGTTGCAATGCCACTCATGCGCTGGGTGAAGTTCAACCCAATGCGTTCTGCCGTGAGAATGCCTCGGGCAGGACCAGAAACACGAGCTAGCTCGTCCCCTGGAACAAAGCGGTCTCCATCTTTCTTGAGGAGTTCCACCTGAATACGAGGATCGGTTAGACGGAAGGCTGCTTCAAAGACCTCGGCACCAGAGAACGTACCTGGTTCACGCGCAGCCAGCACGGCGGTTGCGGTGGCATCCTCGGTGATGGCCAGCAGAGAAGTGATGTCCCCAGTGGGGGCATCTTCGTGCAGGGCCTCAGCAACAACCCGGTCGATGGTTTCTTGATCCAACATGGTTACGCCTTTCGAACCAGCGTGATGGGGCGAGCTTTCGCCGGGTCAGTGTCGGGGAAGTCGAGACGGTAGTGGCCACCACGAGATTCTTCGCGAGCCAGGGCAGCCTCGGTCACCGTGCGGGCTAGGAGAAGCAGGTTGGCATCTTCCCAGTCGGGGAAGAGGCGGTGGGCAGGGTCAGCCGGACGCCAGGAGTGGAGTTGAGTGAGTGCACTCTCGAGTTCAGATTTGGTGCGAGCCAGACCCACGTTGTCCCACATGAGTGTCTGCAGTTCCACACGGTCCACGACCTGGGCGGTGGTGGTGTGGTCGGGCTCGAGAAGTTCGAGTTCTGCCAATGGTGCTGCATTCGCCCAGCGAACACTGGGCGCATCTTCTGGCCACTGTTCTCCCAGTGCTCGAACAGCACGGTGGGCAAAGACGATGCTCTCGAGCAGAGAGTTCGAAGCTAAGCGGTTAGCGCCATGAGCACCCGTGCAGGCAACTTCGCCCACGGCATAGAGTCCGGGGATTGAGGTGCGACCAAAGGTGTCGGTGGCGATGCCACCCATCCAATAGTGCGCGGCAGGTGTGACAGGAATGGGGTCGCGTCCCCAGTTCAAACCATAAGAGCGGCAGGCCTTAGTAATACTGGGGAAGCGTTGAGCTAGGAAGTCACTTCCCAGAGCAGTGGCATCCAGGAGCACAGGCTGGCCGCCCTGCTCAATCATGGTGCGCTGAATGCCTCGGGCCACGACATCGCGAGGCGCTAACTCTGCCAAAGGGTGGATCTTCTGCATGAAGCGCTCGCCGTTGGCGTCGATCAAGACAGCGCCTTCACCACGGACTGCTTCAGAGATCAGAAACGAACCAGGAACAGCAAGTGCAGTGGGGTGGAATTGGTAAAACTCAACATCTGCCAACTCAGCACCTGCGCGAAACGCGGCTGCAACGCCGTCGCCGGTAGTGACAGCAGGGTTGGTGGTGTGGCGATAGAGCTGACCGGCACCACCACTGGCCAATATGACCGCATCGGCAGCAATGAATTGCATGCCGTCAGCGTCAAGCACCTGAACGCCTGTGACGTGATTGTTGTCAACCACAATGTCGGCGACGAAGGTGTATTCCCGAATCTCGGTGGCGGTGCGGCGCACCGTCTCCACTAAGGCATTACTTGTCACAGCACCGGTGGCGTCGCCACCGGCATGCAGAATACGTGCGTGGGAGTGGGCTGCTTCTAAACCCATGGCGAAATCTGCGCCCGTGCGGTCAAACTCAACACCGAAGTTCACCAGGTCGTTGATACGACCTGGTCCTTCGGCGCAGAGAACCTCGACAGCGGGTTCCCAGCACATGCCCGCTCCAGCAAACATGGTGTCGGCGACGTGTTCAGCGATGGTGTCATCGGTGGAGACAACGGCAGCAATGCCGCCTTGGGCATAGTGAGTGTTGCTTTCGGCAAGGTTTGCCTTGGTCACGAGGATGACCTCGTGATGACGGCTCGCCTCAGCTGCGGCGATCAGTCCTGCGACACCGCTACCGATAACAACAATCTTGGCCATAGTTAGTTTGCTGGCTTAGCAGCCAACATCCTCTCGAGTGCAACGCGTGCTGGTTCAGCCACAGACTCATCGACTGTGATCTGATTGACTACTTCACCCGCGACAAGGCGCTCGAGCACCCAGGCGAGGTAGCCGGGGTGGATGCGATACATCGTGGAGCAAGGGCAGACAACGGGGTCGAGACAGAAGATGGTGTGCTCGGGGTGCTGCGCAGCCAGGCGCTGCACCATATTGATCTCCGTGCCAATGGCGAAGGTGGTGGGCTCGGTGGCTGCTTCCACGGCCTTGCGGATGTAGTCGGTGGAACCGTATTCATCTGAGGCATCCACGACAGCCATAGGGCTTTCGGGGTGAACAATCACGCGCACGCCGGGGTATTCCGCACGTGCCTTCTCGATCTGTTCCACGGTGAAGCGCTTGTGAACTGAGCAGAAACCATTCCAGAGAATGACCTTGGCGTCAGTGAGTTCTTCTGCGGTGTTGCCACCAAGCGGCTTGCGTCCCCACCACAGAGGCATCTGCTCAACGGGGATACCCATGGCCTTGGCGGTGTTGCGGCCTAAGTGCTGGTCGGGGAAGAACAGCACACGCTGACCACGTTCAAAAGCCCACTCCAGTACGGTTGCTGCGTTAGAGGACGTGCAGACGATACCGCCGTGCTCACCGCAGAATCCCTTGAGAGCTGCAGAGGAGTTCATGTAGGTCACAGGGATGACAGGAACGCGACCCTGCTCATCTGGCTCGGTGCCATAGAGTTCCTCGAGCTGTTCCCAGCACTGAGTGACGGAGTCAATGTCAGCCATATCTGCCATGGAGCAGCCAGCTGCCAGGTTAGGCAGGATGACCTTCTGGTTGTCGTTGGAGAGAATGTCTGCGGTCTCGGCCATGAAGTGAACACCGCAGAACACGATGGCTTCAGCTTCGGGGCGCCCCTTAGCTGCAACAGCCAGCTGGAAGGAGTCTCCGAGGTAGTCGGCGTGCTGCACAATCTCATCGCGCTGGTAGAAGTGACCCAGGATCACGACCTTGTCGCCGAGAGTCTCTTTAGCGGCGCGGATGCGTGCGTGGAGTTCGTCGTTGGTCGCGGTCTTGTATTCCTCAGGCAAGCCACCCTGCACTGGAGAACCGGTGGGGATGACATCACCCATGGATGCACCTGGGCCATAGCCCGGGGTGCCCTTGTCGAATTCCCACGGGCCCTTGGCTAGCGAAGGGGAGCAGGTGCTCTCGTCGCTCTTGCCAGCGGCAATGAGCTGGATGCGGTCGTTGACCGAGGCGGTCGGGTTCATGAGTTATCTCCTCGGGTGGAGGCCGGAGTGCGGGGTGCACTCAGGCGTGAGAGCGGACCTTGGTCCGTGAGGTCAATGGAGGTGTTGTAGCGATAGAGCTGGGGTGGGCGGTGTGGTGTGCCCGCGAGGCGCTCGCCGGTGGCGACCACGGTGCCAGAGGCTTCCACCATGCGGCGGAAGTTGCCGGGGTCAACCGGCTTGCGAAGAACGACTTCATAGACCTCACGCAGCTGAGCCAAGGTGAAGGTTTCACCCAAGAAGCCGTGTGCAATGCGGGAGTATTCGAGCTTGGTGCGCAATCGCCACAGCGCGTAGTCCACGATGAGGTTGTGATCAAAGGCGAGCTCGGGCAGATTATCTGCAGTGAACCACTGCACGTTCTCACTCTGGATAGCGCGGTCTGCTTCATCACCAGCAACCAGTGCCCAGTAGACAATCGAGACCACGCGGTCATCGGGGGAGCGGTCGAGCTGACCGAAAGCGTAGAGCTGCTCGAGATAGCGAGGCTCCAGGGCGGTGGTCTCGAGCAGAGTGCGAGAGGCAGCTTCGGCCAAGTCTTCGTTGGAGTTCAATGGACCACCGGGCAGCGCCCACTGCCCCTCATAGGGTTCGCGGATTCGACGAACCAGGGGGAGAACCAGTTCCGGCTCGCCAGAGGCTGAAGGGCGCAACGCAAAGATCACCGTGGATACGGCGAGCGAGACCTGGCTCTCAGCTGTTGACATTGCCCCTACTTTGTAAGAGTCAGTTTGACTCTAAGTAAATCCATCTTAGTGTCATTCTGACTCGAACACCACAATTCGTCTTCATTTCGATTATGTAAAGAACTCTTGAAAGGTGGGTTATTGATGGAAATCTCTCACAAATGAGAGTTAAGTGTGTAGCAACCGCAGTTCAGGGCTGGGATGCGGACGTCACAAAGGAGCAACACCGAATGTCAACTACTGACCTCACCGGACAAAAAGGACTCAAGACAGGAGCATTGGGACTCGTCTCCAGTGTTGTTGTCGGAATGGCCTCCACGGCGCCGGCATATAGCCTGGCAGCTGCCCTCGGCTTCATTGTCTTAGGTGGTGAAACCCTTGTTGGGTTCCAAGCACCGGGCATCATCTTGCTGGCATTCGTGCCCATGTTCTTTATTTCTGTTGCTTACAAAGAGCTCAACCGCGTAGAGCCGGACTGCGGCACGGTGTTTACCTGGGCAGCACGTGCCTTTGGCACCCGCACCGGCTGGATGGGTGGTTGGGCATTAATCGCCGCCGACATCATCGTGATGGCCAACCTGGCACAAATTGCCGGTTCCTACTCCTTCACCTTCGTGGGAGAAGTCTTTAATAACCCGGAGATTGGCGCCATCTCAGGAGACGTCTTCTGGTCAACCTTTGCCGGTTTGATCTGGATCTTCCTGATGACTTGGATTGCGTATCGAGGCGTGGAGATCTCCGCCAAGCTCCAGTACTGGCTACTCGCTATTGAAGTAATCATCCTGATTGCCTTCGCCAGTGTTGCCCTGTTCCGTGTCTTTAGCGGAAACGGTATTGCAGAGTCCAGCATCCCTGAACTGAGCTGGTTCAACCCCTTCACTCTTCCCTTTGAAACCGCTATTGCTCCTGCTGTGCTGACCGCCCTGTTTATCTACTGGGGCTGGGACACCGCTGTGGCCATCAACGAAGAAACCTCAAACCCTGAAAAGACTCCCGGTAATGCTGCAGTCATTAGCACCCTGCTCTTGGTTGTGACCTACCTCTTGGTCACTGTGGGCGCCGTTGCATTCGCAGGTGTTGGTGAAACCGGTATTGGTTTGGGCAACCCTGACAACGCCGGCGATATCTTCGCCGCGGTGGGACCAACCCTGTTCGGTGACAGCATTCTCGGTCACATTATGATGCTGCTGTTGGCCGCATCGATTCTGACCTCGGCAGCTGCCTCGACTCAGACCACCATCTTGCCCACCGCTCGCGGTGCACTTTCGATGGCGGCCTACAAGGCCCTTCCCTCGCACTTCACAAAGATGCACCCCAAGTTCCTCACGCCCACCTGGGCAACCTGGGGCATGGGCATCATCTCGGCCGCGTTCTATCTCATCTTCACTTTGGTGAGCCCAGATCTGCTGGTTGCGTTGATTGGTGCACTGGGTCTGCTCATTGCCGTCTACTACGGACTTACCGGATTCGCTGCAACCTGGTTCTTCCGCAAGACCCTTTTTATGAGCACTCGAAACTTCTTCATGCGGGGCCTGATTCCTTTCCTCGGTGGCACAACGATGGCTATCGTCTTTGTCTATGGCCTGCAGCAGTTCCTGCTGCCGGACTGGCTGGTTGACGCCAACGGCAACAACGTCACCATCTTTGGTGCCGGCGCTGTCGGCGTAGTTGGTCTGATGTCTATCGCTTTAGGAGCATTCCTGATGATCTGGTGGAACGTGGTCAACAGTGAGTATTTCAAGGGCAAGACCCTTGAAAAGCGCGCTCATACCGCCGATTAAATCCTTCCAATTGGGTTGGCAAGAATCCCCACCTCACCAGAGGTGGGGATTCTGTTGTGACGGACTGAGTTCAGACCTTCAACCCTGACTTGAAGTAACTTCCTCAATTCCTTCCGCTCTGGCCAGAAAACATGCGGAGTATCGGGACTTCCGCCCATAGACTTGACGTACTAATTGAATATCGAGGTCTAGCGATCGATGCGGGAGAGTTCACTTTCGAGGTGAACACCGAAGGAGCAATCCTCCCCGACAATCTCTCAGGTACGCGTACCGCATCGGACGGACCACTCTGAAAAGAAGATGTTGAACAAAACATCTCGCCCACGGTGAAAGCTGCTTCGGCAGTGAAGCTCTCAGGCACCAATGACAGAGGGGGAGTTCCCACTCAAAAGGTTTTTGACCGAAGGAGAACTCAATGTCTGACTCACCTCGATACTCACCGCTGTACGCCGTGCACGAATCACTCGGTGCCAGCTTCACCGACTTCGCGGGCTTCATGATGCCCGTTCGCTATGACAGCGACCTGGCTGAGCACCACGCCGTGCGCACTGCTGCCGGTATTTTCGATATCTCCCACATGGCTGAGATCTCCGTCACCGGCCCAGAAGCTGGTGCATTCCTGGACTACGCACTCGCTGGCAAACTCTCTGCCATCAACATTGGCCAGGCTAAGTACTCTCTTCTGCTCAACGAAGCAGGTGGCATCATTGATGACCTCGTGGTCTACCGCCTCGGTGAGCAGCACTGGTTGGTTGTGGCCAATGCAGGTAACCGTTTCCCTGCCGTTGAGGCACTGAACCACCGCACCACAGGTTTTGATGTCAACGTCAAGGACGAAAGCGACGCCACTGCGCTTATTGCCGTGCAGGGACCCAACGCTCTCGACATTCTCAAGCACACCGTCGGTCTCGAGCTCGCAGCTGAAGCTGCTGAGCGTCCCGAGCCCACCCTTGAGTCCCTCAAGTACTACTGGTCTCTTCCTGCTACGTTCCTGGGCAACCCTATGCTGATCGGTCGTACCGGCTACACCGGTGAAGACGGCTTTGAGCTCTATGTCGATGTACAGCACGCAGCAGTTCTTTGGAACGCATTGATGGCTGCCGGTGAAAGCCGTGGACTGGTACCCACCGGTCTGGCATGCCGTGACACTCTCCGCCTCGAGGCCGGTATGCCTCTCTATGGTCACGAGCTCAACCTCACCACCGCTCCTGTTCAGGCAGGCCTGGGCAAGGTTGTTGCCCTGTCCAAGGAAGGCGACTTCGTCGGACGCGCAGCATCTGAGAAGGGCGTCTCTGCAGATGCTCCCGTTCTGGTGGGTCTCGTCGGCGAAGGCAAGCGTGCTGCTCGTGCTGACTATGAGGTCTACTCCGGTGAGAACAAGGTGGGTGTGGTCACCTCCGGTGCCCTGTCACCCACGCTTGAATACCCCGTTGCCATGGCGTTCGTTGACCCCTCGGTCTCCGAGCTGGGCACCATCGTGGATGTGGATATCCGCGGCACTCGTCTTCCCTATACCGTTACCGCTTTACCCTTCTACAGCAGAAAGAAGAACTAACCATGGCTAACCCCACCAACCTGAAGTACACCGAAGAACACGAGTGGCTGCTTGTCGACGGCGACAGCGCAACAGTGGGCATCACCGCCTACGCAGCTGAGAAGCTCGGCGACGTTGTCTACGTTGAGCTGCCCAAGGTCGGCGCCTCCATCACCGCGGGCACCGTTGTTGGCGAGATCGAGTCCACCAAGAGCGTAGGAGAGCTTTACGCCCCTGTCACCGGAACTGTCACCGAGGTCAACGACGCAGTTGTCTCCAGCCCTGAGCTCGTCAACGAAGACCCCTTCGGCGCTGGCTGGCTCATCAAGGTGAGCTTCGCTGACGTTCCCGCACTGCTGGACGCTGACGCCTACACCGCACTCACGGGCGAATAGTTCACAAGAACTCTCGTCGCTGCCCCGGCAGCACCTGTTCCAACTTTTGTAATGCCCTCAACCTGTCAAGGAAATTGAATGTCGAACGCGTTCGTCAACCGCCACATCGGAACTGACTCTGCAGCACAAGCCCAGATGCTGAAGCACCTGGGCTATGACAGCATCGAGCACCTCATCGAGGCTGCAATCCCTGAGTCGATTCACGTCGACCAGTTCCGTGCTGCTGGCTCATCTCTGCTCCCTGAGCCTGCTACTGAGCGCGAAACGATTGCGGAACTGCGTGAGTTGGCCTCGAAGAACACTCTTCGTCGCTCACTGATCGGTCAGGGTTACTACGACACGATTACTCCTGCGGTGATCAAGCGCAACGTGTTGGAGAACCCCAGCTGGTATACGGCATACACGCCCTACCAGCCTGAGATTTCCCAGGGTCGTCTGGAAGCCATCATCAACTTCCAGACCATGGTCACTGACCTCACCGGTCTGGCAACCGCCAACGGCTCGATGCTCGATGAGAGCACCTCGGCTGTGGAAGCCATGCTCTTGGCTCGTCGCTCCTCCAAGGTGGACTCCAACGTTTTCGTTGTCGACACCCATGTCCTGGCTCAGACCAAGAGCCTGATTGCCGGCCGCGTTGCTGCAGTGGGCATCGAGGTAGTTGAGCTTGATCTTGCTGCCGGTGCAGAGCTTCCTGAGGCTTTCGGTGTTCTCATTCAATACCCCGGTGCGAATGGTCGCATCTGGGACCCCAGTGCCGTCATCGAGAAGGCCAAGGCGGCCGGTGCCATCACGATCGTGGCTGCTGACCTGCTTGCCTTGACTCTCATTGCTTCCCCTGCTGAACTCGGTGCTGATGTTGCTGTGGGATCCTCACAGCGCTTCGGTGTTCCCATGGGCTTTGGTGGTCCCCACGCCGGTTACATGGCTGTTCGTGCTGGCCTTGAGCGCAGCATGCCTGGCCGTCTGGTGGGAGTTTCTCTCGACGCCAATGGTGAGCCTGCCTATCGCTTGACCCTGCAGGCACGTGAGCAGCACATCCGCCGCGACAAGGCAACCTCGAACATCTGTACTGCACAAGTACTCCTCGCTGTGATGGCCGGAATGTACGCGGTGTACCACGGCCCCGAGGGCCTGAAGGAAATTGCAACCCAGGTGCACGAGCGTGCCACCGCACTGGCAGCGATTCTTCGCGCCGGCGGTGTCACCGTCACTCACGACAACTTCTTCGACACCCTCCACGTCAGCGTTCCTGGCAAGGCAGCAGCTATCGCTGCCGCTGCACAAGCTGGTGGCTTCTTGCTCAACCAGGTTGATGCTGACACCCTCACCATCTCCGTGGATGAAACCACCACCCCCGGTGAAGTGGAAGCCGTTGCGGGGTTCTTCGGTGCAGACGCTGCTTACCAAGCAGTGGCTTCGGCCGTACCCGCCAAGCTGGTGCGCACTTCGACCTATCTTGAGCACCCCGTGTTCAACACGCACCGCAGCGAGACCAGCATGATGCGCTACCTCAAGCGTCTTGCTGACTTCGACTACGCACTCGACCGTGGCATGATCCCGCTGGGTTCCTGCACCATGAAGCTCAACGCTGCCACCGAAATGGAAGCAGTGACCTGGCCCGAGTTTGGTGGTCTACACCCCTTCGCTCCCGCTGAGGATGTTGCCGGTTACGTTGAACTCATTGCTCAGCTCGAGAAATGGCTTGTTGACCTCACCGGTTACAACACCGTTTCCCTCCAGCCCAACGCGGGAAGCCAGGGCGAGCTTGCTGGTCTGCTCGCTATTCGTGGATACCACTTGGCCAACGGTGACACTCAGCGCACCGTCTGCTTGATTCCTTCCAGTGCCCACGGCACCAACGCAGCCTCCGCAGTTCTAGCTGGCATGAGCGTGGTTGTGGTCGCCTGTGATGAGGTCGGAAACGTTGACCTCGATGACCTGCGCGCCAAGATCGCCGAGCACGGTGACACACTCGCTGCTCTCATGATCACCTACCCCTCCACTCACGGTGTGTATGAGCACGCAGTGCCCGACATCACCGCTGCGGTTCACGCAGCAGGTGGCCAGGTTTATGTTGACGGTGCAAACCTCAACGCGATGACCGGCTTTGCTCGCTTCGGTGACTTTGGTGGCGACGTCTCCCACCTGAACCTGCACAAGACCTTCTGCATCCCTCACGGTGGTGGCGGTCCCGGCGTGGGCCCCGTCGCAGCGAAGGCGCACCTTGCTCCTTACCTGCCCAGCCACTTCGCTATCCAGAACCCTCACCACGTGTTGGTGGAAGGTGACACCGTCTCCACCGTTACTCACGATGGTGCTCAGATCTCAGCTGCTCCTTACGGTTCGCCCAGCATTCTTCCCATCTCGTGGGCATACGTGCGCATGATGGGTGAGCAAGGCATCCGAGATGCAACAGCATCTGCAGTTCTCGCAGCGAACTACATTTCCAAGCGCCTCGCGGATTACTACCCCACCCTCTACACCGGTGACAACGGTTTGGTTGCGCACGAGTGCATCCTCGATCTGCGTCCGCTGACGGCAGAGACCGGTGTGAGCGTGGATGACGTGGCTAAGCGTTTGGTGGACTTTGGCTTCCACGCTCCCACCATGAGCTTCCCCGTTGCGGGCACGCTCATGATTGAGCCCACCGAATCGGAAGACCTTGACGAGATCGAACGCTTCATCAACGCCATGATCACCATCAAGGCAGAAGCTGACGCTGTGCTTGCTGGGCAGTGGCCTGCAGATGACAACCCACTGCACAACGCTCCTCACACGGCTGCCTCCATCGCAGGGGAGTGGAACCACCCTTACTCTCGCGAGAAGGCTGTCTATCCCTTCGCTGAAGGCCTCGATGCTGCCACCCGCACTATGCGCGTGCGGAGCAAGTACTGGGCTCCGGTTCGTCGTATCGACAACGCCTACGGTGACCGCAACCTGGTCTGCTCCTGCCCACCACCAGAAGCGTTTGAGAACTAACATTTCTCAATCTTGAATTGATAAGCCCCTCAAAGCAGCATGAAGCTGGTTGAGGGGCTTATCTAATGTTTCCCAAATCATTTCCGCGTCTACGGTGAAGTAGTGGTGACCAATGAGGTCGCGCTGACGCATTATTTTGCTCCAGGGGACTTCCGGCAGCGTCTCTCGTTGACTAGCGCTGAGAGACTTCACCGCTTCACCAATGATGAATAGTTGAAAAGTGACGGCGGCCAACACCGTCTCTTCAATTTCATCCTCAGAATGTTTCTCGAGTAATGCTTTGCTTCTGTGGATGGACTGGATGGCTTTCAGGATGTCGCTAATACGTTGTTTGTCGCTTCGGGTCATAAAGGAACTGCCTCTCGATGAGCGTGTAAAGCTACATGCTCAGCGAGGACAGAACGGGGGGCTACATCAATCTGTTGAAAAAGTATTTCTTGAAGGGCATCGGAAGCATCAAGCAAAGGCATCAAGCCATACTTTCTCGCGTCAAAATCAACCATGATGTCGATGTCAGAAGTTTCTGTTTCCTCGCCTCGGGCGACGGAGCCAAACACTGCCGGGTTGAACATGTCAAAACCGGCGAGGATCTCGATGATCTGTTTTCTTTTGGCCTGAACCAGAGCCATTATTCCTCGGCGAACATCCAGTTGCCGAGGGGAACTCGTTGCAGTGAGCTCGAGCGTGGAACCAGCTGCTGCCAGAATTCTTTCCAATGTCACCAGAGTGGGGACCGCTTCGCCTGACTCGTATTTACTCAAGGTTGCTTGCGATGTGCCAGCTCGCAACGCTAGCTCTGTCTGCGTGAGACCACTCTGAAGTCGAGCCTCAGAAATGAGCGTAGAGATGACCATAACTAATTATATCAATATTGATATAAGTGTTCTAGGCGGCAGCAGAGTAACCTGAAGCCATGACGAAGAACGCTCTCATCGTGATTGATGTCCAGCAGGGTTTTGACCAGCTGGATTACTGGGGACCGCGAAATAACCCTGCATGTGAAGACAACATTCGTTCCTTGCTCGGGAAATGGCGTTCCGAAGGTCAACCTGTCGTGTTGGTACGTCATGATTCTGTTGGCGCAACCTCGCCCCTTCGTCCGGGGCAGTCGGGCAACGATTTCAAAGCTGGAATAGATGGAGCTCATGACCTCCTTATTTCGAAGCAGGTGAACTCAGCTTTCTATGGAACGCCTGACCTCGATGCGTGGCTCAAGGCAGTAGGAATTTCTTCAGTCACAATTTGTGGCATCACGACGAACCACTGTTGTGAAACAACGGCACGCATGGCAGGAAATCTTGGTTATGACGTCACGTTCGTACTGGATGCTACGCACACTAATGACCGGAAAGATGTTGAGGGAAAAATCATACCCGCTGACGAAATAGCACGAATCACCGGAGCAAACCTGCACGGCGAATTCGCCACGGTTCGTTCAACCGCAGAAGTACTAGCGAACTAGTTCAGGATGGCCTTATCGACCACGTGCATCACGAGGTCGATCCAGGCTGCAGGGTCTACCTTTTCAGGGGCGATATCGTCAACGACGCGACCTACGGTGTAAGCCTGAACGAAGACGGCAGCAGCGCGAGCATCGACATTCTCTGACATCCAGCCCTTGTTCTGGGCTTCGATGAAGAGGTCAGTGAAGGCATCCGTGAGGCGCTTCTGTTCAGCGCCTAGTGCTTCGTGGAAGCGAGGGCTGCTGTAGGTCAAGCCAGCTGCACGAGCGCGCTCGAGGCGGAAGCTAGAACGTGCTTGATCCTGGTTATAAATGTTGAGCTTGCGGAGAGCTTTCAGAAGGTCATCGCGTGAGCCCACGGTGGCCAAAATCTGCGCGAGAGCATCAATGGTCGCGTCCACGTTCACGCTAAATCGAGCAATAAGTGCTGCTTCGAGCAGGTCTTCAAAATCTTCGAAGTGGTGATACAGCGAACCCTTAGAAACCCCCGAGGCTGTCAACACCTGATCGGCTGTGATGTGTTCTGGATCAGAACCATCCAGCAGTTCCGCCATCGTCTCAATAAGACGATCGCGGGTGGGGTGTGAAGATTTCGCCATAGTTAATTCTAAACCGCTTTGTGAAGCGGAAAATTGGACGAAAGGTATTTATTACTGGGCTGTCGCGGGCTCAACAGCAGAGTCAAAGAGCTTCTGTGCTTCCTCGCTGAGACCATAGGAAGACACCACGATCTGAGGAACGTTAACGCCCGTCGCCTTGCCGGAAATAACAGAGGTCATGACGAGGTCATTTTTGGTGTGAAGTTCGATGGTGAAATCGGTACCCGTAATTTTGAAGATGTTGTCACTGAGCTTGAACTCTGCGTCCGCGAACGTCTTCGAGTCGAGGAGCTTTTTCAATGCATTGATGGAGATTGACTTAGCTTCATCAAAAGTCGGAGTGGTCTTGTCGCCCAGGTTTGCTGTGACAACCTGCTTGCCTTCGGGTGCGCTGGGGTCATAGACAAGGACGAATTCTTTATCTGCTACCGAAAGAGTCTCAGTTCCGCCTTTGGCCTTGAACTCCTTGACCGAGTTAGCCACCACGGCAACAGCAGCATTACGGGCAGCGTTGCCAGAGAGATTTTTGTGGTCAGTGATGCTGCATGCGGAGAGAACAGCGGTGATGAGGAGAGCGACCATGGTCGCACCGATAAAGCGCTTAGACATAGGTACAACCCTACCGAGAGTTTCTTATGTGCTGGCTGTGAAAGAAAGGTGGTTTAGGTGCCGGGCAGGAAGCCCGGAGCAAGTGCCTTCACTGCGGCATAGCCAGTGAAGGAAACAATGTCCAAGATCCAGTGCGCAATCACGAGAGGCATCGTGCGACCCCAGCGCTGATAAGCCAAACCGAACACCACGCCCATCACGAAGTTGCCCACGAAGGGACCAAAACCTTGATACAGGTGGTAACTGCCACGCAAGGCAGCCGACGTGAGAATGATCTGCCAAGTCTTCCAGCCAAATTCACGCAGGCGAGTGAAGAGGTAGCCAACGACGATGAGTTCTTCGACCAGGGCTGCACGCAGCGCTGCCAGGACCAATACCGGCACAGTCCACCAGTAGGTATCCAGTGCGGTCGGAACAATCGTGACCGTAATTCCTAAGGCATTACCGACGAGGTAGAGGCCTAGACCTGGAATGCCAATAATCGCTGCCAAGCCAAATCCGCGCAGCAGGTCTTTGCCGGGTTCTTTGAAGTTGAATCCCAATTGGGTGAACGCGCTGTTGCCTGGTTTCGCTAACAGCCATAACACCAACACAACAGGAACCAGGCCAAAGAAGATACCTAAGAGTTGGTAGACCAGATCAAAGATGGGCTGATCCGACAGAGGCTGGTTGATGACCGCCTTCTGAGCATTGAGTGCTTCAGGAGTAGTGAGCTTTCGAATGAGCGACACAATCGAATACACCGCGGAGGACCCCAGAGAGAGTCCCAGCACAATGGCAATCTCAAGCCAGGTGCGTGCACGTTGCTGTTTCGGGGTCCATTCACTCACGCCGATAAGCCTAGTTAGAGATGCCTACGGTATGCTTGAAATGCTCGATTTACCCGGCATTGCACACCTGTGGTGCCGCTGGTTTTATTTTGTCGGGCAATCACTTCTAACCAACGATGACCATGTTCGGTCATCGAGAGGATTTTTCATGGCGCACGCCCTCCGCTCAGACCGCCGCAACGTTGCAATCGTTGCTCACGTTGACCACGGTAAGACCACGCTTGTAGACGCAATGCTCAAGCAGACCAACTCGTTCGACGCCCACTTTGCTGGCGAAGACCGCATGATGGACTCCAACGACCTCGAACGCGAAAAGGGCATCACCATCCTCGCGAAGAACACGTCTGTGTCCTACGAGGGAAAGCACGCCGA
The DNA here is from genome assembly GCF_003194085.1 of Aurantimicrobium photophilum. Taxonomy (NCBI): domain Bacteria; kingdom Bacillati; phylum Actinomycetota; class Actinomycetes; order Micrococcales; family Microbacteriaceae; genus Aurantimicrobium; species Aurantimicrobium photophilum. The sequence goes on along the minus strand of NZ_CP023994.1, from coordinate 1,202,758 downwards.
CAACGGCCCCATCATCATCAACGTGATTGACACCCCCGGCCACGCCGACTTCGGTGGCGAGGTGGAGCGCGGTCTGTCCATGGTGGACGGCGTTGTTCTTCTCGTTGACGCATCTGAGGGCCCTCTTCCTCAGACTCGCTTCGTTCTGCGTAAGGCACTGGAAGCAAAGCTTCCCGTGATTCTTCTAGTCAACAAGACCGACCGTCCCGATGCTCGTATCGATGAGGTTGTGGGCGAAAGCCAGGACCTTCTTCTTGGTCTTGCTTCCGACATGGCCGATGACGTTCCTGACCTCGACCTGGACTCGATCCTGGATGTTCCTGTTGTCTACGCATCTGGTCGTGCCGGTGCTGCCAGCCACAACAAGCCTGAGAATGGCTCACTGCCTGACAACGATGACCTCGAGCCTCTGTTCGAAGCTATCCTGAAGCACGTTCCTGCTCCTTCCTATGACGACGCACACCCTCTGCAGGCTCACGTGACCAACCTGGATGCATCGCCATTCCTGGGTCGTCTTGCTCTGCTGCGTATCTTCAACGGCAACATCAAGAAGGGCCAGCAGGTTGCCTGGGTCAAGAGTGATGGTTCCGTGGCGAACGTGAAGATCACTGAACTTCTTATTACCAAGGCACTGGAGCGCTTCCCTACTGACGAAGCTGGTCCTGGTGACATCGTTGCTATCGCCGGTATTGAAGACATCACCATTGGTGAAACCATTGCGGATCCCAACGACATTCGTCCGTTGCCCACCATCACCGTGGATGACCCCGCAATCTCGATGACCATTGGAACCAACACTTCGCCCATCGTGGGCAAGGTTAAGGGGCACAAGCTCACCGCTCGTATGGTGAAGGACCGTTTGGACCGCGAACTCGTCGGTAACGTCTCTATCAAGCTCGTTGACATTGGTCGCCCCGACGCCTGGGAAATCCAGGGTCGTGGTGAACTTGCTCTGGCCATCTTGGTTGAGAACATGCGCCGCGAAGGCTTCGAGCTCACCGTGGGTAAGCCACAGGTAGTGACCAAGAAGGTCGACGGCAAGGTTCACGAGCCTTTCGAGCACCTCACCATCGATGCTCCTGAGGAATACCTCGGTGCTGTGACTCAGCTCCTCGCTGCTCGTAAGGGTCGCATGGAGTCCATGACGAACCATGGCACCGGCTGGGTTCGTATGGAATTCATCGTTCCTTCCCGTGGTCTGATCGGTTTCCGCACTGAGTTCATGACCATTACTCGTGGTGCTGGTATCGCCAACGCTGTGTCTCACGGTTATGAAGCTTGGGCTGGTTCCATCGTGACCCGCACCAACGGTTCGATCGTTGCTGACCGTGCCGGTGTTGCCACTCCATTTGCCATGGTTGCACTGCAGGAGCGTATGAGCTTCTTCGTGGAGCCCACTCAGGAAGTGTATGAAGGCATGGTTGTCGGCGAGAACTCACGTTCCGAAGACATGGATGTCAACATCACCAAGGAAAAGCAGCTGACTAATATGCGTCAGTCCACCTCGGACAGCTTTGAGCGCATGACCCCCTCACGCAAGCTCACCTTGGAAGAGTGCCTTGAGTTCGCTCGTGAAGACGAGTGTGTTGAGGTTACCCCTGAGCACGTGCGTATTCGTAAGGTTGAGCTAGACGCGAATGCTCGTGCCCGCTCGGCTAGCCGCTTGAAGAAGCAGAACGAGTAATTCTCGTTCTCGTTTTTGATCTAGCTGAAAACCCTCGCCTTACTTGGCGGGGGTTTTCGCATTAATCTGACGCAGGAAGACAGTTAGTGTGATTCCGACGTAAAGCGCCCAGCCAATGATCTGACCCCATGCCATTTCGGGGGTGAACCCGATTGTGCCGCGAAGGAGAACCGCATACCAGGTGTCTGGAGCAATAACTGCGCTGACGTTGAAAGCCTTGTCGGCATCGCCAGGGAGGATTCCTGCTTCTTGGAATTCGTGAATGCCGTAGCTCAGGATCCCAGCGGCAACAATGATGAGGAATGCGCCTGACCAGGCGAAGAATTTCTTGAGGTTGAGGCGCACCATTCCCTTGAAGATGAGCCATCCCAAAACTGCAGCGATGCCCAATCCGATGAATGCTCCCAGGACGGGGAGGATGCGCTCGCCGGTGGCGTTCGCTGCTGCCCAAATGAACAACGCAGTTTCCACACCTTCACGCCCTACAGCCAGGAAAGCCACGAACATGATTCCCCAGCCATTGCCCGCTAATGAATTCTCAACATCTGATTCGAGGTGAGACTTTAAATTCCGGGCAGTTTTGGCCATCCAGAAAATCATCCACGTGACCAGTCCGACGGCAAGGAAAGAGAGGGTGCCTGCCATGATTTCTTCGGATCGGTCATCCAGTGTGGCAACGCCGACCCCAAGAATGACTCCCACGATGGTGGAGAGAAGAGCAGCTAAGCCCACACCCATCCACATTTTGGGAAGAACGTCGCGTCTGTTGATCTTGATTAAGTACGCGCCAAGAATTCCGATGATAAGTGCGGCTTCAAGACCTTCGCGGAGGCCGATGAGCAGGTTTGCGAGCATGAAGTGCACGTCTCTTTCGTGTGAATCTATAAAGTTAGGGTTGCCTAACTTAGGTTTACCTTAGTAAGGATTACCTAACCTCGTCAATCTCTGAGCATTCACTCAGTGGAAATAATCATACGGATACGAACGAAATTTAGCTAGATACACTGGGGGAATGCCCGAAACTGCACCTCTCCGCCCATTCCCACAGCGCCTGCTCCTGAGCGCTGGCGGCTT